>NZ_JBVJWV010000001.1:285302-450597 GCF_055602105.1 Streptomyces sp. NPDC037421
ACCCCCCCCCCCCCCCCCCCCCCCCCCCCCCCCCCCCCCCCCCCCCCCCCCCCCCCCCCCCCCCCCCCCCCCCCCCCCCCCCCCCCCCCCCGCGGTGGGGGGCCGGGCGGGCGTCGCGGAGGTGCAGCACCGCTACCCCCGCCCGGGGCCTTCGGGGAGAGCGGTCAGCTCTGCCAGGCGGTCCAGCTGCCGCTGTTCAGACGGTGGCGGGACCAGCGGTCGCCGTCCATGCCCACGACGGAGATCGTCGGGTTCCAGGTGTTGTTGCCCTCGGTCCGGACGCCGCTGCGGACCTCGCCGCCCATCGGCTCCCAGCCGGACCAGCCGCCGCTCGCGTGGCTGTACCGGGTCCGCACCGCGAAGTCGGTGCCGACGATGAAGACCTGCCGCTGCCCGTTCGGGAAGGTCTGCCAGGCCTCCCCGTACTCGCAGATGCAGTCGCCGCCGAGTCCGGACACGTGGCAGTAGCCGGCGGCCGCCACCGGGGGCTGGCCCGGCGCCGGGGCGGCCGAGGCCACGCCGGTCAGCGCGACGCCCGCCAGGGCGAGGGTGGAGGCCGCGAGGGCCGGGGCACGGACGATGGACAAAGCCATGAAGGTGACTCCCCGTTTCCCACTCGTCTTCGGAGGATGCCGGCCGGTCCGCACCGGCCCCCGCCCCCACGGGGCTGGGAGGACGGGTGCCGTGGTGCGGACCGGCCGACGTGGAGCAGCCTTCCAGCGCCCGCAAACGCGGCCCTAACGCCCGGCTAAGGAAGCGTCACCGATACTTGCGCCATGCGGTCGTTCCGGTGCCCGCCCGCGCGTTCCCGCAGGTGCGGGCGGTGCGGGGCGGCGAACGGGCCGGTGGCGATTGGCCGGGATCCCCCTCATGCGCCGAAATACGCAGACATATGCTCGGGCGGGGGGAAAGCGAATGGAAGGGGCATGCATGGAGTTCCGCGTGCTGGGGACGGTCTCCTTGGTGTCGGAGTGCGGAAGGCCCGTGCAGCTGGGCCCCGCCAAGCGGCGCAGTCTGCTGGCGATGCTCCTGCTGCGGCCCAACGCGGCCGTCGGCGTGGACCGGCTGACCCGGGCGCTGTGGGACGAGGACCCGCCACGGCACTCCCGAACGGTACTGCAGGGCCACGTCTCGAGGCTGCGGGCCCTGCTCGCCGAGCACGGCGCGGCCGCCCACGGGGTCGAACTCCTCACCCAGGGACCGGCGTACGCGCTGCGCCTGCCCGAATCCCTGGTGGACGCCCACCGCTTCGAGCGGCTGCACCGGCTCGCCAGGGAACAGCACGAACCGGCACGGGCGGCACGGCTGCTGCTGGAGGCTCTCGCGCTGTGGGAGGGGCCCGCGCTGGGCGGGACCGTGGGCGGGCCCCTGCTGGAGGCCGCCGCGCACGGGCTGGACGAGCTGCGGCTGGCGGCCGTGGAGGACCTGGCCGGGGCGCACTCGATGCTCGGCGAGCACGCCGCCGCGGCGGCCCTGCTGCGGGCGGAGGCCGTGCTGCACCCGTTGCGGGAGCCGCTGGTCGCCGCGCTGATGCTGGCGCTGGGCCGGTCTGGCCGGCAGTCGGACGCCCTGGACTGGTACCACCGCACGCGGGAACTGCTCGCCGAGCAGCTGGGCGTCGATCCCGGAGCGGTGCTCTCGGACGCGTACACCGCTCTGCTGCGGGCCGGCGAACCCGCGCGGGCCGCGACGGCGCCCGTGACGGTGGCGGCCGGGGCGGCCGACACGGTCGCCAGGGTGTCCGGCGAGCCAGGCGGGGACCCCGGGCGGAGCGGAGAGGGAACCGGAGGCGCGGCGGCCGAGGAAGCGGCCGGGGCGGCCGGCGCCGGGCACGGGGAAGCGTCCCCGGGCGCCCGCGCGGTGACGGGGCCCCAGCTGCTGCCTCGCCGCCCCGGCGGCTTCACGGGCCGCACCGGCGAACTGGCGGCGCTCGACCGCGCCGCGGCCGCGGACCCCGGCCCCGTCGTCATGCTCACCGGCAGCGCCGGCGTCGGGAAGACCGCGCTGGCCCTGCACTGGGCGCACCTGCACCGCGCGGACTTCCCCGACGGCCGGCTCTTCGCCGACCTCCACGGCTACAGCCCCATCCCGGCCCGGGACACCACCTCCGTGCTGCGCGAGTTCCTGCTCGCGCTCGGCCTGCCGGCCGAGCGGATGCCCGACTCCCCGCAGGCCCTCGGCGCCCGCTACCGGGAGCTGACCTCCGGGCGCCGGATGCTGGTCGTGCTCGACAACGCCCGTGACTCCGAACAGGTGCGGCCGCTGCTGCCCGGCGACGGCTGCGTCACCCTCGTCACCAGCCGCAGCCGGCTCGGCGAGCTCGTGGTCTCCGACGCCGCCCGCCCCGTACCGGTGCGCGAGCTGCCCGCAGCGCAGTCCACCGAGCTGCTCGCCGCCGTCCTGGGCGCGGACCTGATCGCGGCCGAGCCGGAGGCCGCGGCGCGCCTCGCCGGGCTGTGCGACGGACTGCCGCTGGCCCTGCGCGTGGCGGCCGCCCGGCTCGCCACCCGCCCGCACCAGGGGCTCGCCGCCTTCGCCGGCGAACTCGCCGACGAGCACACCCGGCTGGACCTGCTGAACGTGGGGAACACCGGTGTCGCCGCCGCGCTCCGCCTCACGGTGCAGCACCTGCCGGAACCGGCCCGGCGGATGTTCCACCACCTCGGACCGCACACCGGGGCCGCCCTCGACATCCGCACCGCCGCCGCGCTCGGCGGCTGCCTGCCCAGCCAGGCCGCCTCCGCCCTGGACCAGCTGGCCGCCGCCCAGCTGGTGGTGGAGGCGGGCCCGCAGTCCTACGCGGTGCACGACCTGGTACGGCTCTACGCGCGCAGCCTGTCGCCGGGTCACGACCCGGAGGGGCTGCTGCGGCTGCTCGACCACTGGCTGCGCACGCTCCTCGCGGCCTGTGCCGCCGCCGAGCCGGGCAGCGAGCCCTGCTGCGCGCTGCCCGCGGGGGCCCGGCGGGCCGCCCCGGTGCGGCCGTTCGCCGACCGCGCGGACGCCCTGGCGTGGTTCTCCGCCGAACGGGACGCGCTGCGCGGCGCGGTCGAGTCGGCCGTCGCCGCCGGGCTGCACGACCGCGCCTGGCGGCTGGTGCTGCTCCAGTGGCCGCTGATCGTGTGGCAGGTCCGCGACGGCTGGGTGCCGCTGCTCGAACGGGCGCTGGCCTGTGCCGAAGCCGACGGCGACCCCGGCGCCCAGTCGCGCACCCGGGCGCTGCTGGGCTGGGTGCTGTCCGAGGAGGGCCGCCCCGGGGAGGCCCTCGCGCAGCTGGAGCGGGCACCGGGCCTCGCGGCCCGGGCGGGGGACGCCAACGCGGAGGCCATCGCCCGGATCAACCTCGCCGTCGCCCTCGTACGGGCGGGCGAACGCGCCCGGCCCGCGGAGCTGCTGGCCGCGGCGCTCACGCTGGCCGAGCGGGCGGGCCGCACGGACACGGCCGCCCTGGCCCACCAGCACCTCACGGAGCACCTGCTGACCGTGGGCGCGCCCGAGGCGGCCGCCGACCACGCGTTCCGCGGCCTGGCCCTCGCCGCCCCGCCGGCGGCGGCGCCCCGGCGGGTGGTGCTGCGCACCCTGTACGGCGAGGCGCTGGCCGCGACGGGCCGCAGGGGCGAAGCGGTGCGCCAGCTCGACGACGCCGTCCGGGAGGCGCGGGCCCACGCGTACGAGGAGGGCGAGAGCGCGGCCCGCGCGGCGCTGGCGGAGTTGACGGAACGTTAAAGCCGGTGCGGGAGCCGTCCGCCCGCGCGGCGGCGGCGCGGCCGTGGTCCGTTCGGGCGGGAAGCGGCGCCCGGCGGGCCCGCCTGCGCGGCGATCGGGCCCGGCGGTGGCAGGAAGGAGGGATGAGCCTTCCACGCCGCCGGGTCCTCGCGAGTACGGCAGCCGCCGTCGTCGCCGCCACCGGGGCGAGCGCGCGGGCGGACGGCCCACGGGGCGGCGGTACGCGGCGGGGTGCGCGTACGACGGCGGGGGCGGGGCCCGACTTCGGAGCGCTCGGCCGCGCGATGGACGGCCGGCTGGTCCTGCCGGGGGACGCGGACTACGCCGAGGCCCGGCAGCTCTTCCAGCCCCGCTACGACACCGTCGCTCCCGGGGCCGTGGCCTACCCCGCGCACGCCGGGGACGTGGCCGTCTGCGTCGACTTCGCCCGCCGCTCCGCCGCCGCGGTGGTGCCGCGCGGCGGCGGCCACAGCTACGCCGGGTGGTCGACGGCCGCCGGCGCGCTGGTGGTGGACACCGGGGCGATGGCCTCGGTGGCGGTCCTGGGCGAGGAGGTGCGGGTCGGCGCCGGGGCCCGGCTCGCCGATGTGCACGCGGCCCTCGCCGCGCGCGGCCTGGGCGTCCCCGCCGGGCTGTGCCCCTCCGTCGGTATCGCCGGGCTCGCCCTCGGCGGCGGGCTGGGCCTGGGCTCACGGGCCTACGGGACCACCTCCGACCGGCTCTCCGGCGCCCGCGTGGTCACCCCGGACGGGGTGGTCCGCGATGCCGGCGCCGACCGGGACCCCGACCTGTACTGGGCGCTGCGCGGCGGCGGGGGCGGCAACTTCGGCGTGGTCACCGAGTTCCGGCTGCGCACCCATCCGGTCGGCGACGCCGCGTACGCCGAACTGCACTGGCCCGCCGGGGACTCCGCGGCGGTGGTACGGGGCTGGCAGCGCTGGCTGGTCGGGCTGCCGGACCCGTTCTGGAGCCAGCTGGAGTTCACCGTGGAGGCCGGGCGGGACGCCGCGCCCTCCTTCAGGGCGGTGTGCCTGGACGGGCGGGCGGAGCTGGAGCGGGAGCTGACCCGGCTGGCCGGCCTGGTGGGCCGGGAGGCGCGGGACAGCTGGTTCGCCGTACGGGGCTACGGGGACACCGTGCGGGCCATGGCCGGCTGCGGGGACCGCGGTCCCGAGCAGTGCAGGCTGCCGGGGCGGCTGCCCGGCCGGGACCCGCGGGGGCGTCTGGGCCGGGCCTCGTACGCGGCACGCTCCGACTTCTGGGGCGGTGAGGGCGGTGAAGGGCTGCCGGAGGGCGCGGTGGAGGCGGTGCTGGCCGCGGTCCGGCGCTACGGGCGCGAGGTGCCGGGCGGCGGGTTCGGGGTGGTCCAGTTCGACGGGGTGTGCGGCGGGGCCGTGAACCGGGTGCCCGCTGCGGCCACCGCGTTCGTGCACCGGGACAGCGCCTTCCTGGCCCAGTACCTCGCGTACTGGCCGGAGTCGGCGACGGCCGCCGAGGTCTCCCGGCACCAGGGCTGGCTCGACGGGCTGTGGCGGGACCTGCGCCCGTGGGCGGGCGGCCGCGCCTACCAGAACTACGCCGATCCGAAACTCGCCGGCTGGCGCGAGGCCTACTACGGGTCCAACCTCCCCCGCCTGGAGGGGATCAGGCGGGCCCACGATCCGGGCAGGCTGTTCCGTTTCCCCCAGGCCGTCTAGGACGGTCACGACAGGAGCGAGCGAGACATGCGACGTTTGTTGACGGTGGCGACGGCGGCGGCCGCGGCGGCCGCCGCCCTGATGCTGCCGGGCGGGGCGCTGCCCGTCGCGAGGACGGAGCGGGCCGAGGCGGCCTCCGAGCACTGGTCCGCGCGGGAGGCCACGGCGTTCTGGACGGAGGACCGGATGGCCTCCGCCCTGCCCGTACCCGACCCGGCACCGGCCGCGGTACCCGTCCCGCCCGCCGACCCCGCCCCGGCGGCGGCCGCTCCGGCGACCCCGGACCCGTCCCGGGCCCCGTCCCCGGCGGCCGACCCGGCCCAACCGGCCGAACCGGCCCCACCGGACGCGCCGGCCGACCCGGCCCCACCGGACGCGCCGGCCGACCCGGCCCCACCGGACGCGCCGGACGTGCCGGCCGCCCCCGACGCCGCCGTCCCCGTCCCCGTGCCCGTCCCCGAAGCGCCCGACGCCGCGGTCCCCGGCCCGGCGGCGGACACGCCCGCGCCTCCCGTACCGGCACCCGCGCCGCCGACCGAGCCCGCCGTACCCGTCGTACCCTCGCCCGTGCCCGTGCCGAGCCGGCCCGCCAAGGCGGCGGTGCCGGCCACGAACGGCGTCGGACAGGACTTCAACGGGGTCCCGGTCGTCGGCCGGATGTTCGTCATGCAGGGCAGCGGCGCCTACTTCTGCACCGCCAGCGTCGTCTCCTCCCCCGGCCGCGACATGGTGCTCAGCGCGGCCCACTGCCTGCTCGGCACGGACACCCGCCAGGTGGCCTTCGTGCCGCAGTACACGCGCGCGAAGCCGCGCCCGTACGGGCTCTTCCCGGTGCTGCGCGACGCCGCGGGCCGCTCGAAGGTGTGGATCGCCCCCCGGTACCGCACCGACGGGCCCGACCGGGCGGCCACCCTCGACGTGGCCTTCGCCCAGGTCGGGCCGGGCGCGGACGGCCTCCCGGTGGAGGACGTCGTCGGCGGGAACCGGCTCGTGACCGGGGCCGCCTTCAACCACCCCAAGGTCACCCTGATCGGCCATCCGGCGGCGGCCGCCCGCCCGCGCGTGTGCGTGAACAGGACGACCAAGTTCACCAGCGGCGACCCGAAGAGCCCCGGATCCTTCCTGAAGATCGACTGCACCGGCTATCCGGGCGGGACCAGCGGTGGCCCCTTCCTCGCCCGCTACGACGCGCAGACGATGACCGGGGACGTCGTCGGGGTGATCGGCGGCTGGAAGACGGGCGGGCCGACCGCGGACACCTCGTACAGCTCCTACTTCGGCGCGGAGATCAGGAAGCTGTACCAGACGGCGGTTGCCGGGGCGCTGGCGCAGTGAGCACCCGCACCCAGCGGGTGCGGCGCGGGTTGCCGACCGTGCGGGGGGCCACCGGGACGCCCTCGGCGGTCAGCGGGTCGGCCGGGGCGAGCGCGAGCTGGCGGCGCAGGTCCGCCAGGGCCGCGTGCACCGGCGCGAGGATCACCTCGGCGCGCGGGTGGATGTACGCGAGGGCGTGCGCGGTGGTCTCGATGGTCTCGGCGGCGTCCTCGGCGGCGGTCCGGCTCCACCCTCCGGGCCCCCCGCCGCTCCAGGGCGCGACGGCGTCGTAGAGGTGGCAGGCGGCATCGGCCGCGGCGTCGGCCCGTTCACCGACGCCCGGCCCCGCGATGGTCGGCAGCAGCTCCATGCCCGCTCAACGAGCGGGATGCGCCGGGGGAACGAGACGGCTGCGGATCCCGGGCGGCGGCGCGTGCGCATAGGCTGGCGGGATCATGAGCCTGAGAGTGCGCAAGCCGGCCGGTACGGGAGAGACGGGCGCCGGGGACCGGCCGGCCGGAAGGACCCGCGAGCCGCGTGCGCCCGGTGCGTTCGCGCAGTTCGCCGTGGCGCTGCGGACGCCCGCGCGGGCGGGCGAGCCGTTGCTGGCGCGGGCGCCCAGGGCGTGGCAGCGGATGATGCCCTTCGCCGTGACGGGCGTCTTCGTGGTGTCGCTGCTGCCGGTGACGATCGCGGTGCTGACCAACGACTACGGGATGGGCGGCGGCTGGGCCGGGGCCCTGGGCGTGGCACAGACGGTGCCGCTGCTGCTGGCGGTGTCGCGTCCGCTGGCGGCCTGGGGCGTCGTGCTGCTCGCGGACGTCCTGGGGGCGGTGCTGCTGACCGGGGCGGACCGGGTGGCCGGGCACTCCTGGCCGTGGACGCCGATGGTGGTGGTCGGGTACCTGGTGCTGATGGTGTGCCTGGGGCTGCGCGAGCCGGTGCGGACGCTGGTGCAGGTGGGGCTGGCGACGGGTGCGGCCGGGGTGGTGCTCGGCTTCTTCCCGCCGGCCGGGGTGACGAACACCGTGGCCCTGCTGTTCGTACTCAGCGGCTGCGTGCTGGCCGTGACGGGCGCGCTGCGCGGGCTGGGTGACGCGCGGCAGCGCATCGCCGAGCAGGAGAGCATCAGCGAAGCGGAGCGGGCCCGGCGCACGCTGCTGGAGGAACGCGCCCGGATCGCGAGGGAGTTGCACGACGTGGTGGCCCACCACATGTCGGTGATCACCGTGCAGGCGGACTCCGCGCCGTACCGGCTGCCCGGCATGGAGGAGCCGGTACGGGAGGAGTTCGCGGCGATCGCCGCCAGTGCACGCGAGTCGCTGGGCGAGATGCGGCGGCTGCTGACGGTGCTGCGGGGCGACTCGGGTTCCGGCGGTGCGGACGGGGAGCGGGCACCGCAGCCGGGCATCGCGCGGATCCAGCAGCTGGTGGAGGCGACCGTACGGGCGGGGCAGCCGGTGGAGTGCTCCCTGGCCGCGGAGCTGGCGGAGGCGCCGGTGCCGCCGGCCGTGGACCTGTCGGTGTACCGCATCGTGCAGGAGGCCCTCGCCAACGTGGTGCGGCACGCCCCGGGCGCGTCGGCCCGCGTCTCGGTGACGCGCTCCGCCGAGGACGGCGACTTGCTGGTGCTGGTCGTCAACGGCCCGGCCCGGGACGCGGTGGTGGAGCTGGAGGGTTCCGGGACGGGGCACGGCCTGGTGGGGATGCGCGAGCGCGTACGGTTGACCGGCGGGACCCTGGACGCGGGACCGCTGCCCGAGGGCGGTTTCCGGGTGGCCGCCCGGCTCCCCCTCGACCCGCACGACCCGCACGACTCCCGTACCGAGGAGCCCAGTTGACCATCCGCGTGATCATCGTCGACGACCAGGCCATGGTCCGGGCGGGGTTCGCCGCGCTGCTGTCGGCGCAGGCCGACATCGACGTGGTGGGCGAGGCCCCCGACGGCCGCCAGGGGATCCAGGTCTCGCGCACGGTGCACCCCGACGTGGTGCTGATGGACGTACGGATGCCGGAGCTGGACGGGCTGTCCGCGGCCCGCGAGCTGCTGGACCCGCCGCCGGGGGTGACGCACCGGCCGAAGGTGCTGATGCTGACCACCTTCGACATCGACGACTACGTGTACGAGGCGCTGCGCGCGGGCGCGTCCGGGTTCCTGCTGAAGGACGCCCCGCCGGCGGACCTGATCGCGGCGGTCCGGGTGGTCGCCTCGGGCGAGGCGCTGCTGGCACCGTCGGTGACGCGCCGGCTGATCGCGGACTTCGTACGGCAGCGGCCGGCACCGCGCAAGGATCCGGCCCTGCGGCTGAACGGCCTGACCCCGCGGGAGACGGAGGTGCTGGAGCTGATCGCGCGGGGGCTGTCGAACCAGGAGATCGCCGCTCACCTGGTCCTGGCGGAGCAGACGGTGAAGACGCACATCGGCCGGGTGCTGGGGAAGCTGGACCTCCGCGACCGGGCGCAGGCGGTGATCTTCGCGTACGAGGCGGGCCTGGTCCGCCCGGGAGACTCGGCCTGATCCGCCGGGGCCACCCGCTGAGCCCTTAGACTGCCGGAACCACGCGATCCACCGGAGGAGCCCCACCGCCATGACGGACGCCACCCAGGACGAGCGGGCCGCGGCCGCCGCGCAGGAGAAGTGGAAGGCGAAGGGCGTGGCCCTGCGCGCCTTCTTCTACATCGCGGGCACGCACCTGTTCGCCGGGTTCATCATGCTGCTCTTCTACCTGGGCCAGCACGCCGAGAAGTAGCGGTCGCCCGCTCCGCGCGGCCGATTCGGGCGGATTGTCGGCGTTCGCGGCCGTCGGCGGCGCCCCCGTCCGGCAGTGCGGCCCGCGTCGGGCCACCCGGCGCCGCGGCCTGCCCCGGCAGGGCGGTTAGGGTGGCCGGGTGAACCTTTCTTCCGCGCTTCCCCGTTCCTTCCGGCTGCTCGTCACTGGCGGGGGGACCGGTGGGCATACCTACCCCGCCCTGACCGCGATCCGCACCCTGCAGGGCCGTCTCGCGGCCGCCGGCAGCACCCTCGACGTGCTGTGGATCGGAACCGCCGACGGCCTGGAGGCCCGGGTCGCCCCCGCCGAGGGGATCGCGTTCAAGACCGTCGCCACCGGGAAGATCCGCCGTTCGGCGAACCCGCTGAAGATGCTGTCCGCGGCGAACATGAAGGACATGGCGAAGGTGCCGCTCGGTGTGGCCCAGGCCCGCACGATCGTGTCCGAGTTCGCCCCGGACGTGGTGCTCGCCACCGGCGGGTACGTCGCGGTGCCGGCCGGACTGGCGGCGCGGATGTGCAAGCGCCCGCTGGTGCTGCACGAGCAGACCGTGCGGCTCGGCCTGGCCAACCGGAAGCTGGCCGGGTCGGCCACCCGTATCGCGGTGTCCTCGGAATCCTCGCTGCCGCTGCTGCCGGAGGACGTCCGCGGGCGCGCCGTCGTCACCGGCAACCCGGTCCGCCCGGAGGTGCTGTCCGGGCACCCCGACAAGGCCGTGCACGCGCTGAACCTCACCGGCTTCGACCGCCGGCTGCCGACCGTCTACGTCACCGGCGGCGCGCAGGGCGCCCAGCAGATCAACGGCGTGGTGCGCGAGGTGCTCCCGTGGCTGCTGAGCCACGCGAACGTGATCCACCAGTGCGGCCCGGCCAACGTCGACGAGCTGCGCTTCGCGGCCGCCGGCCTGGACCCGGTCCTCGCGGGCCGCTACCACGTGACGGGCTTCGTCGGCCCGGAGCTGCCGGACGTGCTGGCGCTCGCCGACGTGGTGCTGTCCCGGTCCGGGGCGGGCACGCTGGCCGAGCTCACCGCGCTGGGCAAGCCGGCGGTGTTCGTACCGCTGGCGACCTCGGCCGGCAACGAGCAGGCGCACAACGCCCAGCACCTGGCCGACGCGGGCGCCGCCGTCGCCCTGCTCGGCGAGGTCACCGGCCAGAGCCTCGCCGACGCGATCGGCCCGCTCCTCACCGACCCCGGCCGCCGGGCCTACATGGCCGACCGCGCCCGCGCGTACGGCCGACCGGACGCCGCGGAGCGCCTGGTGGACGTCCTGCTGGAGGCGGCCGGCCGCTGACCGTCCCGGGGGCACACGTAGCGCATCCGCCACGACGGTGGACCGGATGCGGTCGCGGGTGCCCCCTCCGCGCGTCCGGGCCGCGTACTCGCCCGCCCCCGTCTCCTCCACCCCCTACCCGGGTATGACATCCGGCTTGGCTCCCCGGTCCGACGTGCGGCCGGGCACCTCCTTCCTACCTTCCCCCTCGTCACGGAACGGGTCACGAGGAGAGGGGAAGGGGCATGCGCCGCTTCGGCAGGACGGTCGTCACGGCAGCGCTGGCGGTGGCCGTCATCGGGGGAACCGCCGGATGGGCGGCCGGTGACAGCCGGCCGGCCGTCACCGGGCCGCCGCCCGGGAGCGCCGCCTGGCGGGCCGGCTCGGTGGGCGGGCGGGCGCTGCCCGACCCGGAGGGGGCCTCCCCGCACGAGGTGGCCGGGTTCTTCGCCGCTCTGGACCCGGACGCGCGCCGGGAGCTGGTGCGGGCCCACCCGCTGGTGGTCGGCAATCTGGACGGAGCGCCGCTCACCCTGCGGTACGAGGCCAACCGGATGGCCGTCCTCGCCACGGGTGAGGCCCGCTACGCCTCCCTCGCCGGACCCGGCCGGCAGATCCTGGCCTTCGACCCGCGCGGGCGGGGGCAGGTCGCCGAGGTGTTCGGGGACCTGGAGCGCGCGGCGCACGTCTCGGTGGTCGTACCGGGGTCGGACAACGACGCCTCCACGCACGACGCCGTACGGGCCCCGCACACCGGGCCGGCCGGGATGGCCCGCTCGCTGCGGGCGGCCGCCGGCGACGGGACCGCCGTCATCGCGTGGACGGGCTACACCACCCCGGTGGGGGTGGGGCTGGACGCGGCGACCGGGCGGCTGGCCGGGGCGGGGGCGGTCCGGCTGGCCCGGTTCACCGCCGGGCTGGACGCGGTCGGGGCGCCCGACCCGGTGCTGTTCTGCCACAGCTACGGCTCGGTGGCCTGCGGGCTGGCGGCCCGTCACACGGACGCCGCCGACGTCGTGGCCCTCGGCTCCCCCGGCATGCGCGCGGACACCGCCGCCGGTCTGGGCACCCGGGCCCGCGTGTGGGCGGCCCGCGGGCCCTCCGACTGGATCGCGGACGTGCCGAGCGTCGAGTTCGCGGGCCTCGGCCACGGCGCGGACCCGGTCTCCCCCGCCTTCGGCGCGCGCCGGGTGCCGGCCGGCGACGTCCGGGGCCACACCGGCTACTTCGTGCCCGGCACCCGCTCCCTGGCGGCCTTCGCCGCGATCGCGAACGGGGAGCTCCGATGAGCGCGCTGACGCTGCTGCGGGGTGCGGCGGACCGGATCGACCGGCAGACCCCCGCCCACCGGGACCGGGCCGTGGACGGCCTGCGGGCGCTGGCCCTGCTGGCGGTGCCCACGGGGCACTGGCTGCTCGGCGGTTTCACCCTCGACGCGGAGGGCGGCCTGCACAACGCGAGCCCGCTGTCGGCCTTCGGCGCCCTCGCCCCGGCGAGCTGGGTGCTCCAGATGCTCGGCATCTTCTTCCTGGTCGGCGGCTACGCCTCGGCGCTCTCCTTCCGCCGCCGCACCGGTTCGGCCCGGACGTGGCTGAAGGGGCGGATGGTCCGGCTGGGGCGGCCGGTGCTCGGGGTGACGGCGGTGTGGGCGCTGGCCGCGCCCGCGCTGTACGCGGCGGGCGTGCCGGAGGCCACCTTGCGGACGGGGGCCACGCTGGTGGTCCAACCCCTGTGGTTCGTCGGGGTGTACGCGGTGGTGACGGCCCTGACCCCGTACTGCGTGCGGGCGGCGGACCGGCTCGGCGGGTGGGCGGCGGCTCCGCTGCTCGGGTCGGTCGCGGTGGTGGACTTCCTGAGGTACGGGCCGCTCTCCGGCTCGGTGCCGTCCTGGCTGTCCGTGCTGAACGTGCTGCCGGGCTGGCTGTTCGCGTACCAGCTGGGCGTGGCGTGGGGCGGGCGGCGGATCGGGCGGCGCGGGGCGTGGCTGCTGCTGGCGGGCGGGGCGGCGCTGTTCGCGGTGCTGCTGCTCGTCTTCCACTACCCGGTGTCGATGGTCGGGGTGCCCGGCGAGGCGCGGACCAACTCGCATCCGCCGTCACTGCTGGTGCTGGCGCTGGCCTCGGCGCAGTCGGGGGCGGCGATCCTGCTCCGGGACCGGCTGGCGGGGCTGCTGGCCCGGCCGGCGCTGTGGGCGCCGGTGGTGGTGGTCAACCTGTCCGCGATGACCATCCTGTGCTGGCACCAGACCGCGATGCTGGCGGCGGCCGTCCCCGGTGCGCTCGCGGGCGGGGTGTCCGGGCTGACGACGGCACCCGACACCCTCGGCTGGATCGCGGCGCGGGCCGCGTGGATGCCGGTGTTCGCGGTGCTGCTGGCCGCCATCGCCCGGTACGCCCGCCGGTTCGAGGCCGCCCCGGCCCGCGGCCGCCGGGCCCCGGCGGTACGCCGAACCGTGGCGGGGCTGCTGGCGGCGGGCTTCGCGGTGTTCGCGCTGGGCCTGGCGTAGGGTCAGTCCCCGCGCAGCGCGGCGGCCACCGGGCCCTGCCCGTGCACCTCCAGGCGGCCCGCCCTGACGGCCTGTGCCACGCCGAGCGCGCCCTCGCCGAGCTCCCGGCAGGTGTCGGCGTCGAGGACGAGGCGGGCGTCCGCCGCATCGGCGGGCCCGTCCCCGTAGACGGGCCCGTCCCCCTGGGCCGGGCCGTCGCCGCCGAGGCGGACGTGGAACACGCCCTCGTCGAGGACCACGTCGACCACGGCCGGGCCCCCGGTCGCCGGGAGGCGGCGCAGCAGGGGGAGGGCGTACCAGTGCGCGCGCAGCGCGTCGGTGGGGCGGCGTTCGGCGAGGTCCGGGGCGCCCCATTCGGCAAGCGCGGTGAGCACGGGCAGGAGCCCGGCGCCGCGCGCGGTCAGCTCGTACACGGTCGCGGCCGCCGGCGGCGGCAGCTTGCGGCGGGTCGCCAGGCCCTGCGCCTCCATGTCCTTGAGCCGGCCGGCCAGTACGTCCGTGGAGACGCCGGGCAGGTCGGCGTGGAGGTCGGTGTACCGGCGGGGGCCGGCCAGCAGCTCCCGGACGATCAGCAGGGTCCAGCGGTCCCCTACCGCGTCCAGGGCGCGGGCCGAGGCGCAGTACTGGTCGTAGCTTCGACGGCGTGGCTGACGAGGTGACATGCAGCGCAGTCTAGACAACATGTTGGACTTTCCAAGCTTCCACTTGGTAAAACCAAGCAGGAAGTCCGGAGTACGGGAACAGCGGGAACAGGGAGGGCACGGCATGGAGTTCCGGCAGTCGAGCAAGCTCAGCGAGGTCTGCTACGAGATCCGGGGCCCGGTGATCGAGCACGCCAACGCGCTGGAGGAGGCGGGCCACAGCGTGCTGCGCCTCAACACCGGCAACCCGGCCGCCTTCGGCTTCGAGGCGCCGGAGGAGATCGTCCAGGACATGATCCGGATGCTCCCCAAGGCCCACGGGTACACCGACGCGCGCGGGGTGCTCTCCGCCCGCCGGGCCGTCGTCCAGCGCTACCAGGCCATCGGCCTGACCGATGTGACGGTGGACGACGTCTTCCTCGGCAACGGCGTCTCCGAGCTGGTCTCCATGGCCGTCCAGGCACTGCTGGAGGACGGGGACGAGATCCTCATCCCCGCCCCCGACTTCCCGCTCTGGACCGCCGTGACCACCCTCGCGGGCGGCAAGGCCGTGCACTACGTCTGCGACGAGTCCGCCGACTGGTACCCGGACCTCGACGACATGGCGTCCAAGATCACGGACCGCACCAAGGCCGTGGTCATCATCAACCCGAACAACCCCACGGGCGCCGTCTACCCCAGGGAGGTCCTGGAGGGCATCCTCGAACTCGCCCGCCGCCACGGGCTGATGGTCTTCGCCGACGAGATCTACGACCAGATCCTCTACGACGACGAGGTCCACCACAGCGCCGCCGTCCTCGCCCCCGACCTGGTCGTCCTCACCTTCTGCGGGCTGTCGAAGACGTACCGGGTGGCGGGGTTCCGGTCAGGCTGGCTGGTGGTGAGCGGCCCCCGGCAGCACGCGCGCAGCTACCTGGAGGGGCTGACCATGCTCGCCTCCATGCGGCTGTGCGCCAACGCCCCGGCCCAGTACGCCATCCAGGCCGCGCTCGGCGGGCGCCAGTCCATCAAGGAGCTGACCGGCCCGGGCGGCCGCCTCCTCGAACAGCGCGACCGCGCCTGGGAGAAGCTGAACGAGATCCCCGGTGTGTCCTGCGTGAAGCCGAAGGGCGCGCTGTACGCGTTCCCGCGCATCGACCCCAAGGTGCACCCGATCCACGACGACGAGCGGTTCGTGCTCGACCTGCTGCTGCGGGAGAAGATCCAGGTCGTCCAGGGCACGGGCTTCAACTGGCCCCGCCCCGACCACTTCCGGATCCTGACCCTGCCGTACGCCGACGACCTGGACGCGGCGATCAGCCGGATCGGCCGCTTCCTGAGCGGGTACCGGCAGTAGGCGCGGCCCGCCGGAACGACGAGAGCGCCGCTCCCGGTGGGGAGCGGCGCTCTCGTCGTGCGGTCCGGGCGCCGGTCAGGCGATGGAGGCGGCCACGATGGCGGCCACCGCCAGGTTGCACGAGGCGGTGACCCACACGGCCGGGTGCGGCTCGGGGTCGACGACGATGGCCCCGAGCTTGCCCGGGGTGACCAGGTCCAGCACCAGGAAGGCCACGGCCATCAGGACCAGGCCGAGCACGCCGAAGGCGGCGGTGGACAGCAGGCCCTTGCCGAAGTCCTCGTAGGTCGTCCAGATCGAGGTGAAGACGATGCCGCCGATGCCGAGGAGCGCCGAGCTGAGCAGGAGGGCCGCGTTGCGGTTGCGCTCCTCCCAGATCTGCTTCGGGAGCTTCCCGGGCGTCAGCACGTCCACGAGGACGATGCCGAGGATCAGCAGCACCAGACCGAGGGCGCCGTAGGCGCTGGTACGGCCAAGTCCGTTGACGATGTCGCTCATTGAGAAGCCTGTCTCCGCGTGGGTGGGAAAGGATGGCCCAGGACGGGCCAGGACGGTGCCGTGGGGAGGCCGAATCTATCGCACGGCCCCGCCCCGGACCATGGGGAGGTCAGGAAATGGCAAAGGTCAGGGCCGCGCGGGCCGGGGAGGCGGGAGCGCTTTCGGCGCTGGTGATGCGGTCGAAGGCGTACTGGGGGTACGACGCCGCCTTCCTCGCGGCGTGCGCGCCGCAGCTGCGCGTACGGGAGGCGGAGCTGACCGCCCGGAGGATCGCGGTGGCCGAAAACGCCCGCGGGGAGCTTCTGGGCCTGGCCTCCCTGGACGACGCCGAGGACGCGGAGGACGCGGACGCCCCGGGGGGCGGGCCGGGGGACGGGCCGGCGGCCCGGCTCGGGCTGCTCTTCGTGGAGCCCTCCGCCATCGGGCTGGGCACCGGGCGGCTGCTGTACCGGGACGCGCTGCGCCGGGCCGCCGCCCTGGGCCTGCGCCGGCTGCTGATCGACGCCGATCCGCACGCGGCCGGCTTCTACCGTGCGATGGGCGCCGTGGAGCGGCCCGGCGCGGCCGCGGAGGGGCTCGTACGGTTCGAGGCCGCACCGGCTCCGCTCGCTGACTGGGCGCGGGCCTGGACGGGCGGGGTCCCGGCGGTGCACGTGGGCAACGTCGCCGAGTTCAACGCGCAGTTCGCCGACGCCTCCCTCGGCCGCGGGCAGCGCGCCGCGCACGACTACGCCTGCCTGGCCGCCTTCTACAGCCCCCGCCCGGCGGCCCTGGTGCTGCCCCGGGCGGTGTCCCCGGGCTGGGTCGCCCTGGTCGGGCGGCAGCTGGGCTGGGACCCGGCCGTGGAGGTGTACGACGGGCTCGCGGAGCGGGGTGGCGGGCTGTCGGACGCCGTATCGGCCCGGCCGGCGCTGGCCCGGCGGGTGAGGGAGGGCGGGCTGCCCCTCGTGCCGTGGGGGCTGACCGGGCCGTACGCCCGGCTGGCGGGCCTGCCGTGGCGGCCGGACGGGCTGCGGTACGAGTCGAAGTCGGCCGCACACGCCCTGTTCGGGCGGATCCTGGCGGGCGGGGGGCATCCGGGGATCACGCTCCCCGCGCAGTGGCGGGCCGCCGGTCGGCGGGCGGCCGTCCGGCTGCTGGCGGCGCGGTCCCGGGCGGGCGAGAGCACCGTTCTCAAATCGGAGCACGGTGTGGGCGGTTCGGGCACGACGGTGCTCACCCCCGGGGAGGTGCGGGCGGGCGGCGGGGCCCGGGCCGTGCTGCGGCGGCTTCCGCGCGGGCCGCTGCTGCTGGAGGAGTACGTGCACGGCCCGGCGGCCGCGCGCGTGCCGCGGGACCTGACCTACGACGGGTTCGTGGACGGCTCGGGCCGGCCGCACGAGGTCGGCGCGGCGGTGATGGACGTGGCCGGCGGCGGCTACCGCGGCGCGACGGTCGGGCCCGGGGTGGTTCCCGACCGCCTGGCGGGGCCGCTGCTGGCGTTCGGGGCGGCGGTGGGCCGGGAGCTGGCGGCGTCCGGCTACCGGGGCTGGTTCGACGTGGACTTCGTCACCGACGCGGCGGGACGGCTCGCGCCGACCGAGGCCAACCTGCGGCTGACCGGCCCGTCGGCGGCCTTCATGGTGGCGGCCCGGCTGGACGAGCTGCGGGGCGCGGGGCACCTCGTACGGATCGCGGACCGGGTGGAGCTGGGCGCACGGCTGCCCGACGCGCAGCTGGAGGAGCTCTGCGCCGACCTGGTGCGGGGCTGTGCGGGGCTCGGGGCCGTGTTCGTCCCGGCGATCCCGACGGGGGCGTTCGACCCGGTGCCGTGGCTGGGCGTGCTGGTGGCCGCGCGCGGCGCGGAGGCGCTGGACGCGGCCGAGGCACTGGTGCGGGAGCGGGCCCTCGCGGCCGGTGCGGGCTTCGGGGCGGACTTCGGCCCCGGCCCCCGTCCCGGGGCCGCGGCCGTCGGCGGTCAGTCGTCGAAGTCGAAGGGGCTGACCGGCTTCCGGGTGGCGTAGACGGCCACGACGAGGGCCGCGATCATGAGCGGGACGTTGAAGGCGTAGACGAGGGCGGCCTGGCGCGGCCAGTCCTGTTTGGCCGCCAGGCGGTAGAAGTTGTCCTGCGGCCACCAGGCGATCAGCAGGTACGCGATCGCCAGGTGGGCTGCCGCGGTGATGCCGCGCCCGCGCCCCTGGGCCAGCATCGGCCGGCGTCCGGTGAACAGGAACATCACCCCGGCCCCGAAGGCGAGGCACTCGCACAGGTAGAGGATCCAGAAGAGGAGGGCCCACGGGTTCGGGACGCCGGTGAGGTCTGTGGACCCGGGCCAGATGACGCCCGTGAAGAACCGGCTGATGAGGGCCAGGAGCGGCGCCCCGCAGCCCAGGGCGAAGGAGAGCGGCACGATCTGCTCGTCCCCGGCCGCGCCCGCCCTGCGGACTCCCCCGTACTTGCCGCCGCCCCGGCCCCCGGCCACGGGGGCGAGCAGCAGCGGCGGCTGCGGCACCTGCGTCCGGTCCTCGCGGCCGGCACGGGTGCGGGGCAGGGCGCGCATCCGGATCACCGCGCGGGGGGCCTCGCCGGCGGGTGCCGCTCCCTTCAGGTGCTCCCGCAGCCGGGCGGCGTCCGGCAGCCCGTCGGCCGGGACGCCGGGCGGCGGGGCGACGTACGCGACGAGCCGGCGGCCGCCCCCCGCCACGGGGACGCGGGCGACCAGGGCGCTGCCCACTCCGGCGTGCGTGCGGATCGCGGACTCCAGGGGGTACGGGTCGATCCTGCCGCCGTCCTCCGTCTCGATCCGGTCGCCGGTCCTGCCGCCGAACTCCAGGAGCCCGTCCGGGCGCAGCACCCCGAGGTCCCCCGTGGGTATCGTGTCGCCGCCGCCGGGCGGGTCCACGACGAGCTCCCCGTCGCGCACCCGGACCCGGCAGCCGGGGAAGGCCGTGCCGAGCAGGGAGATCCGCTCGGGCCCGTCCAGCGGGCGGGGCAGCTGCGGCAGTTCGAACCAGGCGCCGGTGCCCGCGGCCTCGGTGAGGGCGTAGACGTTGAGCACGCGGGCGCCGGGGCGCAGCCGGTCCTGGAGGGCGATCTGTTCGTCGAGGTAGAGGCGGTCCCCGCTGACGGCGAGCAGCCTCAGCGACCGGAGCTCGTCGTCCGGTTCGCGGCGGTACAGGACGGTGCCGGGGGACGGGGGCTCCTGCGCGAGCAGCAGCTCCACGGCGCCGGCCGGGTCGGTGTGGAGCACGCCGGCCTCCGCGTCCCGGACGGCGCGGCGCGCCTCCCCGGGCCGCCACGCGGCACCCTCGGGCAGCACGAGGGCGCCGCCGGAGCACAGGGCCCGGGTCCAGCCGGCGGCGAAGGGCGTGGTGTCCGGCCCGCCGGTGAACAGGTGCCGGTCCCCGGGGGTCAGCCGGGCCGCCTCGGCCCATCCTTCGTACGCGGCGAGCAGCAGCGCGTGGCCGACGGGGACGGGACGCGGGGTGGCGGCGCCGGTGAACAGTACGGCCGCGCCTCCGTACCCGGGGGTGCGCCCGGCCGGCCGGGCGGTGCTGTCGGTCCCGTCGCCGGGGTGCAGGACCCGCAGCCCCCCGCCCGCGTCGAGGCGGGCCTCGTCGGCGGGGTGGGCGATCAGCAGGTCCGGGGCGAGGGCGGCGAGCTGCCGCCTCCCGCCTCGCGGGTCGGCGGCGTCGAGGACCGCGTAGACCCCGCCGGCCTTGAGCACGGCGAGCAGGGCCGTGACGAGCTCGCGCTGCCGGGGCAGGGCGAGGGCGACGAGGCCGTTCGCGGGCAGGCCCCCGTCGGTCAGGTGCCGCGCCAGCCGGTCGGACTCCGCGTCGAGTACGGCGTACGGGACGGTCTCGTCCCCGGTGACGAGCGCGGGGGCCCGCGGGGTCCGGCGGGCCCACTCGCCGAAGCGGTGCACTACGGTGTCGGCGCCCTGGCGGGCCGGGCGGTCCGGCTGTGATGACTGCGGTGGCTGCGTCATTCCCCCGATGATGCCACCGGGCACCGACAGCACCCGGGAGCGGCGAAGTTCCGTCGGCAAAACGTGAGTTGGCCACACCTGGGAGTGAGTCCGCGCGGATTCGTTGACCTGAAGTTTGGTTGAGGTTCTAGCGTGGGGGCATGGACATGGAAGTCACCGCCTGGCATTCGCTGCACAGTGCGATCAACGCCCAGCAGGACCGCCGCCCGCTCTCCCGGGCGAGCCTGCGCCGGATCGCCGCTTTCGCCCGCCCGCACCGGCGCGGGCTGACCCTCTTCCTGCTGCTGAGCGTGGTCGGCGCGCTGCTGGCGGTGGCCACTCCCCTGCTGGCCAGCCGGATCGTGGACACCATCGTCGGGCACGGGGACGAGGGCGAGGTGGTCCGGCCGGCGCTGCTGATCGCGGTGATCGCGGTGGCCGAGGCGGCGCTGGGCCTGCTGACGCGCAAGCTGTCCGCCACCCTCGGCGAGGGGCTGATCCTCGACCTGCGCCGGGCCGTCTTCGACCACGTGCAGCGGATGCCGGTCGCCTTCTTCACCCGGACCCGGACGGGCGCGCTGGTCAGCCGGCTCAACAACGACGTGATCGGCGCCCAGCGGGCCTTCAGCAACACCCTCTCCGGGGTGGTCTCCAACATCGTGACCCTGCTGCTGACACTGGGCGTGATGCTCACCATCTCCTGGCAGATCACCCTGCTGGCGCTGGCGCTGCTGCCGGTGTTCGTACTGCCCGCCCGCCGGATGGGCGCCCGGATGGCGGGGATGCAGCGGGAGGCGTCGGCGCTGAACGCGGCGATGGGCACGCAGATGACGGAACGGTTCTCCGCGCCCGGCGCGACCCTGGTGAAGCTGTTCGGACGGCCGTCGGACGAGTCCGCCGAGTTCGCGGCCCGCGCGGCCCGGGTCCGGGACATCGGGATCCGTACGGCGATGGCCCAGTCGGCCTTCATCACCGCCCTGACCCTGGTCTCCGCGCTGGCCCTCGCCCTGGTGTACGGGCTGGGCGGGTACTTCGCCCTGCGCGGCACCCTGGAGGCCGGCTCCGTGGTCGCCCTCGCCCTTCTCCTGACCCGGCTGTACGCCCCGCTGACCGCCCTCGCCGGCGCCCGGGTCGAGGTGATGAGCGCCATGGTCAGCTTCGAGCGGGTCTTCGAGATCCTCGACCTGAAGCCGCTGATCGCCCAGAAGCCGGACGCCGTGGAGGTGCCCGACGGCCCGGTGTCGGTGGAGTTCGACCGGGTCTCCTTCGGCTACCCGTCCCCCGACAAGGTCTCCCTCGCCTCCCTGGAGGAGGTGGCCGTGCTCGACGCCCGGGGCGGCACCCGGGTGCTCCACGAGGTGTCCTTCCGCGCGGAGCCCGGCCAGATGATCGCCCTCGTCGGCTCCTCGGGCGCCGGCAAGTCGACCATCGCCCAGCTGCTGCCGCGGCTGTACGACGCCGACGCGGGCGCGGTCCGCCTGGGCGGCGTCGACGTACGGGACCTCACCGCCGACTCCATCCGCGACACCCTCGGCATGGTCACCCAGGACGGCCACCTCTTCCACGAGTCGGTACGGTCCAACCTGCTGCTGGCCCGCCCGGGGGCGGGCGAGGACGAGCTCTGGGAGGCCCTGCGCCGCTCCCGCCTGGACACCCTGGTCGCCTCCCTCCCCGACGGCCTGGACACCGTCGTCGGCGAGCGCGGCTACCGGCTGTCGGGCGGGGAGCGGCAGCGGCTGACCATCGCCCGGCTGCTGCTGGCCCGGCAGCGGGTGGTGATCCTCGACGAGGCCACCGCCCACCTGGACTCCACCTCGGAGGCGGCCGTGCAGGAGGCGCTGGCCGAGGCCCTGGCCGGCCGCACGGCCGTGGTGATCGCGCACCGGCTGTCCACGGTCCAGGCCGCCGATCTGATCCTCGTGGTGGAGGACGGCCGGATCGTCGAACGCGGCACGCACTCCGCCCTGCTGGCGGCGGACGGCCGGTACGCCGAGCTGTACCGGACCCAGTTCGCCACGCGCGGCGCGCCCGCCGCCGGGTAGACCCGGCCCGGGGTCAGTCGTCCAGGAACACGATCCGGCGGCCCTGCCCGGAGGAGCCCTGGGCGGTGGTGGCCGCGAAGCGCCCGGCGGGTACGGCGCGTTCGCGCCCCCAGGCCCGGATCTCCTCGATCTGCTCCGGGTTGTTGCGGCTGAGCGGGACCGTGTTGGAGAAGGTGTCCTCCACGAAGTCGGGCCGCATGAGCTCGGTGCCGCCGCCCAGGTAGGCCTCGGCACCGACGTCGTGCAGGGCGGCCTCGATGTCCGAGCCGGCGAAGCCGTCGGAGAGGTCCACGAGCCGGGCGAGCATCTCGCGGCCGGGCTCGGCCCTCAGGTAGCGGCGGTAGTAGATCCCGATGATCTCCTCCCGGTCCCGGGCGTCGGGCAGGTCCACGAAGAACAGCTCGTCGAACCGGCCCTTGCGCAGCAGCTCCGGCGGCAGGCTGCGGACGTCGTTGGCGGTGGCCACCACGAAGGCGCGGGACCGGGACTCCTGGAGCCAGAAGAGGAACTGGCCGATGATGCGCTGCGGCACCCCGGTGCCGTCGTTCACTCCGGCCAGCCCCTTCTCGATCTCGTCGATCCACAGCACGCAGGGCGCGACCCGGTCGGCGGTCTCCAGCGCCTCCCGGAAGCGGCCCTCGGACTCGCCGAGGTACTTGCCGTGGATGGAGCCCATGTCCAGCCGGTACAGCGGGAGCTGCCACTGGGCGGCGATCGCCTTCGCGGACAGCGACTTGCCGCAGCCCGGTACGCCCACCAGCAGCACCCCGCGCGGGGGCCGCAGGTCGGTGGCGCGCAGGTCGGCCTGGAGGAGGCGGCCGCGCCGGCGCAGCCAGTCGCGGAGGTTGCTCAGGCCGCCGACCGCGTAGTCGGAGGCGTTCAGGGGCACCTTCTGCAGCCCGGTCAGGTCGTTGAAGATGCGGTCCTTGGACTGGGCCAGGAGCACCACGTCACCTGCCTCCACCGAACCCTTGGCGGCGACGGTCGCCATCAGGTTGACGGCCTCCCCCTCGGTGACCCCGACGAGGAACCCGGCGGCGCGCCGGACGTCCTGTTCCTCCCAGGCGATGGGGATGTGGCCCCGGTGGTCGTCCAGGAAGGCGGACAGCGTCGCGTACATCTCGTCGGCGTCGGGCAGGTCGAGCTGGAGGCTCATCCCGAGCCGCTGGAGGCCGCTCCACACCGGGCTGTCGGTGATCAGGATGACGCTGCCCATGTTGGTGTCGGCGAGCCGGGCCAGTTCGGCGACGTGCCGGGCCAGCGAGGTGTCCGCGTCCAGGCCGTCGGGTTCGACGAGGACCAGGGTGGCGTTGGGCCGGGAGGTGAACTGGGAGGCCGCGTACTCCATGGCTCCGGTGAGGGAGCGGTCGTCCATCACGGCCGTGTTGGTGCGCAGGTCCCGCAGTCCGGTGGCCCGGGTGTAGATCCAGAAGGGCATGTTGCCGCGCCGGGCGTGGGTGGCGGCGGTGCGCACGAGGCGCAGCGCGCGCTGCTGCTCGATGGTGCGCAGGCAGATGACCGGTACCCGGGCGGAGATGTAGCTGTCGAGGTCGCGCTGGCATTCGGCGTAGGTGGGCATGGGTGGCGGTCTCCGGTCAGTCGGTGATGATGCGGCGGCGGGCGGGCGCCGCCGGGTCGTACGACCAGCCGTCGCCCGGGGCCCGGTCGGGGGCGGCGGCGCCCCCGGGGCCGGGGGTGGTCAGCGGGTTCTCGCGCAGGGTGCGGCGGCGGGCCTCGATCAGGCGCGGGTCGGCGCCGGCCCGCAGGGCTCCGTCCAGGGCGGCCTCCAGCTGCCGCTGGAATCCGGCGACGTTGCCCTCCACGAGCGTCCCGAGCCGCTCGCGCAGGTCCGGCGGCAGGGCGGGGTGCGCGGCGAGGGCGCGGACGGCGTCCAGGCCGGTGCGGGCCTGCGCCAGGGCGCGGCCGGCGTCGAACTCGTCGCCGGCGGCGTCCAGGGCGGCGGTCAGGGCGGCCGACCAGGCGCGCAGGCGCCGGTCCAGGGCGTCGGTGAGCTGCCCGGAGAAACGGGCCCAGGTCTCGGCGTGGAAGTCCGCCGGGCGCAGTACGGGCAGCCGGGCGGCGGCCTCGGCGGTGGCGGCGCCGCCGTGCGCGCCCCAGTCGCGCAGGAACCGCGTCCAGGTCTGGTAGTCGCCGCCGTGGCCCCACATTCCGTCCATGGTCAGGGCTGCTCCCGCCGGCTGCCCGGGCGGCGGACGAGCTGTTCGCCGGGCGGGAGCGGGGACCAGTCGGGCAGTCCCCGGACGATCCGGCGCAGCCGGGCGGTGGTGCGCTCCTCGACGGGTTCGGTGCCGGCCGCCCACAGCCGGCGGCGCCCGCCGGCGGCGGGTCCCGCGGCTCCGGGGGCCTCGGGCTCGGGCTGCGGGTCGGGGCTCTCCCGGGTTCCGGGGTCGGGGGTGCTCATGCGGGGTCGCCTCCCGGGGTGACGGTGCGACCGGTGAAGGGGGAGTTGCCCTCGGTGGCGGTGGCCAGGGAGTCGATCAGCTCCCGCACCCGTTCTTCGACGGCGTCGGCGTCCAGGTACGCCTGGTTCCACGCCGACAGTTCGGCGCGGGTGGCGACCAGTTGGCGCAGGCTTTCGCCCTTGGCGTCGGCGAGGTACCGCTGCGCGGCCTCCTGGACCCGGCGGCACTGGCCGGCCAGGTTGTGGATGACCAGCCAGGCGACGCCGCCCACGAGCAGCGCGGCCATGAGGGACCCGGCCGGACCGCCCGCGCTGCCGATGAGCACGGCGACCAGGACCGCGATGACCGCCAGAGCCACCGGCTGGGCGTACTTGTACCCGAGGCCGGCGACGAAGGGGGCGGTGTGCCGGTCCCAGTGGCCGCCGAGGTCCTGCTGGAGCTCCGGCAACGGGCTGAGGAAGGAGCCCTGCCAGGGCGGCAGGTGGAACTGCCGGCCGCCCGCCAGCGGGTAGGCGGCCCCGAAGCGGACCTGGACGTCCTGCGGTACGCCGGCCCGGTAGTCCCGGGAGAAGCCCTGGTGGGCGTGGTGGAACCAGTCCCGGCAGGCGGCGACGGCGAGCCGCCGGGTGGCCTGGGAGGTGCCGATGGCGGCCGGGTTGAGTGCGGCGGAGCTCTGGACCGTGAGGTAGTCGAGGGCTTCGTCGTACGAGGAGGAGTCGGCGTCGGTGGCCGTCCGGGCGCGGACGGTGTCCCCGTCGTGGGCGATCACCGCCTCCTGGTAGGCGAGGTCGCGGCGCAGCGGCAGCTCCTCGTTGTCGTACTCGGAGACGAGCCGGTCGAGGATGTCGTCGACGGCGTCCTCCAGGCGCCCCGAGGGGGCGGGTTCGGTGTTCATGACCGCCGTGTACTTGTCGAGGACCGCCTGCTGGCCCCGGGCTGCGGAGAGCACTCCGCCCAGCTGCGGCCACTGCGGGGACAGCGTGTGCAGGAAGGGGAACTCGGTGCCGGGCACGGGCGGGCACAGGCTGCGCAGTTCGGCTCCCCAGCGCTCGATCTGGACGTCCTGGGCGGCGGTGTCGGCGCCGAGCAGGTCCTGCCAGTCGTCGAGGGCGTCGCGCAGCATGGCGCGGCCGACCGGGCCGAAGGCGCCCTGGGCCACGGACTCAAGGATGACGGCGAACTCGCGGCCGAGGGCGCGCGGGTCCTGGGCGAGCAGGTAGTGGCGCAGCCAGCGGGCGGATTCGGCGGGCCGGGCCTGGCGTCGCAGGACGAGCGCGAAGAACAGCGAGGTGCGGTCCGGGGAGCGGCGGAAGGCCTCCTGCACGGCCCGTTCGCACAGGGCCGGGTCGTCGCTGGACCAGGCGGTGAGCGCGACCAGCGCGGGCGCGAGCCAGTAGCGGGGGGTCTGGAGCATCAGTTCGTCGCCGACGGTGCGGACGACGTCCTCGGAGACGAGGCCGAGGTCGAAGGCCTGGAGCATGCCGACGGCGGTGCGCCGGACCACCTTGTGGTGGCCGAAGTCGTGGTCGAGCTGGTCCTGGAGGACGCCGACGCGGGTCTCGGCGCGCTGGAGGGCGGCGACGAGCCGGGCCTGGGCGGCGAAGGCGAGGAACTCCTGGCGCAGCTGCTGGAGTTCGCCGCGGGCCTGGTTCTGCTGCGCTTCGACGTACTTGACCTGGGCGCCGACCTGGACGACCTGTTCGGAGACCCCGTGGACGAGCCTGTCGAGCGCGGCGAGCTTGACGTACAGGCCCGCGTCGACGGCGCTCATGCTCCGCCTCCCGGGTGCGTGCCCGTGGGTCTGACGACGGATCCGCCGGCCAGGACGGGCAGCAGCAGCCCGTCGGAGTACACCTCCACGTACGCGTAGCCGGGGTTGCGCACCAGCATCCGGGCGCCGCCGTAGGGGTCGGGGAGGGTGTCGCGGGGCGTGTAGTGCGTGACGATGGAGCCGAAGAGGTCGAGGACGTGGTCCACGTAGGGCGGGCCGAGGTGGCAGCGGGCGAGGAAGCCGACGGGCGCGCCCGGGTGTTCGCTCTCGTAGTGTTCGCGGATCCAGTCGGCGAGCCGCCGCCTCGCCGCGTCGTCGAGGCCGGCGTCGAAGCCGGAGACGGCTTCGAGCAGTTCCCGCGAACGGTCCTTCAGCCGGTCGGCGACCGGGCCCGCCGGGCGGCCGGCTCCGGCGGCCGCCGGTTCGGGGCCCAGGCCCGTGCCCGTGACCCTGCCCGTGCCCGTCGCGCGCGGGTCCTGGGCGGGTCCGACGATCCTGCGCGGACGCTCGATGTACCCCATGGCCTCCCCCGATTTCATGAGTGGAGCACGCAGATTAGTGACGTTCCGTCAATCGTGCGACCTCAAAAGGGATTTGAGCCATAGCAGACCCGGAACCGCCCCCGATGCGACCGGATTCCGGCCAGTGGCCGCCCGGCGCGGCGGACCACACTGGGGCCATGGAGACGGTGTACGCCCTGCTCGTGGGCATCAACGAGTACCGCACCGGGATGCGCGCCGGTCTGCGCGGGTGTCTGAACGACGTGGCCGCGGCCCGCGCCGCGCTGGAGGCGGCCGCCCCGGGCCGGGTCCGCGCCCGCGTGCTCACGGACGGCGCGGCCACGGCCGCCGCCCTGGAGGAGGGGATCCTCGGCCACCTCGGGCAGGCCGGTCCCGGTGACACCGCCCTGCTGTGGTTCTCGGGGCACGGTATGCAGTACCCGGCGCTCACCCCGGACGAGCTGCTGATCGAGCCGACCGGCTGGTGCCAGGCGCTGGTCTGCGCGGACGAGCCGCTGCCGGACAAGCGGCTGGGCGTACTGCTGGACGGGGCGGCGGCGGGCGGGGCCCGGGTGGTGGCGGTGCTGGACTGCTGCTTCTCGGGCGGGGCCAGCCGAGAGGGATGGGCCTCGCGGATGCTGCCGCCGCTGCCGTCGTGGCGGCCGTCGCCGTCCGTCGGCGCGCGGGACGTGACCGGGCCGGGCCGGCAGGTGGGCCACGTGCTGCTGGCGGCGAGCCGGAGCGGCCAGCCCGCGTTCGAGCGGCCCGTGGAGGGCCCCGACGGGCCGGTCGTCCAGGGCGTGTTCTCGTATGCCCTGACCCGCGCGCTGCGGGCCGCGCCGGGAGCCACCGTCCGGGAGCTGCTCGCGGAGGCGGAGGCGACGGTCCGGCGGCTGGTGGCCGGGCAGCAGCCGGTGCTGTTCCCGGCCGAGCCGGGCGGGCCCGCGGACCGGCCGCTGCTGGGCGGTGAGTACCGGGGGCTCGCCGCGGACCCGCCGCGCCGAGGTCCGAGCCCGTACCTGCTGCGGGAGGGCCCGGAGGGCTGGGAGGTCGACTGCGGGCGGGTGCACGGCCTGACCGGCGGGGCCGGTACGGAGTTCACGACGGCGGGCGGCGGTCTCGTACGGGCCGCGGCGGTCCGGGCGGACCGGACCCTGGTCGTTCCCGACGGCTGGACGCCGGAGCCGGGGTCGGTGCACGCGGTGTCCCTGTCGGCGCTGGCCCTGCCCCCGGCGGCGGTGGTCCTCGACGGGGCGGGGATCGCGCTGCCCGCCTCCCCGCTGCTGCGCGAGGTGGCGGCCGGTTCGGCGGAGGAGGCCTCGGCCGGGCTGCTGCTGCGGGTGGAGGTCCGCGGGGCGCGGGCACGGGTGCTGCGCCGCGACGGGTCCCCGTACGTTCCGCCGCTGCCGCTGGCCACGGACGCGGACGCGGCGCGGCTCGGGGACTGCCTGACCCGGCTGGTGCACTGGCACCGGATCCGCGACCTCGGCTCGGGGCTGTCCCCGCTGAGCGGGCACGTCAAGGTGGAGGTGCTGCCCTGGGTGGCCGACGGCGGCGAGCCCCTGCGGCCCGACGGCAACGGGGAGGTCGTCCTCGCGTACGACGGCACCCGCGAGCCGCGGGTCACCGTGCGGCTGCGCAACACCGGCCCCCGGCCCCTGTGGTGCGTGCTGGTCAGCCTGGACGACCGCTTCGGCGCGGACACCTCCCTGTTCCCGGGGGAGTTCATCGGCCCCGGCATGACCGGCCACGCCCTCGACGGGCAGCCGCTGCGGCTGGTGCTGCCCGCCTCCCGGCCGGTGCGCCCGGGCGCCTCCGTACGGGACTGGCTGACGCTGGTGGTGGCCGAGGGGGAGCTGAACACGGTGCCGTTCCACCTGAGCCGCTGGGAGCCGGACGCCGTACGCGCCGGCACGGCCCGGCGGGCACCGGCCGACGGGCTGCTGCGGCTGGGGCTCCCCCCGGGGGACCGGGACCTGCTGCCCGCGGACCCCTACGGGCCCGGCCGGTGGGCGGCGAGCACCCTCGCCCTGCGCACGGTGGTGCCGTAGCGGTCCTTCACTGCCCGAGGTGGGTGAAGCCGGCCCAGGCGGTGAGGTCGTCCGGGTCGAGGTGCGGCAATCGGGCGGCGAGCGCGGGCGGCAGCCCGTCGGGGACGGCCCGGTCCGGGTCCAGCATCCACAGCTGGGCCCGGCGCAGCGCCCGGGCGGGCGGCTCCTGTTCGCGGCGCAGGTAGTGGTGGGTCAGGAACATCAGCACGGAGGTCGCGTCGTCCGGGACCGGCCACAGCGAGCCGATGACCGAGCGGCTGCCGGCCACGAGGAAGGCGGAGGACAGGCTGTAGGCCTCGTTGAGGCCGCGTCCGGAGACCTGGCTGCGGCAGGCGGCGAGCACGACGAGCCCGAGCGGTCCGTGGGCGGCGCCGGCCAGCTCCTCGGCGGTGAGGACGCCGCCCTTGAGGGCGAGGTAGGAGCTGCGGGGCCCGTTCTCCTCGACCGTGCCGTGGCAGGCGAGGTGCAGGACGGCGCCGCCGTCGGCGCGTTCGCGCAGCCAGCGGGCGACCTCCTCGGGCGTTCCGTCGCCGGAGCGCAGGCCCAGGCGGTCGCCGTCGGGGTAGAAGGCGCGCCGGACGGCGTCGGCCTCCTCCCCCGCGTACGGCAGGTCGCCGGTGGGGTCGCCGACGACCAGCGCGGTGCCGGTGTGCGGGAGCGCCGGGCGGGCCGCGACCTCGCAGAGCAGGCGCGCGGACGCCGCGTAGGAGATCTCCGCGGTCTGGAGGGCGTACCGGCGGCCCGTGCTCCCGTCGGCGAACGCAGCGTGCCAGGGGACGAGGCCGAGGGCGCCCATCGGTACGAGGACCAGCCGGGGCACCCGGCCCGGCCGGTCGGGGACGTCGAACATGCCCAGCAGCGGCCGCAGCGCGGCCCGCCAGGCCCAGGAGCACAGCCGGTCCAGCCGCTCGCGCAGCGGCGGGGCCGGGGCGGGGCGGGCGGGGTGGTGACCGGGGACGGGTTCGATGTCCCGGAGCGCCGTGCCCCGGCCGGGGGTGTACTCGCGCAGGGGGCCGGCGTCCGCCCGCAGGCCGGGCAGCGGCACCTCGTGGACGTCCCCGCGGCTGGTGACGACGACGGCGGTGCCGGGGCAGTCGGCGGTGGCGGCCACCAGGTAGACGAGGGCGTCCTTGTTCTGGGTCCGCAGGGCCGCACCGATCTCCTCGGGGGTGGGCGGGTCGAGGAGGCGGACGCGGGCTTCGGTGAGGGCGAGCACCACCCGGCGGCGCAGGTCGCCGGGCGCGGCGTCGGGGTCGTCCGCGGCGCCGGCGGCGCGCCACTCGGCGGCGAGGGCGTGCTGCCCGGCGGCGGTGAGCAGTTCGGGGACGGAGCGGCTGGTGGTGGCGGCGTGCAGGACCAGTCCGCGGCAGGCGTCCAGGGCCTGGAGGGCGTCCTGCGGGGCCCGGTCGGCGACGCACCAGCCGAGGACCTCCTCGGAGAGGCCGGTGGACAGCCGGGCGGCCTCGGCGGCGTCCTGGGTGCCGGACTGGAACAGCGCGGAGCACGCGAAACCGCGCAGGGCCTCCAGGCCCAGGCGGCGCCCGCGCTCGCGGTCGCGGCGGGCGATGCTGCCGCGGACGCGGTAGGCGCGGCCGAGGGGGTTGGCGGTGAGCGCCCACAGCCGGTGCTCGGGTCCGCCCATGGCGTCCACGGCACCTTCGAGGAGGGCGATGGCCCGCTCCAGGTCCCGGGCGCGCTGCGGGGAGCGCGGGTCCTCGTCCGCCATCACCAGGGTGCAGTACAGGGCACCGACGTCCGAGGTGAGGCGGATCCAGGTCTCCCCGCCCGGCTCGGCGAGGCCCATCGCCTCCTCGCTCAGGGCGAGGGTCTCCCGGAGGCGGGGCAGGTCGTACGCGCGCAGGGCGTCGGCCCTCCATGCGAGGGCGATGCTGCCGATCACGTTGGCGCGGTGCAGGCGGGGCAGCCGGGCCGCCCGGCGGCGCAGTTCCCGGACGGTGGGCCGTGCCGCGGGCGGTGGAGTCGGGGGCGCTCCGAGGCGTCCGGCGAGGTTCTCCCGTGCCATCCGGGCCGATTCCAGCAGGCCGAAGCCCTCGATCCAGGAGGGGTCCGCGAGGTCCCACTCCGCCAGGGCGCGGGCGGCCTCGGCCACTTGGCGGTCGGCTTCGGGCAGGTCGCCCCGCTTGACGGCGAGCAGCGCCCGGGGCACCGCCTGCTGGACGCGCAGCACCAGGTCCAGCTTCGGGGACGCTCCGAGAGCGCGGCACATCCGCTCCCAGTCGGCCCCTTCGACCGCGGAGCCCCTGGTGACCCCGCGCAGCTGCGCGATCATCCCCGAGGCGATGGTGGAGCCGTAGGCCACCCAAGGGCTGTCGTTGCCGGCCGCGACGGCACCCGCGAAGTGCTCCACCGCCTCGGCGAGCCGGTCCGCGTCCATCCCCGCCACGCCCTGGGCAAGGCGGAAGTTGCCGAGGACCGCCAGGCCGTGACCGCGCCACTCGGGGTCCTCGTCGGCGTGCGCGAGGACGGCTCCGGTCAGTTCCGCCTCGCGCTCGGGGCCCAGCCGGTCGCCGTCCGGGTCCATCAGGGGCAGTGACGCCAGGAAGTGGGCGGCCCGCTCGGCGCGGCCGAGGCCCGGCTCCGCCGACCGCCAGCTGTCGAACAGCTGGGCCGTCCGGCGTTCCCAGGCGGCCCGGGTCGGCGAGTCCTCTGCGTTGAAGACCGTGTCGAAGCTGAAGTCCGGGGACAGGTCGCCGTTGCCCATGCGTTCCCGGAACGTCTCGTACACGCGCACGACCTCGTCGATCGGAACGGTCTGCGGATGGTCGGCCCCGAGCAGGTGCTGTGCCTCGGAAACCAGCATGAGGAGCACGTCGCGTACGTCGGCGGCCGGGCCGTCCCCCTTCAGTGCCATGCGGCCGACCCGCTCGATGACCCTCAGCCGCTCCGGGTCCTGGTCCATCTCGTAACGCAGCTGCTGGGCGTACACGAGGGCCAGCGCGGCTTTTGCGAGGTCCCCGTCGGTCGGCCGCCACCGGTCCACGGCCCGGGTGAGCAGGCCGACGGCCCGGTCGATCGCCGGTGCGTCGAGGCGCGGCTGGGCCCGGGAGAACAGGAAGCGGCCGAGGAAGTCGAGATAGAACCAGGGGAGCTCGTCCATGTCGGCGCCGGTGACGAGCAGCCCGGCCAGTTCCTGCTCGGCCCTGTCGGTCTCCCCCTCCTCGGACCACATGCCGCCGATGACCGCGCGGGCGAAGGCGAGCCGCAGCCGGGCGGGCGGCTCCCAGTCGGGGCGTTCCCCCGCGTCGGCCAGGGCGCGCAGGGTTTCGTCCCGGCCCTCTTCGAGGGCGGCCCGGTCGGTGGCGTTGTAGCCCCGGAGGATGAGCGACAGACCACGCGACTGGCGTACCAGGGGCAGGTCGCGGTCCGGGCCGCCGACTGCCAGTGCCTGGCCGTAGTACTCGGCGGAGCGGGTGTAGGAGGCGGTGTCGCCGGTGCGCAGGCCGTGGTGCTGCCAGAGGTAGCCGAGGGCCTCCAGGAGGTCGGCGTCGTCCCCGTCGGTGTCGTCGAGGGCTTCCCGGCCCAGGCGCAGGGCCTCTTCGAGGAGGCCGGGGTCGTCGGCGCCGTCCGTGATCAGGCGCTTGGTGATGTAGGCGAGGAGCCACCGGGCGTGCACGGCTCGCGGTGACGCCTGCTCCGCGTCGGGGAGTTCGGCCAGGCCCCGCGTCAGCAGGGCGCGGATCTCGGCCGCCGGTTCGGGGCCGGGCCGCTCGTCGTACCGCAGGGCGAGGAGGTGCCCGTACATGATCCGCCGCACCGGCCAGGAGGGGCCTTCGGCCGGGGAGCGGAAGGCGTGGGCGAAGGCCTCGGCGGCGAGGTCGAGGTCCTCGGGGTCGGCCTGCTCCTCGTACAGCCGGTAGCTCAGCTCGCCGGCCCGCCCGCACAGTTCGCGGGCCTCGGCGCTGCCCGCCGGGACGGTGGTGAGTGCTGCCATGGCCTCGTCGCGGGCGGTTCTCAGCTCGGCGGTGTGCACGGGGGCCTCCGGGGGCTCAGGGCGCGAGGCGGGCGTGATAGGGCAGCAGGACCTGGTCGAGCCAGCGGCGGCCCGGCTCGGTGGCGAAGTCCACGGGGTCCTCGCCGGTGGGGGCGAGCACGCCGGGCGGGCAGCGGTCGGCGAACAGGACGAGGGCCCGCTCGCCCGGCTCCCGTTTGGAGGACCACAGGAACCCCCGCGCCCACGGGCCGGTGTGGCGGCGTATCCAGTGCGCCCAGTCGCGGGTGTACGGGTAGTCGCGGGCCTCGGCCTGGACCAGCCAGCCGTCCTGGTGGACGGCGGCCAGGTCCTGCCCGGTGACCAGCGCGACCACGTCGAGGGACTCCGTCAGGCGCAGCGCCGACAGCCGGCGGCCGGTGACGGCCACCCGGGGTACCAGCCGGGCCGCACCCGAGGGGTCGAAGGGCAGCGAGTGCAGGACGCTCTCGCTGACGGCGGCCTGCGGGGTGAGTCCGGCGTACAGGTAGCCGTACCGGTCGCAGGAGGTGGAGTCGAACCGGCCGCCCCCGTAGAGGCAGTGGGCGGGGACGGGGTTGAAGGCGTCGCCGGGGCGGCGGGCCGAGTGCACCCGGTAGAGCGGGGTGCCGGCGGCGAGGGTCACCTTGGCGGGGGTGCCGGCCGGCTCGGCGGGCGGCCGGTAGTTGGGCACGGGCTACTCCCCTTCGGCGAGGAACGCGGCGGCGGCGACGAGCCGTCGCTCGTCGGGGGTGTCGAGCAGGGTGACGGGTGCCGGGCCGAGCCAGGCGTTCGGGGAGAGCCACCAGTCGGCGGCGGCCCAGGGGTCGTCGTCCGCGCCCAGCAGCGGGTTGACCTCGGCGACGGTCTGGCGGACGCGGCCGTCGGGGGTGAACTGGAAGGCGGGCAGCCGGATCAGGCCGCCGGGCGCGCGCAGCCGGATCAGGGCCGGGGCGTAGGGGTCGGGGCCGCGTTCCAGGACTTCGGCGTCGCCGAGGGCGGGGGCGGCGAGGAGGCGGTCGCGGACCTCGCCGAGGACCGGTCCGACCATGCGGTGCCCGTCGAGCACGAGGACGGCCAGGTCGTCGGCGGTGTAGCCGAGGTGGCCGGCGGCGGGCGCCTCGGGGGCGGCGGTGAGCCGGCTCTCGCCGGGGAACCGGTCGGGCAGCCGCTCCCCCAGCAGCCGGGCGGCGAGCAGCGCGGCGCGCCGGGCGCCTTCGCCGGGCGCCGTGCGCAACGCGGTGAGCAGGAGCGCGAGTCGCCGCAGGGAGGCGGGGTCCAGGCGGGAGCGCAGTTCGTCCCAGTCGGCGGCCGCGGCGGCCAGCCGGGCGTAGGGGTCGGTCATGAGGGGTGCCCGTCCGGTTGGGTGAGCAACTCCTCGATCAGGTCGGCGCGTTCGGGGCGGCGTACCAGGAGGTGGACGTCCCGGTCGCCGCCCCGGGCGAGTTCGGCCTCGACGGCGGCCCAGACGGCGGCGAGGCTGTCCGCGGGGGACAGCCCGCCGCGGCCGGCGCCCAGCAGGGGCAGGCAGACGGAGGTCCGGGCGGGGCCGACGGCCAGCAGGGCGAAGACGCGGGTGACGGCACGGGTGACGTCGGCCGGCAGGACGTCGTAGTCGTTGGTGCCGGGCCGGGGTACGGCCACCGCCGCGTGGTGGATGTGGCGGATGCCCTGCGCTTCGAGGGCTCCGGCGCCGGTGACGGCGACCGTACCGGGTGCCACCGGGAGGCCGTACGGGGCGTACCGGTCGGTCCAGGCGCGCAGTTCGTCCCGGATCCGGTCCTCGACGACGTGGCCGGCCGGGTCCCGTACGGCGCCCGCGCGGCGCAGGGAGGCCGCGACGGAGGACTTGTACGGCTCGGGGAGGGCGAAGTGGGTGTTCGACGGGGAGACCACCGCGTCGATGTCGCGCAGCAGGTCGACGGGGTGCACGTGCAGGGTCAGCGCGTGCTCGCGGCCGCCGGCCCGGACGGTGATCCGGCGGTGGCTGGGGGCCAGTCGGCGGGCCGGGTTCGGGGGCGGCGGCGGGTCGGCGGCGCCGTCCGGGGGTAAGGGGCCGGCGGCGGCGCGGCGGACGAGCTGCTCGGCCACCTGTCCGAGCACCATCAGCTCCTGGTGCTTGCGGAAGCGCTCCACGCTGACCCCGTACACCTGGGCGGCGCGTCTGCGGCGGTCGGCGGGGGGCCAGTCCCGGGTGCCGCGCGCGAGGCCGAGGCTGTACTCGGCGGCCTCCTGGAGGGTGCCCCCGCCCATGGCGGCGACGGCGCTGCGCAACAGCCGCTCGACGGCGGGGAAGTGCGGCTCTCCGGGGCCCCCCGCCCCCGGACCGGCCGACATGCCGGTGAGCAACGGGAGCCTGAGCTCACGCAGTCGGACGATCCCGGCCCGCCGCACTTCCCTCACCTCCGCGAGGACCTCCCCGTAGTCCGGCAGTTGTGTGGGCGACATGGCGGAAGGATCGCACCGCCCGCGCGCCACGGACAAGCCGGAACCGGCCCTCTTCTCCATGGTGCGGGAGCGGGCCGGTCGCGGCCGGGGCGTCCGCGGGGCGCGGCGGGTCGGATCCGGGGCGGATCCGGGGCGGGCCCCGCTTCAGGGGGCGAGCACGTCGAGTTCCTCCAGGGCGCCGAGGGCGATCTGCCGGGTCAGGGCCTCGGCGGCGGCCGCGTCGCCCTCGCGTACCGCTTCGGCGACCCGTACGTGCAGGGTGACGGCGGCCGGGTCGGGGTCGTGGAACATCACGGCGTGCTGGGTGCGGCCGGTGAGGACCTCGGCGACGACGTCGCCGAGCCGGGCGAACATCTCGTTGCCGGAGGCGTCGAGGACGGTCCGGTGGAAGGCGACGTCGTGGTGGAGGTAGCCCTCCAACTGGTGGCCGCGGGAGGTGCGGACCATGCCGAGGGCCGCCTCGGTGAGCCGCGCGCACTGCTCGGGGGTGGCGCGGGAGGCCGCGAGTCCGGCGGCGACGGGTTCGACGGCCGAGCGCAGCACGGTCAGGGAGCGCAGCTGGCGGGGGCGGTCGGTGCCGGCGAGGCGCCAGCGGATGACGCGCGGGTCGTAGACGTTCCACTCCTCGGCGGGGCGGACGGTGACCCCGACCCGGCGGCGGGACTCGACGAGCTGCATCGACTCCAGGACCCGGACCACCTCCCGGACGACGGTGCGGGAGGCGTCGAAGCGCCCGGCGATCCCGTCCGTGCGCAGGACGCTGCCGGGCGGGTACTCCCCCGCCGTGATCGCGAGGCCGAGGGTGTCCAGCACCTGGGAGTGGAGTCCTTGGCCCGGACTGCCTTCGGTGGTCATGGCGTAAGCGTACGGTGACGCCCGGAGCGGCAAAAGATATGACGGTTTCCCGGTCGACCCTTGAATAAGTACTACTTAATAGGCTTCAGTGGTGCTCCCAGCAACGAGGACAGCGAGGTACGACGTGAGCTCCCAGCGCGTCATTGTGGTGATGGGCGTCGCCGGCACCGGCAAGACGACCGTGGGCCGGCTGCTCGCGGAGGCGCTCGGCCTCCCGTACGCGGAGGGCGACGCCTTCCATCCGGCGGCCAACGTGGCCAAGATGTCGGCCGGCACCCCGCTGGACGACGCCGACCGCCTGCCCTGGCTGGACGCCATCGGCGAGTGGATCCGCAACCGGGCCCGGCCGCGCGGCGGCGTGGTGGCCGCCTCCTGCCTCAAGCGCTCCTACCGCGACCGGCTGCGCGCGGCCGCTCCGGACGCCGTGTTCGTCCACCTCACCGGGGACCGGCCGCTCATCGAGCGGCGCATGACGGCCCGCAAGGGGCACTTCATGCCCACCTCCCTGCTGGACTCCCAGTTCGCCGTGCTCGAACCGCTCGGGGCGGACGAACGCGGGATCGCCGTCGATGTCGCGGGCACGCCCGAGGAGATCACCGCACGGGCGCTGGCCGCCCTCCGAACGTTCGACAGTTAAGGAACCCACCGTGACCGGTCTCAGCGTCGAGACTCTGGCGGCGGCCGCACCCGGCCCCATCACCTCGGCCGGCGACGCCCAGCTGGGTGTCGCCGTCCTCGCGGGCATCGCCGTCATCGTCCTGCTCATCACCCGCCTCAAGATGCACGCCTTCCTGGCCCTAACGGTCGGTTCGCTCGCCCTCGGATCCTTCGCGGGCGCCCCGCTGAACAAGACGGTCGCCAGCTTCACCGCGGGCCTCGGCGCCACGGTCGCGGGGGTGGGCGTGCTCATCGCGCTCGGCGCGGTCCTCGGCAGGCTCCTGGCGGACTCGGGCGGGGCGGACGAGATCGTGGACACGATCCTGGCCCGCGCGCGGGGCCGGGCGATGCCGTGGGCGATGGTGCTGATCGCCTCGGTGATCGGGCTGCCGCTCTTCTTCGAGGTCGGCATCGTGCTGCTGATCCCGGTGGTGCTGCTGGTCGCCCGGCGCGGCGGCTACTCCCTGATGCGGATCGGCGTGCCCGCGCTGGCCGGCCTGTCGGTGATGCACGGGCTGGTCCCGCCGCACCCCGGCCCGCTGGTCGCCATCGACGCGCTGCACGCGAACCTGGGCGTCACCCTCGCCCTCGGGGTGCTCGTCGCGATCCCGACGGTGGTCATCGCCGGCCCGCTGTTCTCCCGGTACGCGGCGCGCTGGGTGGACATCCCCGCGCCGGAGCACATGGTGCCCGAGCGCCCGCAGGCGGATCCCGCACACCGCCCCCGGTTCGGGGCGACGGTCTTCACGGTGCTGCTGCCGGTGGCGCTGATGCTGGTCAAGGCGCTGGTCGACATCGTTGTCGACGATCCGGCCGCCACCGTGCAGAAGGTCGCGGACGTCGTCGGCTCCCCGCTGATCGCCCTCCTCGCCGCCGTCCTGACCGGGATGTTCACCCTCGGCCGGGCCGCCGGGTTCACCCGGGCGCGCCTGTCGTCCACGGTGGAGAAGTCCCTCGCACCGATCGCCGGGATCCTGCTGATCGTGGGCGCGGGCGGCGGCTTCAAGCAGACGCTGATCGACGCGGGGGTGGGCCGGATGATCCTGGACGTCTCCAAGGACTGGGCCGTTCCGGCCCTGCTGCTGGCCTGGCTGATCGCGGTCGCCATCCGGCTGGCGACGGGCTCGGCGACGGTCGCCACCATCTCGGCGGCCGGCCTGGTGGCACCGCTGGCGGCCGGCATGTCCACCACTGGGACAGCGCTGCTGGTCCTGGCGATCGGGGCGGGCTCGCTCTTCTTCAGCCATGTCAACGACGCCGGATTCTGGCTGGTCAAGGAGTACTTCGGGATGAGCGTCGGACAGACCCTCAAGACCTGGTCGGTGATGGAGACCGTCATCTCGGTCACGGGGCTGGGCTTCGTCCTGCTGCTGTCGCTCGTTCTGTGACCCGCGGCCGGCCGTCGCCGCGGGGTTCACCGGCGCCGCGGGTACGGGCCCTCCAGCTGCGCCGCCGCGAGGGCGAGACCGGCGGCGGCGCGGGCGCAGCGGTCGGCGAGGGCGGCGACCTCGGCGCGGTACGCGTCGGCCTCCTGGCCGCGCCACTCCAGGGCGGCCGCCCCCGCCCGCAGCCGACGGGCGTGGGAGCGCAGGGCGGCGGAGTGGGTGCGCAGGCCGTCCGCCGGGGCGGCGCGGCTCGGCAGGGGGCAGTCGCTCACGGGCTCCTCCAGGGGTTCGCGGCCGCGGGCGCCGACGGGCCGGGGCTCCGGGCGCAGAAGGCCCGCAGGGCGGCGCCGAGGCCCAGCAGGGGTTCGGCGGTGACTGCCCGGCCGGTGGCCACCTGCCAGCCCGCGTGGTCGTTGAAGGGGTTCTCGTCGGTCAGGGCGTGCCAGGCCAGGATGTCCGCGAACGCCGGGGCCAGCAGGGCGAAGGCCCGTGCGGCGCCGCGTTCGCGCAGCAGGGTACGGAAGGCGCGGGCCGCGTCGGCCTGCCGGTCCTCGGCGACCGCCCGCAGCACGGCGGCGCAGTCCGGGTCGGCCAGCAGGTCGGGCCGGCCCACGCCCGCGGCGCGGATCCGCCCCTTGAGCCCGCAGACGGCGGTGCTGACGGCGAGGCTCTCGCGGCCGCCCAGGATCCCGGCGAGCCAGCCGGCCCGGGCCAGCCCCCGTCCGCGCGGGGCCCAGCCGAGCCCGGCCGGGTCGGTGAGGGTGCGCAGCAGCGTCCGCCAGGCCCGGCGCCGGCTCCCGCCGCGCCCCACGAGCGCCCCTGCCGTCAGGCGGGGCCCGAGTGCGAGTCCGGAGGCGTACCGTGCGGCCTCGCCCACGGCGTCGGCGGCCTCGGCCAGGTCCCGGCACAGGGCGTCGAGCGTGCCGGCGTCCGGGTCGGTTGCCTGGGCGGTCGCGGCGTCGGGCATGGGTTCCTCGCGGGGGCTGCGTACGGTGACTTCGGGATCACCGTACGTCCGCCCCGCGGGCGGCGCGCGCGGGAGCGGGCCCGAACGCGGCCTCGCGGAACGCCGCGCGCGGCGGGCCGGCGCCGCCGCCGGCGGGGCCGGGGACGAGCAGTGCCCAGCGGCTCTGGCGGGGGGAGATCCACACGGCCGGGCCGGAGCCGGACGGGGGGTGGTGGGTCCACACCCCGGCGGGTGCGGGGTGCCAGAGCAGGCCGCGCGAGGGGGTGAGTTCGCCGGTGCGGATGCGCAGGGACTCGGCGGTCCAGGAGCGGGTGATGGGCTGGTCGGGGGTGTCGGAGGCGGAGAGCAGGTGGCGCAGGAACCGGGCGAGGTCGGCCGGGCAGGTGCGCAGGGTGGTGCCGGCGAAGCGGGTGCGGGCCATGCCGAGGGGCTGCCAGACACGGGTGCGGGCGCAGTCGGCCAGCGGGGTGCCGGCGAGGTGTTCGGCGAGGCGGGTGAGGGCGTCGAGGGGGGCCGGGCCGTCGCCCCGGGTGAGCAGGTGGTGGGCGGTGGTGCCGCCGGGCAGCCCCGCCGGGGCGGTGGCCCCGTAGGCGGTGAGGGGGGTGTGCAGGGTCAGCTCGCCCTGGGCGACGAGGCCGCCGATGACGGGCCAGAGCGCGAGCAGCGGGGTCAGGGCCCCGGCGTCGAGGGGGGCGTCCCAGTCGTCGTCGGGGGTGCCGGGGTGTGCGGCGTGGACGGCGTCCGCCGATCCCACCGCCCAGAGCGCGGCGGGGCCGGCGGCGCGCACGAGTGCCTCGGTCTGCGGCGTCATGGTCCGCCACGCTACGTCGCCCCGCCGGACGGGCCGGGCACGCCGGCCGGGATGTCCCGGTGGAGCCGCCGCCCGCCACCCGAATGCCGGGCGGCGGGCGGCGGACGGGCGCCCCCCTACTTGTCGGGGCGGTCGGTCACCCGGAGGGTGTTGACCAGGGGCTTGCCGAAGCCGTTGTGCGTGACGAAGCGGAGGTTGAGCACCCCGTCCGTGACCTTGACCGTGTAGGTCCTGGTCAGGGCGGTGTAGGTGCCCGCCTCCAGGGAGATGTCCAGGGAGGGCAGGATCTGGTCCCCTTCGGCGAGGACGTCGAAGACGCGCTTGTCGGGACGGGTGGCGGAGAGCTCGGCGAAGCCCAGCTCCACGGTGTAGGTGCCGTTCGGGACGTTGTCGAAGCGGTACTCGTACATGCCCTCGCGGGCGTTGCGGAAGAGCCGCTGCTCATCGGTGCCCGCGATGGTGCGGCCGGTGGAGTGGACGGAGGAGTTGCCCTGGTAGCCGTACGAGCCGGTGGTGTACTTGCGGTCCGGGGACCAGGAGTCGCCCGCCGCGTCCGTGCCGGCGCGGTCGGAGCCGGCGTCCACGGCGGTCTGGTAGCGCGGTACGACGATCTTGAGGGGGACGGTGAGCACGGGTGCGCGGCCGCTGGCCGAGGTGATCCGCAGCCCGGTGCTCAGCACCGCGCCCGGGGCCAGCCCGGCGGTGTCCACCGCGAGGGCGAGCGGGGCCTTGCCGCCGGTCGGGAGGTTCCCCTCCGCCGGGGTCACCGTCAGCCAGGGCGCGTCCTCGGCGACCGTGTAGGCGGTGGTGAGGCCGGGGTTGGTGAGCTCCAGGGTGCGGGTGCGGCGCTGGTCGGCGGGCAGGACCAGCTCCACGGCCGGCGCGGCGGCGGTGACCCGGCCGGTGCGCAGCGACCGGCTGACCGCGGTGACGTCGGCCGGCTTGACGTCGGCGTCGGTGGTGGCGGTCTCGTAGGAGGGCGCGGCCAGGGTGACCGTGCGGGCGCCCGAGGGGCTCTGGACCACGTAGCCGCCGTCGGCGGCGGTGGTGGCGGAGACCGACGAGTCGCCGCTGCCGACGGTCACCGTGGCACCGGGCACGCCGTTGCCGTCGTTGGCGTCGAGCACCCGGCCGGTGACGACACCGCTGCGGGTGGTGCGGAAGCCGATGGAGAGGCCGTCGGTGACGGCGGGGGTGTTGAAGGAGTACTTGAAGGCGTCGGTGCCCGCCGCGTTCTCCACGCCGACGGTGGCGGAGGAGCCGCCCTTGAGGCCGGTGCCGCCCGTTCCCTTGTAGGAGTAGGTGATGTTGCCGTCCTCGCCGATGGCCGCCGAGAAGGAGAAGGTGTCGGCCCGCGCCGACCAGTGGGCGACCTGGCGCCACTCGATCACGTAACTGCGGTGCGGGGCGGTGCCGGTGACGGCGGTGAAGACGCCCGATCCGCTGTCGGCGGCGCCGACGACGAGGTCGTCCCAGAACGGGTAGAGGGCCGCGTTGGGGGTGGCGGCGCTCGGGATGTCGCCGTTGACGTCGCCGGTGTGGTTGCCGCCGAGGCTGACCGTGCCGTTGGTGCCGATCCAGGCCTGTGCGTACGTCTTCCCGTACAGCGGCAGCGGGAAGGGCAGGTCGACGCGCTCGGTGGTGTTGTCGCCGGTCAGGGCGAGCCGCCGGTCGCCCGCGGAGTACGGGCGGCCGCCGCCGGCGGCGCAGGCGTAGCCGTAGCCGTCGGTGCGCTCGGGGAGGGCGACGGTGACGGTCGTGTCGCCCGTGACGGCGGCCTTGGCCGTGCCGGTGGTGAGGCAGCGGGCGGGGTGGGCGGCGTTCACGTCGTACGTGCCGTGCGGCAGGGTGACCTCGAAGCGGCCCTGGGCGTCGGTGGTGGCGGTCACGGGGGTGTCCGCGACGGTGACCGCCGCTCCGGCGGCGGGCCCGGCGGGCGAGGTGACGGTGCCGGTGAGCCTGGCACTGGCCGCCCGGGTCAGGGTGAGGTCGGCGGTGGCGGTGGCCTGCTCGGTGACGGTCGCCGTCGTGCCGCGCTGTCCGTAGCCGAACTTCGACGCGGTGAGCTCGTACGCGCCGGTGGACAGGACGCCGAAGCGGTAGGTGCCGTCGGCGGCGGTGGTGGCGGTCCGGTCGATCGGGCCGTGCGCGGTGACCTTGGCGCCCGCGACGGGGGCGCCGGCGTCGTCGCGGACGGTGCCGGCGAGCGCGCCGACCGCGCCGCGCGGGGCGGAGTTCACCGCGGCCAGGGCGTCGAGCCGGCCCTCGCCGAAGACGTTGTTGTCGGCGGCGGTGCCGCCGCACTGGCCGTTGTCCGTGTCCTGGGCGGTGCCGTCCAGGAGGGCTTCCGTCTGGGCCACGTCACCGGCGAGGGAGGGCGCGGCCGACCACAGCAGGGCCACGGTGGCGGCGGTGTGCGGTGAGGCCATGGAGGTGCCGGAGAAGGAGGAGTACTCGCCGCCGGGGACGGAGGAGCGGACGTTCACTCCGGGGGCGGAGATGTTCGGCTTGACGATGCCGCCGGGGCCGGCGCCGCGCGAGGAGAAGGAGGCGATGGCGCCGTCGCTGCCGAAGGCGCCGGAGCTGTAGGAGCGCGCGTAGTCGCCGGGCGAGCCGCTGGTGCCGCAGCCGGGGCCGGAGTTCCCGTTGGAGAAGGCGGGGAAGATGCCGGCGGCGCGCCAGGTGTCCACGACCTGCTGGTACCAGTCGTCGTGCGCGGCGCTGCCCCAGGAGTTGTTGACGACGTGCGGGGCGAGGTCGGGGCGCGGGTTCTGGCCGTGCAGGTCGGTGGGGGCGACGATCCACTGTCCGGAGGCGAGCAGGGAGGCCTCGGAGCAGGAGTTGGACTCGCAGCCCTTCGCGGCGATCCACTTGGCGCCGGGGGCGACGCCGATCTTGTTGGCCCCGCCGTCGTCTCCGACCATGGTGCCCATGGTGTGGGTGCCGTGGTCGTTGTTGTCGCAGGGCGCGGCGCCGGCGCAGACGCCCGCCGGGTCGAACCAGTTGTGGTCGTGGTCGTAGGTGCCGTCCGCGTTCTTGCCTCGGTACTGGTTGTTGACGGCGGGGTGGGTGTAGTCGACGCCGCTGTCGATGTTGGCGACGACGATGCCCTCGCCGCGTACGCCGAGCCGGTCCCAGACCTGGGGTGCGTTGATCCGGTCGATGTTCCATTCGACGGCGTCGGCGGCGCTCTTCTCCCGGGTGCCCCCGGCGGGCTTGGGGAGGCTGACCTTGTCGTCGGCGTCGATGCGGGCGACCTCGGGGCGCTCGGCGAGGGTCCCGGCGAGTTTGCGGCTGCCGACGACGCGGACGGCGTTGACGATCCAGTACGAGGTGTACTCCGCCCCGGCTCCGTCCAGGGCCTTGCGCACCTCGGCCTGGGTGCGCGCGGCGTGCTCCCGCTTGGTGCGCAGAACCGTTTCGGCCTTGGCGGCGCGGGTCTGCTGCCTCCCCGCGGCGGTCAGGTCGGCGGCGCTGTCGAGGTAGACCCAGAAGACGGCCTTCCCGGAGTCGTCGAACTGGGCGCGGAGGGCGGGTTCGAGCTTGCGCTCGGCCGCGGTGGGCGCGGGGCCGGGCTCGGGGGCGGCGGCGGCGACGCCCGCGCCGACCGGGAGGAGCAGGGCGGCGCTCAGAGCGGCGAGCGCCGCGCGTAAGGAACGTCGTCGGTTGCGTTGTGGCACGTGTCGTCTCCTCTTGCGCCGTGTACGGCGCGTGCAGATCGTGCGGATCGTGCGGGAAGGTCGTGCGTGACGTGCGCGGGTCATGTTCTGGGAGATGCCATGTGCATTACAAGAGGGCCTCGTGAGCCACGGAACGGACGGGTCCGGACGGGCCTCAGCGCGCCCGGGGGCCGCGCCCGGTGGCCTTTCGGGCGCGGGCGCGTCAGCCTGGGGGGATGAGCGCGCTGCCCGGCGAACCAGTGCCCGAGCCCGGCCTCTCACCGGCGTCCGGGCCCCGCCCCGCGCCCGCGCCGGAACCGGCGGTCGCGCTCGGCTCCGCGCGGGGGCGGTGGATCGTGGCCGCCACCGTGCTCGGGTCGGCGATGGCCCTGCTGGACTCGACCGTGGTCAACGTGGCCCTGCCCCGCATCGGGCGGGACCTCGGCGCGGACCTGGCCGTCCTCCAGTGGACGGTGAACGCGTACCTGCTGACCCTGGCCGGGCTGATCCTGGTGGGCGGGGCGCTCGGCGACCGGTTCGGCCGGCGCCGGATCTTCGTACTCGGCGTGGTGTGGTTCGCGGTGGGCTCCCTGCTGTGCGGGCTCGCGCCGAACGCCGGGGTCCTGATCGCCGCCCGCGCCCTCCAGGGCATCGGCGGCGCGCTGCTGACACCCGGTTCGCTCGCGCTGATCCAGGGCTCGATCCGGGCGGGCGACCGGGCCCGCGCGGTGGGCCTGTGGTCGGGGTTCGGCGGCGTCGGCGCGGCCGTGGGGCCCTTCCTCGGCGGCTGGCTGGTGGACGGGCCGGGCTGGCGGTGGGTGTTCCTGCTGAACGTGCCGGTGGCCGCGCTGTGCGTGCCGGTGGCGCTGAAGCACGTACCGGAATCACGGGACCCGCGCGCGAGCGGGCGGTTCGACGTGCTCGGCGCGGTGCTCGGCGCGGCCTCTCTGGGCCTGCTGACGTACGCGCTGATCGAGGCCCGGTCCGCGGCGGCGCCGGTCATCGGCGCGGCCGTGGGCGGGGTGGTCCTGGCGGCCTCGTTCGTGTACGTCGAGCGGCACCGGCCGGATCCGATGGTGCCGCCGGACATGTTCGCCTCCCGGCAGTTCACCGCCGTCAACCTCGTCACCCTGTTCGTCTACGCGGCCTTCGGCGGCTTCTTCTTCCTCGTCGTGCTCCAGCTCCAGGTGGTGTCCGGGTACTCCGCCCTCGGCGCCGGGGCCGCACTGCTGCCCACCACCGTCCTGATGCTGCTGCTGTCCGCGCGGGCGGGGGCGCTCGGGGAGCGGATCGGGCCCCGCCTCCCGCTCACCGTCGGGCCGCTGCTGTGCGCGGCGGGGACGCTGCTCATGCTGCGCGTGGGCCCGGACGCCTCGTACGTACGGGACGTGCTGCCGGCCATGGTGGTGATGGGCGCGGGCATGACCGTGCTGGTGGCCCCGCTGACCGCGACCGTCCTGGCCTCGGTGCCGGCCGGCCGGGCGGGCCTGGCCAGCGGGATCAACAACGCCGCCGCGCGGGCCGCCGGGCTGCTCGCGGTGGCCGCGCTGCCGCTGCTGGCCGGGATGGGCCCGGACGCGTACCTGTCGGCCGGGGCCTTCGACTCGGCCTTCGGGCGGGCCGTGCTCTGGTGCGCGGGGGCCCTGGTGGCGGGCGCCGCCACGGCGTGGGCGACCGTGCGCTCCCCCGCGCCCGGGGTCTGCCACCCGGAGTGCCGTACGCACTGCGCGATCGGCGCCCCGCCGCTGGAACACCCCCCGGCGCCGGATCCGCCGGGCGGCCCGCACTGACGACGGGAGGACCCGGGTGTGCTGGAGCGCGACGGCGGACCTGACGGCGGGCACGGCCGTGGCCGCCGTCGGGGTGGTGTGCCTGGCCCGCGCCCGGCGGGCCCGCGACCTGCCCGTCGCCGCGCTCCCGCTGCTGCTCGGCGCGCACCAGCTGGTCGAGGCCGCCGTCTGGCGCGCGGGCGGCGGCTGCGGCCCGGCCACCACGGCCTGGGCGGTGATCGCACTGCCCAGGCCGGCGCTGTGGGTGCCGCTCGGGGTACTGCTCGCCGCCGCGCCCGGGGCCCGGCGCCGGCTGTGGTGGCCGGCGGCCGCGGGACTCGGCACGGGCGCGGTGCTCGCGTACTGCCTGGCCGCGCGGCCGGTGAGCGCCGCGGTCCGGGGCCGGGTGATCGGCTACGGGGTCGACGTCCCCTGGGCCCCGCTGGTCCTGGGGGGCTACCTGTACGCCACCGTGGGCGCCCTGCTGCTCGCCGGGGACCGGACGCTGCGGCTGCTGGGGGCGGTGCTTGCCGCCGGGGCGGTGGTCTGCGCGGCCCTGTGGCGGCTGGAGTTCGCCTCCACCTGGTGCGCCTTCGCGGCGGCGGCCTCGGTGCTGGTGCTGGGCTGGGTGCGGCGCCCGGACGGCGGCGGGGCCGCGCCCGGCGACTACTGGTTCTGGCCGCCCAGGACGAAGAGCAGGTAGACGAAGAAGGCGAAGAGGTGGCCGACGAACAGGTACGCGATCAGCCTGATGATCAGACCGCGCGGGAACTTGGACTCGAACCGCTGGCGGATGGTCAGCGATGCGTCCGCCTGCGGCTCGGCGGCCTGCCCGGAAGCGGTCTGCTCTGCGGTGGTGGACATCTGGTCTCCTCGGGACTCGGACACGGACACGGATGCGGGCACGGATTCGGGCACGGATTCGGCCCTGGACACGGATTCGGGCACGGTGGCGGCTCCCCCTAGTGCTGGTGCGTGGTCGTGGCGCCGAGGCACAGCCCGGCGAGGCTGCTCTGCAGCAGGGTGTGGACGAACAGCAGCTCGCACCCGCCCGGCCCGGCGGCGCCGATCCGGTGCGGGGTCAGCGAGTCGAAGTGCGCGCTGTCCCCCGGCTCCAGCAGGTGCCCGGCCTCCCCCAGGTGCAGCCGCAGCCGCCCGCTGAGCACGTACAGCCACTCCTCCCCGGGGTGTACGCGGACCAGCTCCCCCTGGCTGCGCCCGTGCGGGACGTGCACGCGCAGCGCCTGCATCCCCCGCCCGGAGCCGCCGGCCTGCCAGTACGTCCACCCGTCGGCCTCGCGGGCCCCGGGACCCCCGGCCCGTACGATGGGATCGGCGACGGCGGGGGTCTCGCCGAGCAGCTCGGAGACGGTCGTACCGTAGGTGCGGGCGAGCCCGAGCAGCAGCGGCAGCGAGGGCTGGCGCCGGCCGGTCTCCAGCCGGGACAGGTGCGCGGGCGAGAGCCTGGCCCGCGCGGCGGCGGCCTCCAGCGTGAGCCCGGCGCGCCGGCGCAGTTCGCGCAGCTGCGGGGCGACGGCGGGCAGCTCGTCGGCGAGGGCCTCCCCGGGGCCTGCGCTGCCGGTGCCGTCTGGTTCCTCGGAACGGGGCGTCATACCCCGATTGAGCCAGAGCCTTGCCTTCCTGGCAATCTCTCTTGCCTCTGAGGCAAAAGCCCCTCTCCGGGACCTCCCTCAGCCGTCCCGGCGGCCTTGTTCCAGCACGGTCTCCACCGTGTCGGCCTCCCCCGCCGCCTTGTCCGGCCGGTGCCGCAGGACCCGGGCGAACCGCAGGGCGACCCCGGCCGGGTAGCGCGGGGAGCGCTGGAGGCCGTCGTAGGCGATCTCCACCACCAGTTCGGGCCTGACCCGGACGGTGAAGCCGTCGTCCTCCACCGCCAGCTCGCGCAGCCGCCCGGTCTGCCACCGCAGCATCTCGTCCGTCAGCCCTTTGAAGGTCTTGCCGAGCATGGCGTAGCCGCCGTCCCCGGCCCGCGCGCCCAGGTGCAGGTTGGACAGCAGTCCGGTGCGGCGGCCGTGGCCCCATTCGGCGGCGAGCACCACCAGGTCGAGGGTGTGGACCGGTTTCACCTTGAGCCACTGCTTGCCGCGCCGGCCCGCCGCGTACGGGGAGCCGAGCGCCTTGACCACGACCCCCTCGTGGCCCCGGCGCAGGGTCTTCGCCCAGAACTCCCCGGCCGCGGCCACCCCCGCCCCGGCGTCCTCCACCACCAGCCGCCGGACCCGGGCGGATTCGGGGACCAGGGCGGCCAGGGCCGCGTACCGCTCGCGGACCGGCAGGTCCAGCAGGACCTCGTCGCCGAGGGCCAGCACGTCGAAGAAGTACGCGCTCACCGGGAGGGCCTCGCGCGCCGCCGCCACGTCGACCCGGGAGCCGACCCGGCCCGCGATCTCCTGGAAGGGCACCGGGCGCCCGTCGGGGCCCTGCCCGATGACCTCCCCGTCGAGGACGAACCGCTCGCCGGGCAGGCTCCGGGCCAGTTCGGCCACCTCCGGCAGCCGGCCGGTGATCTCGTCGAGGGAGCGGGTGTGGATCCGTACCTCGTCCCCGTCCCGGTGGACCTGCACGCGGATCCCGTCGAGCTTCTCCTCCACCGCGCAGGGGGCGAGCGCTGCCAGGGCGTCGGCCAGGGACCGCGCGGTCCCGGCCAGCATCGGCTGTACGGGCTGCCCGATGCGCAGGGTCACCCCGCGCAGCGCCGCGGCGCCCCCGGCCAGCACGGCCGCCGCCGTCCGGGGCAGCGAGCCGTCCAGCATCACGGCCCGGCGCAGCTCGGCGGCCGGCACCCCGGCGGCCTTGGCCACCCCCTCCAGGGCGACGGCGTCCAGCGCGCCCTGGCGCACCTCCCCGGACAGCAGGCTGCGCAGGAAGCGCTGTTCGTCCTCGGTGGCGGCGCCGAGCAGGCCGGCGACGATCCTGCGGCGCTCGGCCTGCGCCCCCGGCCCCGCCACGGCGGCCAGCTCGCCCACGGCGGCGTCGACGGCCGTCACGGTCAGCGTCGGCCGCGGCGCGGGGGCGGTGTCCTGGGCCAGGGTGCGCCAGCCGATACCGGGCCGGCCCTGCGGGAGCCGCCCGGAGAGGTAGGCGATGACCAGGCCGGCCTCCTCGGCGGGGGCGGCCGCGAAGAGCTCCGCCAGCAGGGCGGTCTTCCGGGACCGGGCGGAGGTCCCGGCGACCTCCCGGGACACTCGCGCGACCTCGGCCAGCAGCATGCCCTCCATCCTCCCGCCGACCGCGCACCGGCGCAGGCCGGGACCGCCGGAGTCACGGGGTCGGCCCGGTCTACTGCGGCTGCGGTACGCCCGTCCGCACGGGTACTCCTGGAGAAGGGGCGGGGCTCCCCCTGAGGGAGCTCGGGGAAGGCGATCACGGGCTTTAGGGTGCCCGTATGAAGCTACGACTGCCCCGACGGCCCCGGGACCGCCTGCTCGCCGGAGCCGCCGCCCTCACGGTCCTGGCGGGCGCCGGCTCCTGGACGGCCGCCGCGTCCGGGGAGGAGCCGGCCGTGCGCCGCGAGGACCGGTTCGTGCAGGTGCCCGGGCTGGACGCCCCGGGTCCGGGCGCGCCCGGTGCCGGGATCGACACCTCCTTCTTCACGGCCGGGGACCCCGCGGTGAGGCGTCCGGCCGTGCTCCTCGGCCACGGCTTCGGCGGGAGCAAGGACGACGTCCGCGCCCAGGCCGAGGGCCTCGCCCGCGACGGCTACGCCGTCATGACCTGGTCGGCGCGCGGCTTCGGCCGCTCCGGCGGGAAGATCGGGCTGAACGACCCCGAGCACGAGGTCAAGGACGTCTCCGCGCTCGTCGACGCGCTGGCCCGGCGGCCCGAGGTGCGGCTCGACGCGGACGGCGATCCGCGCGTGGGCGTGGCCGGGGCCTCGTACGGCGGGGCCGTGGCCCTGCTGGCCGCCGGGTACGACCGGCGGGTGGACGCGATCGCCCCGCAGATCACCTACTGGAACCTCGCCGACTCCCTCTTCCCCCAGGGCGTGTTCAAGAAGCTCTGGGCCGGGATCTTCTTCACGACCGGCGCGGCGGGCGGCCTCCAGCAGGCGCAGCCTCCCGCCGGCGCCGGTGCCCCGGGACCGGCGGGCGCACCCGGCTGCGGCCGGTTCGAGCCGCAGCTGTGCGCCATGTACGAGCGCGTCGCGGTGGCCGGGAAGCCCGACGCCGAGGCGCGCGAGCTGCTGGAGCGGCGCAGCCCCTCGGCCGTGGCCGACCGGATCAGGGTGCCGGCGCTGATCGTGCAGGGGCAGGAGGACTCCCTCTTCCCGCTGGACCAGGCGGACGCCATGGCGAAGGCCATCGCCGCGAACGGGGCTCCGGTCGCCGTGGACTGGGCGGCCGGCGGGCACGACGGCGGCATGCGCGAGGCTGCCCGGGTCGAGGCCCGGGTCGAGGCCTGGTTCGACCGCTACCTGAAGGACGACGGGGCGGCGGACACCGGCCCGGCGTTCCGGGTGTCGCGCTCCGGCGGGTTCGACTCCACCGACGGGCGGCTCACCCTGCGCGGCGCGAGCGGGGAGCGCTACCCCGGACTGGCCTCCGCCCCGCGCGGCTTCGCCCTCTCGGGGCGGGAGCAGACCTTCGCCAACCCGGCGGGCGGGGCGCCGCCCGCGCTGTCCGCGCTGCCCGGGGTCGGCGGACAGCTCGCCTCCCTCGGGACCGGGCTCTCGCTGGACTTCCCCGGGCAGAACGCCCGCTTCGAGTCGGAGCCGCTGACCGAGGCGGTACGGGTCACCGGGGCGCCGACCGTCACCCTGAGGGTGAGGTCGACGGCTGCCGACGGATCGGCCGTGCTGTTCGGCAAGGTGTACGACGTGGGGCCGGACGGGCGGCAGCAGGTGCTGCCGTCCCAGCTGGTCGCGCCCGTGCGGGTGGAGGACGCCGGGCAGGGCCGGAGCGTGGAGCTGCGGCTCCCGGCGATCGACCACGCCGTCCAGGCCGGGCACCGGCTGCGGCTGGTGGTCGCCGCCACCGACCTCGGCTACGCCTCCCCGGCCGCGCCGGCCGCCTACACCGTCTCGGCACAGGGCCCGCTGCGGGTGCCCGTCGCGGACGGGGTGCGGACGGCCGCCGCCGGCCTGCCCGCCTGGACCTGGGGGCTGCCGCTGGGCGCGCTGGCGCTGGCCGCGGGGCTCCTCGGGATCCGGCGGACCGGCGGGGGCCGCGCGGGGACGCGGGCGCGGGAAGCGCAGCCCGAACCCGCACTGGCCGACGTACCACTCGACATCACCGGGCTGACGAAGCGCTACGCGAAGGCCCAGGACCGCTACGCCGTGCGGGACCTGTCCTTCCGGGTGGAGAAGGGCCAGGTGCTGGGCCTGCTCGGGCCCAACGGCGCGGGGAAGACCACGACCCTGCGGATGCTGATGGGCCTGATCGCGCCGGACGCCGGGGAGATCCGGGTGTTCGGGCACCCGATCCGGCCCGGCGCCCCGGTGCTGTCGAGGGTCGGGGCGTTCGTGGAGGGGGCCGGGTTCCTGCCGCACCTGACGGGCCGGACCAACCTGGAGCTGTACTGGCGGGCCACGGGCCGTCCCGCCGAGGACGCGCACATGGCGGAGGCCCTGGAGATCGCCGGGCTCGGCGACGCCCTGGACCGGGCGGTGCGCACGTACTCGCAGGGCATGCGCCAGCGGCTCGCGATCGCGCAGGCGATGCTGGGGACGCCTGACCTGCTGATCCTCGACGAGCCGACGAACGGCCTGGACCCGCCGCAGATCCGGGAGATGCGGGACGTGATGATCCGCTACGCCGCCGGCGGGCGGACCGTCATCGTCTCCAGCCACCTGCTGTCGGAGGTGGAGCAGTCCTGCACGCACCTGGTGGTCATGGACCGCGGGCGGCTCGTGCGGGCCGGCGAGGTCGCCGAGATCACCGGCGGCGGGGACACCCTGCTGGTGACGCTGGCGGAGCCGGTGGACGAGGTCGCCGTGGGGAAGGTCGCCGCGCTGGAAGGGGTGGCCTCCGCCGTGCGCTGCGACGAGGGGCTGCTCGTCCGGCTCGACGGCGCGTCGCCCGCGGCACTGATCGGCGAACTCGTACGGCTGGAGCTGCCGGTGGCGGCGGTGGGGCCGCACCGGCGGCTGGAGGACGCCTTCCTCACCCTGATCGGAGGTACGGCATGAGCGCCGTGGAGGAGACCCGGGTACGTGAGACCGCGCCCGGCTACCGGGCGGGGCGGACGCTGCCGCTGCGCGTGGAGGCGCTGCGGCAGTGGCGCAGGCGGCGGACGCTGGTGATGGGCGGGGTGCTGGCCGCGCTGCCGTTCGTGATGATCATCGCGTTCGCGGTGGGCGGCGGCCCGGACGACGGGCGCGGCGGCGCCAACGGCCGGGTCAGCCTGATCGACACGGCGACGGCCTCCGGCGCGAACTTCGCCGTGACCTGCCTGTTCGTGTCGGCCGGGTTCCTGCTGGTGGTGCCGGTGGCGCTGTTCTGCGGGGACACGGTGGCCTCGGAGGCGAGCTGGTCCTCGCTGCGGTACCTGCTGGCCTCGCCGGTGCCGAGGGCCCGGCTGCTGTGGAGCAAGCTGGTGGTGGCGCTGGGGTTCAGTCTGGCGGCGATCGTGCTGCTGCCGGTGGTGGCGCTGGCGGCGGGCACGGCCGCGTACGGCTGGGGGCCGCTCCGGCTCCCGACGGGCGGGGCGCTGCCCGCCGGGGACTCCGTGCCGCGGCTGGCGCTGGCCGTGGCGTTCGTGTTCGTGTCGCAGCTGGTGACGGCCGGGCTGGCGTTCTGGCTGTCGACGCGGACGGACGCGCCGCTCGGCGCGGTGGGCGGGGCGGTGGGCCTCACGATCGTGGGGAACGTGCTCGACGCGGTGACGGCCCTCGGCTCGTGGCGCGAGTTCCTGCCCGCCCACTGGCAGTTCGCCTGGGCGGACGCCCTGCAGCCGCAGCTGGAGTGGGGCGGGATGGTCAAGGGCGTGGTGGTGTCGGTGTCGTACGCCGTGGTGTTGTTCGCGCTCGCGTTCCGGGGGTTCTCCCGCAAGGACGTCACGTCCTGACGGGAGGACCCCCGGGTCCGGCCGTGCGCCCGTACGGCTGCGGGTGGGCCCGCGCGACTACGCGTGGGCCCGCGCGACTACGCGTGGGCCCGCGCGACTACGCGTGGGCCCGCGCGACCTCGTCGATCTCGGCCAGCAGCTCCGCCTCCAGGGGGCGGCCGGCCACGGCCGCGTTGGCGCGTACCTGATCGGGCGAGGTGGCGCCGGCGATGACGGAGGAGCAGCCGGGCTGGGCGGAGAGCCAGCCGATGGCCAGCTCCAGGACGCTGCGGTCGTGCTTGCCGGCGATCGCGGCCAGCGCCTCCACGGTGTCGAGGCGCTCCTCGGTGAGGTAGGTGTCGCGGCCTTCGAGGCGGGAGCCGGCCGGGACGGGGGCGCCCCGGCGGATCTTGCCGGTGAGGAGGCCGTTGGCCAGCGGGAAGTACGGGAGGACGCCGAGGCCGTAGTGGCGGGCGGCGGGGACCAGTTCGCGCTCGGCGGAGCGCTGGAGCAGCGACCACTCGTTCTGCGCGGAGACGAAGGGCGCGGCACCCGTCTCGCGGGCCACGTGGGCGGCTTCGGCGAGCTGCCAGCCGCTGAGGTTGGAGTGCCCGATGTAGCGGATCTTGCCCTCGGCGACGAGTTCGGTGAGGGCTGCGAGGGTTTCGGCGATGGGGGTGGCGGGGTCGGGGCTGTGCAGCTGGTAGAGGTCGATGTGGTCGGTGTCCAGGCGGCGCAGGGACTCTTCGACGGCGCGCCGGACGTAGGCGCGGCCGCCGCGGGATCCGGCGGCGGGGCCGTATCCCATGTCGACGCCGTCGTAGCCGAACTTGGTGGCGAGGACCACCTGGTCGCGGCGGCCCTTGAGGGCCTGGCCGAGGTGGCTCTCGGAGCCGCCCCGGCCGCCGTAGATGTCGGCGGTGTCGAGGAGGGTGATCCCGGATTCGAGGGCGGCGTCGACGACGGCGCGGGTGGCCCGGGCGTCGAGGCGGCCGCCGAAGTTGTTGCAGCCGAGGCCGACGGCGGAGACCTTCAGCCCTGAGGTGCCCAGGGGGAGATAGCGCATGCGGGTTCTTCCTCCGTACTCGCGTGGCCGGGTCCGTCCGGTGCGTGGTCGGCCAAGTCGCAGTCTAGGCATACCGGTTGGTTTGTCACACCGGCCCGCCGCCCGCGGGGCGTGAACAGTGTGTGCCGGCGGCGGGGCCCGAGCGGCGCCCGCGCGGGTGCGAAAGGGGTGGACCGCACCGGGACGGGCTGATTAGGATCAACCCGACGGCATCGCGTGTCGGTCACCGACCGGGTGAGGCATGGAGGTGCCGTGACTGCCTTTCGGAGGCATTCACACATGTCGGTCCAGCTGAACCACACGATCGTCCACTCCCTCGACAACAAGGCGTCCGCCGCTTTCCTCGCGGACGTCCTCGGGCTCGAAGTCGGCCCGGAATGGGGTCCGTTCATTCCGGTGTCCACCGCCAACGGCGTGACCCTGGACTTCGCGACCATCCCGGCCGAGTCGATCACGCCGCAGCACTACGCGTTCCTGATCTCGGAGGAGGAGTTCGACTCCGCCTTCGAGAAGATCCGGGCCTCGGGGGTCGAGTACTTCGCCGACCCGCACCGCAAGCACCCGGGCGAGATCAACCACAACGACGGGGGCCGCGGGGTGTACTTCATGGACCCCGCCGGGCACGCGATGGAGATCATCACCCGCCCGTACGGCGGCTGAGCGGTTTCCGCGGGCCGGCCCGGCGTCGGTGCGCGCCCTTCCACGGGCACGCACCGACGCCTCGGCGGGCCGGTCGGGCTCAGGCGAACAGCTCGGCGAGCAGCTCGGCACCGATGCCGATGGGGGCGGGGCGGTAGGCGGGGGGCTGCGCGCCCATCAGCTCGCGGACCAGGAAGTCCCAGCAGCGCGTGCGGACGTAGGCCAGGTGGTCGATGAACGTGTGCTCGGCGCCGGGCACGATGAACAGCTCGAAGTCCTTGCCGGCGGCGATGAGCCGGTCGGCCAGGCGGAGGGTCTGGTCCGGGTGGACCTGGTCGTCCATCTCGCCGTGGATCAGCAGGAGCTTGCCCGCCAGGCGGTCGGCGAGGTCCACGTTGGAGGTGCGGGCCCAGGCCTCGGGGTTGTCCGCGCCGTCGTAGCTCTCCACGAAGCCGGCGTTGAAGTGGCGGGCTTCGTGCGAGCCGGAGAGGGCGACTCCGGTCTTGTACACCTCGGGGAAGTCCAGCATCGCGCGGGCCGCGGCGAAACCGCCTCCGGAGTGGCCGAACACACCCACCCGGTCCAGGTCCATCCACGGCCGGGCGTCGGCCAGCTGCCGCAGCGCCGCGACGTGGTCGGCCAGGCTGCCCGCGTCGGCCAGGCGGCCGTAGGAGGCGTCGTGGAAGGACTTGCTCCGTCCCGGGGTGCCCCGCCCGTCCAGGGCCACCACGACGAAGCCCAGCGCCGCGAGGGGTTCCGCGTCGATGCCCATCCCGCCGGGGTCGAAGGACGGGGTCACCCGGGTGACCTGAGGGCCGGGGTAGACGTTGTCCACCACCGGGTAGCGCCGGGCGGGGTCGAACCCCCGCGGGCGGTACAGCACCCCGTAGAGGTCGGTCACCCCGTCGGCCGCCTTGACCCGGAACCGCTCCGGCGGCGTCCAGCCGGTGGCGGTGAGCCTGCTGACGTCGGCGCGCTCCAGCTCGGCCAGGATCCGCCCGGACCAGTCGCGGACCGTCGACACCGGCGGGGTGTCGACGGTGGACGCGGAGTCGAGGAAGTACTCCTGACCGCCCGGCAGGGTGACGACGTGGTCCAGGGCGTCGTCGGTGACCTTGGCGAAGCCGGAGCCGTCCAGGCCGGCCCGGCACACCGTACGCCGGTACGGATCTTCGTCGACCAGGCCGGAGGCGGTGAAGTACACCACCCGCTCGGCCTCGTCGACGCGCAGGATCTGGCGCACCGCCCACGGCCCGGACGTGACCTGCCCGAGCAGCTCGCCGGTGCGCAGGTCGTACCGGTACAGGTGGCCCCAGCCGTCGCGCTGCGAATACCACAGCACCTCGTCGGCCAGCACGTGCACGAGGGGCGGCTCGTACGCCCACGGGTTGGGCTCCACCCGGGTGGCCCCGGTCTCGGTGAGCACCTCGGCGACCTCGCCGGTGGCCGGGTCCAGCCGGTACAGGGTGAGCGTGCGCAGGTCGCGGGGCCGGCCGAGGTAGTACACCGCCGAGCCGTCCGGAGCCCACCACGCCCACTTGGCCGTGATCGGCGACATCACGGGCATGAGCAGCGGCTCGCCCTGCGCGCGGACCAGCGTGCCCGCGGCGACGTCCAGTACGACCAGTTCGGCCCGCGGGACGTGCTCGTCCCCGGGGTGGGCGAACCGCTGGGTGTGCAGCACCGGGGCCCCGCCGTCGGCGGGCCGGGCCTCCAGCAGGTGGGTCTGCCGGACCTCGCGCTCGTCGGTGCGGTGCGCCAGCACCTTCGTCGAGTCGGGCGACCAGGCCACCGCGGGCGGCAGGTACGGCAGGCCGATCTTGCGCAGCAGGGTGCCGTTCGCCGTGCAGTCCGGGCCGGTGCCGTACTGGTGGCCGGGCGCGCCGTCCGTGGTCAGAGCCCACTCGCGGCCGTCGGACAGCGAGCGCGCCCACAGGTCGTGCCCCCGCCGGGACACCGTGGTCTTCCCGTCGGGTGACGGCACTTCGAGGGGATTGCCCGGCGGCGTGAACTCGGCCCGTTCGCAGGTGTAGTCGTCCAGGCCGCAGCGCCAGTACTCGCCGAAGGCGTCGAACCCGACGCTGTTCCCGGCCGGTTCTATCGCCGTGACCGGCAGGAACTCGGGGTCGACCGGCTGCCCGGAGGCGGCGGCCAGGGCGGCGGCGAGCCGGGCGTGGTCGAAGGCCGGCTCGCGGGTGCCCGCCGCCGGGTCGACCAGCACGAACCGCTTGCCGGCGCCGTCGCTCACCGCGTACCAGAAGCGGGTCCCGCCGTCGATCCACTGCGGCCTGGTCTTGTCGCCGATGACCAGCTCGCCGGGGCGGGCGACCCGGCGGAGGAGCCGCTCCGCTGCCTGGTAGTCCTGCGTGGTGCTCATTGTTCTCGTTCCTTCGTCGGTTCCGGTGCCGGGGACGGCGGGGTCAGAGGCTGCGGGCGGTGATGTCGCCGTAGGAGGTGGTCGCGTGGATCTTCAGGCCGGCGGCGGCACCGTCGGTGTTGTCGAGCGAGTCGTGGATCCGGCCGTGGCCGGTGCCGGCGTCCAGGGAGGCGGATACCCCGCGGGCGGCGCCGACCGAGATCTCGCCGTGCTCGGTGCTCAGGCTGACGGTGCCGGTCACCGCCTCGGTGACGCGGATGTCGCCCTTCTGCGTGCTGATGTGGGCGGAGCCGCCCAGACGGCCGACCGAGACGTCGCCGGCCTGGAGCACGAGGCGGGCGCCCGCGGTCTCGGCGAGCTCGACCGTGCCCTGCGCGCCCTCGACGGCAACGTCGCCGAGCCGTCCGACGCCCTGGAACTCGGCGGCGGCGGTCTTCGCCTCGATGCGGGATCCGGCGGGCAGGTGGACGGTCACCGCGACGGATCCGGAGTTGCCGAGGATCTGGTTCTTCGCCGCGGGGGCGGTGATCCGCAGGACGTCGTCGCCGTATGCGACCTCGGTCTCCTCCGCCGCCTGCACGTCGCGGCCCTTCGAGGCGTCCGCGGGCAGGACCTCGACGGTGGTGTCGGCCCGGTCGGCGGCGATGAACCGGATGCGTCCCGCGGGGACGTCCAGGACGGCGGCGATCGCGGAGGGGGTGTCGAACTTCTGCATGGTGCTCTCCTTGAGCTCGTTGTTCCGGATGGTGGTCGTGCGTCGTGCGTGGTGCGTGGTGCGTCAGGGCCCGGCGACCGGGGCGAACTGGTCCTGGGTCAGCGAGGCTCCGCCGGCGGCGGCTTCCCCCGCCGCGGCCTCCTTCGCGGCCGCTTCGGCCTTGCGGCTGCGCATGAGGAAGAGCGCCAGCAGTGCGGCACCCAGTACGCCGCAGACACCGACCAGGAAGGTGGAGGACATCGCGGAGGTGAAGGCTTCGCGGGCGGCGGCGGCCAGCTCCGCGTCCCCGGTGCGGGCGGCCTCGCCGAGCGCCTCGGAGACGGAGTGACGGGCTGCCTCGGGCGCACGCTCCGGCATCTCGGAGGTGTACCTGCTCGACAGGACGGCGCCCAGCACCGCCACACCGAGGGCGGCGCCGGCCTGCTGGACGGTGTCGTTGACCGCGGACCCCACACCGGCGTGTTCGGCCGGGACGGCCCCCATCAGGGAACTGGTGGCCGCGGGCATCACCAGTCCGGCGCCCGCTCCGATCAGGACCATCGCGGTGGTCAGCGGTCCCCAGCCGTCACCCGAGGACAGCCCGGTCAGGACGGCGGACCCGGCCGCGATCAGCAGCAGCCCGAGGACCACCATGATCCGGGTGCCGGTCCTCGCCAGCGAACCGGCACCGATGCCGTTGAAGGCGAGCGCGGCGACGGCGAGCGGGGTGAAGGCCAGGCCGGTCTCGGTGGGGGTGTAACCGAGGACGAACTGCAGGTACTGGGTCAGCACCAGCAGCAGGCCGCCATTGGCGAAGGTCAGCAGCACCAGCGACAGGCTGGAGCCGGTGAAGACCCGGTTGCGGAACAGCGAGAGCGGGACCATCGGGTGTGCCGTACGGGTCTCCCAGACGGCGAATCCGGCCAGGCCCAGCACCGCCACGGCGAGCGCGGCCTGGGTACTCGTACGCTCCAGGCCGTCCTTGGGCAGCTCGGTGATCGTCCACACCAGCGCGGTCATCCCGGCCACCGACAGCACCATGCCCAGCGGGTCGGCCTTGCGCCAGGGCCCCTTGGACTCCGGCATCAGGACCAGCGCCGCGATGATGGCCAGGGCCGCGACCGGGATGTTGACCAGGAAGACCGCACCCCACCAGTACGCGGAGATCAGCCAGCCACCGAGCAGCGGGCCGCCCACCACGCCGAGCATGGACACGGCCCCCCAGGCGGCGATCGCCCTGGGCCGCTCGGCCTCGTCGAAGACGGTGATGAGGATGGACAGCGTGCTCGGCATGACCAGCGCTCCGCCGACGCCCATCAGCACACGGGCCAGGATCAGCTGACCGGGACTGTCGGCGATGGTGCCGAGCACCGAGGCGGCGCCGAACAGCGCCAGGCCGATGACCATCACGCGGCGACGGCCGAACCGGTCCGAGAGGCTGCCCGAGGTGAGGAGCAGTCCGGCGAAGACCAGGATGTAGGAGTCGATGATCCACTGGATGTCCTGCGCGCTCGCCCCCAGGTCCTCGGCGAGCGGCGGAATGGCCACGGTGAGCACCATGTTGTCGATGACCAGGACCAGTGTGCTCAGGCACAACACGACCAGGATGAGCCAGCGGCGTGGATCGGGCCGCCGCGACTGTCTTATCTCGTCCACGGAAAAGTGAAACCTTTCGGCTAAGCGCGTTCGGGGGCGCCGGCCGGCGGCACCCATTCGGTGAGCCGCACCACGACGCCATTGGGATCGGTGAGCTGGAACAGCTGCTCACCCCACGGCTCCTGGCGGATCCGGCCGTCGATGGCGGCTCCCTCGCGGCGCAGCCGTTCGTACTCGGCCGCGACGTCCGTGACGGTCAGGGTCACGGCAAGATCGGCCAGCCCCTGGCCCCGCCACGCCTGCGGCGGCAGCTCGGGGTCGCGCTCGGACAGGGCGATCTCGGCGGAGGTGTCGTCCCGGCGGAGGCAGACGTACCCCTGCGCCGACTCGACTTCGCGGAAGCCCAGATGGGTGGTGAAGAAGCGGCTGGAGGCATCTACGTCCTCCACGGTCAACGACACCTTGGTAGTGACGACGTTCATGCACCGAGCATCCGGTGTGGACAAGATGATGATCAACGGTTGATCATGCAACGCTGGTTAAGCCCGGGGTTAACGAACATGCGGGGGCGTGGGGGCGCGTGGAACTGCGCGACATCGAGATCTTCCTGACGTTGTCGGAGGAGCTGCACTTCGGACGGACGGCCGAGCGGCTGCACGTGTCGGCGGCGCGGGTCAGCCAGGCGATCAAGAAACAAGAGCGGTCGATCGGGGCCGAGCTCTTCGAACGGACCAGCCGCCAGGTACGGCTCACACCGGTCGGCGAGCAGCTGCGTGACGACCTGCGCCCCGCCTTCCAGGGGCTGAAGGCGAGCGTGGACCGGGCCCGGCTCACCGCCCAGGGCAAGACGGACGTCCTGCGGATCAACCTGCTGGTCTCCAACGCACACGAACTGCGGCCCTACTGGGATGCGTTCCGCTCCCTGAATCCGACGTGCGGGATACGACTGCGCTACAACGGCTTCATCGATCCGTTCGGGCCGCTGCGCAGGGGCGAAGCGGACCTGCTGCTCACCTGGCTCCCCGTCGAGGAACCGGATCTCACCGTGGGCCCGGTGTTGTTCGAGGAGCCCCGGGTCGCGGCCGTGGCGTCCGACCACCGCCTCGCGGTCCGGCCTTCGGTGTCCCTGGAGGTGTTCGCCGACCACGGCGTGATCGGCGGGGAGTCGCGGGCGCCCGCCTACTGGGAGGACGCGTTCATGCCCTTCCACACGCCCAGTGGCCGGACGATCGAGCGGAACTTCTGCATCGCCGCTGATCTGGACTCGCTGTTCATGATCATCTCGTCGGGTGAAGCCGTCCACTCCTTCGCGGCCCAGGTCACGCGCTTCCACGTCCGCCCCGACATCACCTACCTGCACCTCCACGACGCCCCGAAGCTGCGCTGGGGTCTGGTCTGGCGGTCGGACAACGACAACCCGATGGTCCGGTCCTTCGTACGCATCGCCCGCGAACTCGGCACGATGTCCCTGTGAGGGAGCTGCCGCCGGCCGCTAACCTGCCGGATCCGGCAGGTAGACGATGCTGGGGGCGCCCGTGGTCGGATGGGTGCCGACGCGGGTGCGGACTCCGTAGACCTCCGCCAGCAGTTCCTCGTCCAGCACCTCGCCCGGCGGTCCCGCGGCGACGACCCGGCCCGCCGACAGGACGTACAGCCGGTCGCAGAAGGAGGCCGCGAGGTTGAGGTCGTGCAGCACCAGGAGGGCGGTCGCGGGCAGGCCGCGGACCAGGCCGAGCACCTCCAGCTGGTAGCGGATGTCGAGGTGGTTCGTCGGCTCGTCCAGGGCCAGCAGGCCCGGCTCCTGGACCAGGGCGCGGGCGACGAGGGCACGCTGGCGCTCGCCGCCGGAGAGCTCCTCGAAGCGCCGCTCCGCGTAGCCGGCCGCGCCGGTCCTCTCCAGCGCCCCGGCCACCTGCCGCCGGTCCTCCGGGCCGTCCTGCTCCCAGAAGCGCTTGTGCGGGCTGCGGCCCATGGCGACGACCTCGCGGACGGTCAGCCCGAAGGTGCCCGTGGCGTCCTGCGGGACCACCGCCACCCGCCGGGCGCGCTCCTTGACGCCCAGCGCCGCGGCGTCGGCCCCGTCGAGCAGCACCCGGCCGGCGGTGGGCCGCAGGGTGCCGTAGACGCAGCGCAGCAGGGTGGTCTTGCCGCTGCCGTTGGGCCCGACCACGCCGACCGTCTCGCCGGGGCGGGCCGTGAGGTCGACCCCGTGCAGCAGGGTGTGCCCGTCCACCTCGTAACGCAGGGCCTCGACGGCGAGTTCCGCCGGTCCGCGCGTCATCCCGCCACCCCCTCGGTCCGGCTCGTCCTGCGCAGCATCCACAGGAAGAACGGCCCGCCCACCAGCGCGGTGACCACCCCGACCGGGACCTCCTCGGGGGCCGCCGCCGTACGGGCGACCAGGTCGGCCAGGACCAGGAAGACGGCCCCGGCGAGCGCGGCCACCGGCAGCAGCGCGCGGTGGCCGGCGCCGACGGCCATGCGGGCGGCGTGCGGGACCATCAGCCCGACGAAGCCGATGGCCCCGCTGTAGGCGACGAGCACCCCGACGACGAGGGAGGTGAGCACGAAGACGGCGGCCCGGAAGCGGCCGGTGTCCAGGCCGAGGGTGCGTGCGCCCTCCTCCCCCGCGAGCAGCAGGTCCAGCGGCCGGGCCAGGGCGGTGAGCAGGCCGGTGCCGGCGAGCAGCACGGCGGCCGGCAGGGCGAGTTCGTCCCAGCGGGCCCCGCCGAGACCGCCCAGGGTCCAGAACAGCGCGGTGCGGATCTGGTCGGGATGCGCGGACAGGACGAGGACCAGGCTGGTCAGCGCGGACAGGATGTACTGCACGGCGACCCCGGCCAGGATCAGCCGGCCGGTGGTCATGGTGCCGCCGCGCCGGGCCATGGCGTAGACGGCGACGAGCGCGGCCGTGGACCCGGCGAAGGCGGCGGCCGGCAGCCCGAGCCCGCCGGCGAGTCCGGCGGCGCCCGCGCCGAACACGATGACCAGCACCGCCCCCGCCGAGGCCCCGGAGGAGGCCCCGAGCAGGAAGGGGTCGGCGAGCGGGTTGCGCACGAGGGCCTGGAGCACGGCGCCGGCCACGGCCAGCCCGGCCCCGACGACGGCCCCGAGCAGTACGCGCGGCATCCTCACGTCCCACACGATGGAGGCGAAGGCCCCGCGCGCCCCGGGGCCGCCGAGGACGATGTCGACGACCTGACCGGGTGGGATCCGTACGGGCCCCAGGGCCAGCCCCGCCACCGCCGAAACGGCGAGCGCGGCGGCGAGGAGCACCACAGCCGGCCCGCGCCTCACGGGGCGTCGGGGTGCAGCTGGCGGCCCAGGGACTCGACGGCGTCGGCGACGCGCACGCCGAGCACGGCGGAGGAGAGCGGCAGTACCACGAACCGCCGGTTCTTGACGGCGGGAACCTCCGCCAGCGCCGGGTCGTTCAACAGGCGCTGCTTCTTGGCCTCCACGGTGGTGCCGCCGTAGTCGTAGACGAGGACGACCTCGGGTCCGCGCTCGATGACCTTCTCCCACGGCACGTCACCGAAGGTGTCCTTGAGGTCGGCGAACACGTTCGCGCCCCCGGCGAGGGAGACGATCTCGTTGCCGATGCCGTTCCCGCCCGAGGTGAAGGCGGAGGCCTCGCCGGAGTCGTAGACGAAGACGGACGGACGGGCCCGGTCCTTCACCCGCGCGGTGACGGCGTCGACGCGCCGCTGCTCCTCCCGGACGAGGGCCTCGCCGCGCTCGGGCACGCCGAAGGTCCGGGCGACCTCGGTGATCTCGGTCTTCAGCTGTTCGAGCCCGACCGGGCCCTGGGTGCAGTACTCCACGCTCAGCCGGGAGCCGATGCCGGCCTTGGCGAGCCCTTCGCGGTCCCGGCCCTGCCCCTTGTCGAAGGCGCTGGCATAACCGCCGTACACGAAATCGGGGTTGGCGCCGAGGAGCACCTCCTTCGAGGGGTACTCCTTCGCCAGCACCTTGATCCTGTCGTAGGCGGGCCGGTAGGCGGGCAGCACGGAGTCGTCGAGGTAGGCGGTGCCGGCCATCCGGTCCTGGAGCCCGAGGGCCAGCATGATCTCGGTGGCGTGCTGGTTCATGGTGACGGCGCGCTCGGGCGGCGCCTGATAGGTGCTGCTGACACCGCAGTTGGTGACGGTGTACGGGAACCCGGGCGCGGCCTGCGCACCGGCTGCGGGCCGCTCCGGCCCGGGCGGCCCGCCGCAGGCGGCGAGCGGCACGACGAGGGCGAACGGCAGGAAGGAGCGCACGGCGGCGCGGACACGCGACATGGTGAGGCCTCTCCGGGGGATCCTCGTCCCCGGTCGAAGTGAAGAGGCGGTGCGTCAGTGTCTGACTCCCGGCCCCCACGCGCACGCGGCGGCCGGTCACAGTGGCGGGACCGCACCGGATTCACACCGGTTTCCTGTCCTGCACCGCCGGGACAACCGTGCCAAGTCTGCCAGATCCGGTCTTTGCGCCCGCCGGGCGGTCCGGACCGACCGCGCCGGGAGAGCGGGTGCGGTCAGGCCGTCAGCGCCGGCATCGCCGGGATCCACTGCGCGAGCCATCCGCCCGGCTCCGCCGAGAAGTGGTCCGCGCCCCCGACCTCCCACCAGGACCGGAGAGCAGTGGTCCGCACGGTCTCGCCGGACCGCTTGTCGGTGTACTCGACGTCCCTCTCTCCGCTGGCCCTCACGGCCACCTGGCCCCGCTTGCAGGCGGCCGGGTAGTCGTTCCAGTTCACTTTTGCCTCCGACCACAGCAGTTCCTGCATGGCACCGGTCGACATGCGCTGGAGCCGCTTGTGGGAGAAGTGGGCCTGGGCCGCCATGGAGATCGAGTTCCGGACCGCGTCCCGCTGCCGCCACACGAAGTAGTTCGCGACCTCGACGGGGTCGGACATGGTGAAGACCCGCGCGTCGAAGAGGGCCCGCCGGCCGGGCCGGCGCTCGTTGAGGACCGCCGTGGCCAGCGACGCCGACACCGACAGCTGCTTGGCGACGACACCGCCGAACCAGGGCTCGGAGCCCTGACTGGCGAAGTCGGTGAGCAGCAGGCTGATCTCGTCGGACTGGTGGTAGGCGAAGGCCGTGCCGCTGACCTCGGCGCAGAGCGCCTCGGTGACGGCGGCCATGTCCTTCACGAAGTCCATGTCGAACGGCTTGTCCGCGTCACGCAGGTAGGTGTGAAAGGCCCGGCCGTCGAGGCGCAGGATCGTATAGGTGCGCCGGGGCAGGACAGCCCGGTGCGCGGCCTCGTACCGCTTCATGCGGTCGCCAAGTGCGGTCGTGTCGCTCATGCCACAGGGTACCGGGGCGCCCGGAAGCGTCACCTGCAATATCCACCGCACAGCGGGGCAGGCAGGTGACCGAGCTGAGCCACGGCCGGGGGAAGGCCGGCGTGCGCCCGGCCGCAAACGTCAAAGTCCCAGGCAGACTCGTCTGACCTGGGACTTCGGTGGTGAAGCAACTGCTCACGATGGCAGGGGTAGCAGGATTCGAACCTACGACATCTGGTTTTGGAGACCAGCGCTCTGACCAGCTGAGCTATACCCCTTCGGATGGGACACACCCTGCCATGAAGCGGCCGGAAGATCCAATCCATTTTGCGCGCCGCCGGTGGCGGGAGGGGGGCGGGCGGAGGATCGTGGGCGGGGAGGGGGCGGAACGCGGAGCCGAGGAGGAGTCGTGCGCCACCGTCCGGGGCGCCTGCTGGGGCCCCTCCTCGTGTTGCTGCTCGTCGGTGCCGGGCCCGACGGGTCCGGGGAGACGGTGTCCCTCGACGGGGACCGGGCCGGGGAGCGGCTCGACGTCACCCTGACCCGGGTCGTCGACCCCGCGGGGAGGGCCGGGTCGGACCGGCTGGTGGCGGTGGAGCTGCGGCTGGTTAACACCGGGACGGTGCCGTACGAGGACTCCCCCGCGCCGGCCGCGCACCTGCTCGACACCGAGGGGCAGCGGTTCACGGGGACGGGCACCGCGACCGGTGCCGGGCCGAGCCTGCCGGACACCGTCACCCTGGTCCCCGGGGATTCGGCCTCCGGGTTCGTCACGTTCAAGCTTCCCGAGGGTGCCCGCCTCGCCGCCGTGCAGTTCGCGCTGGACGCGGGACTGGGGGACGACGTGGGCCACTGGAGCCTTTCCTGAGCCTTGCGGCCGCAGCGCCCAATGGAACGGAACCAGCCGGAAGTTACCGCGACGCGTGTAGTGACTTAGCAGGCATTCGCCAGTAGAACTTGTTCCCACTCCATCGAGAGTGAGGAACGTCACATGAGTGACAAAAGCCTGCACAGCAAGGTATCCATGGGTGTTTCCCGCCGCGGATTCATCGCTGGAACTGGTTCTATTCTCGGAGCGATGGCGCTGACGGTCGACGTCACCCCGGCCCATGCCGAACCGGCCACCGACGCCGCCACCGGGCCCATCGAATCCGGGGCCCGCGTCCCGGTCCTCGTGATCGGCACCGGCTACGGCGGCTCCGTCGCCGCGCTGCGGCTCGCCCAGGCCGGTGTCCCGGTGCACATGGCCGAGATGGGCATGGCCTGGGACACCCCCGGCAGCGACGGCAAGATCTTCGCCAACACCACCAGGCCCGACTACCGCTCGTACTGGCTGCGCACCAGGACCAAGGCTCCGCTCAGCAACTTCCTCGGCTTCCCCATCGACAAGGACGTCCCCCGCCACACGGGCATCCTCGATGCCGAGGAGATGGGCGGGATCATCGTCTACCAGGGCCGGGGCGTCGGCGGCGGCTCGCTCGTCAACGGCGGCATGGCCGTGACCCCCAAGCGGCAGAACTTCGCCGCGATCCTGCCCTCGGTGGACGCCGAGGAGATGTACCGGACCTACTACCCGCGGGCCAACGCCGGGCTCGGGGTGGGGCTCATCGACCCGGCCTGGTTCGATACGGTCGACTGTTACCAGTTCGCCCGCGTCGGCCGCAGGCACGCCCAGCGTTCCGGGTTCCCCTTCGTCTTCGTCCCCGACGTCTACGACTGGGACTACATGAAGCAGGAGGTGGCCGGCACCGTCCCCAAGTCCGCGGTCGACGGGGAGATCCTCTACGGCAACAACGCGGGCAAGAAGTCCCTCCAGCAGACCTACCTGGCCGCCGCCCGGGCGACCGGAAGGGTCACCATCTCGCCCCTGCACCGGGTCACCACCGTCTCCCCCTCGGACGGTGGCGGCTACACGGTCGCCATGGAGCAGCTCGGCACCTCCGGGGACGTCCTCGCCACCAAGACCGTCACCGCCGACCGGGTGTTCTTCGCGGCCGGCAGCGTGGGGACGAGCAAGCTGCTGGTCCGGCTGAAGGCGACCGGCGCGCTGCCGCACCTGAACGACGAGGTGGGCAAGGGCTGGGGCGACAACGGCAACGTCATGTGCGGCCGCGCCAACCACATGTGGGACCCGACCGGGAAGGTGCAGGCCTCCATCCCCTGCGGCGGCATCGACAACTGGGACGCGGGCGGCGCCTTCGCCGAGGTGGCCCCGCTGCCGACGGGGATCGAGACGTACGCGTCCTTCTACCTCTCCATCACCAAGAACCCGAACCGGGCGCGGTTCTCGTGGAACGCGGCGGCGGGGAAGGTCGAGCTGGACTGGCAGACGGCGTGGAAGCAGCCGTCCATCGACATGGCGAAGACCATCTTCGACAAGATCAACTCCAAGGAGGGGACGATCTACCGCACCGACCTCTTCGGCACCAACAAGGTCTGGGGCGACCACCTCACGTACCACCCGCTGGGCGGCGCGGTGCTGGACAGGGCCACGGACAACTACGGCCGGCTGCACGGGCACCCGGGCCTGTACGTCATCGACGGAGCGCTGATCCCCGGCAACACCAGCGTCAACCCGTTCGTGACGATCACGGCCCTCGCCGAGCGGAACATCGAGAAGATCATCGCCACGGACCTCTGAACAGGCCTCTGCGCAGGCCTCTGCGCAGGCCTCTGCGCAGGCCTCTGCGCAGGCCTCTGCGCAGGCCTCTGCGCAGGCCTCTGCGCGGACCGGTTCCCGGGGCCGTCCGGATCCTCCGGGCGGCCCCGGGCCGTGCCCCGGCCGGGGCGTCACGGTTCAGCCGCCCGGCAGCACGCAGACGCTGTCGAGGCCCAGTACGTGGTTGAGCCGGCCGAAGGCCAGCCAGGAGCCGATGCTCATGCTGAGCTCCACGATCTCCAGCTGGCTGTAGTGCGCGGTCATCCTCGCCCAGAAGTCCTCGTCGAGGTTGTGGTGGTCCAGGGTGTAGCGCTCGGCGTACTCGGCGGCGAGCCGGGTGCGGTCGTCGAACGCCCCGGTGGTGCGCCATTCGGTGACGGCGTCCGCGAACTCCTCCTCGACCTTCTCCCCGTCCCGGTCGGTGCGCCAGTCGAGGCAGAAGACGCACCCGTTGATCTGCGCGATGCGCAGCCGCGCCGCCTCGAACTCGCGCAGGCCCAGGGTGGTGTGGGCGTAGACGGAGAGGGAGAAGTTGGCGGCGGCCATGCCGATGCCCGGGACCATGTCCCCCCACACGTACTCGATCGGGTGCTGACCGTCGGGGATGTCGATTCTCATGGCTGCTTCCTTCCGAGTTTGCCGACTGCGGGCCGCAGCGGGACGTCCAGGGCGTCGTAGAGGCCGGGTTCCGCGGCCACCAGCCAGTCGATGGCCCCCACCAGGCGGCCGACGGCGGTGGCGTTCCCGCCCGCCGAGCGGTTGCCGCCCTCGTCGGTGGCCTCGACGGTCACCTCGATGCGCGGGCGGCCCTCGATGACCACCCGGTGGGCTCCGGCGCCGCCGTCGGGCGGGACGGGCCAGTCGGGGGCGCAGGAGGCGTGGATCCGGGTGACGTGCTCGATGACGATGCGGGGTTCGCCGCCGACGACGCCCTGGACCTCGAAGCGGATGGCGCCCTGGGTCCCGGCCTCGAAGAGGCCCATGGAGGGGGTGCTCACCGTGGTGTCGAGGGCGCGGCGCTCGGAGGTCTCGCGTATCTCTTCGAGTTCGACGCCGAGGGCGCGGGCCATCATCCGGATCTGGCCGCCCCACACCATGGTGGGGATCGAGGGCATCAGCATCATCGGCTGGTAGTCCATGGGGTGGCCCATGCCGACGAGGTGGCGTACGGAGTCCGGCTGGTCGTACGTGGAGTAGTCGAAGATCTCCTGGCAGCGGATGGCGTCCACGGTGGTGGCCAGGCCGCTGATCAGCAGCGGGAGCACGTCGTTGCCCCAGCCGGGGTCGACGCCGGAGGCGAAGAGCGAGCCGCCGCCCTCGGCGATCGCGGCCAGCACCGGGTCCCGGAACTCCGGCGGGGCGCTGCGGTGGTCGTAGAGCGGGTAGAGGGCGGGGCTGACGACGGCCGCGCCGGCGGTGATGGCGCGGGTGATGTCGGCGAGGGCGTCGTCCGGACGGACGTCGCCGGACGCCGCGTAGACGACGGCGGCCGGGCGGGCTGCGAGCACCGCCGCGATGTCGTCGGTGGCCGCCACCCCCAGCCGGTGGCCGAGTCCGGCGAGTTCGCCGGCGTCGCGGCCGGCCTTCGCGGGGTCGTGGACGATGACTGCCGTGAGTTCGAGCGCCGGGTGGGCGTCGACGGCGCGGATCGCCGCGCGGCCGACGTTGCCGGTGCCCCAGACCACCGTGGGAATCATGCGCGGAGGGTAGCGAGGGGGCGTGGAGGTGCCCAGCGTCGTGAAGGAGGTTTTTCGGACGGGCCGCCGTCGTGGTGGGCACCCGGGTGAACGCCCCCTTGACCGGGATGGTCCAGACCAATACGTTCCCGGGTGGACGGGCGCCGCCGGTGCAGGGCCGCGCCCGTCCCCGCACGGCCCAGGAGCACCACTCCCCCGCATCCGCAAAGGAAGCCCATGCGCCGCAGCACCCTCGGCCGGCTGGCCGTCGCCGCCTGCTCCCTCTCCCTGCTGACCGCCTTCGCGCCCGCCGTGGCGGCCGGGGACCGGGACCCGGCGGGCGGGCACGACCGCTCGTACCGGAAGGTCGGCTACTTCACCCAGTGGGGCGTCTACGGGCGCGACTTCCAGGTCCGGGACCTGGAGGCGAACGGCACCGCGGGCAAACTCACCCACGTCAACTACGCCTTCGGGAACATCGGCGCCGACGGCAAGTGCTTCACGGGCAACGTGGCCGGCGAGGCCGACGCCTGGGCCGACTACGCCCGCCCGCTGGACGCGGCCGACTCCGTGGACGGCGTCGCCGACACCGCGGACCAGCCCCTGGCCGGGAACTTCAACCAGCTGAAGGAGCTCAAGGCCAGGCACCCCGGCCTCAAGGTGCTGATCTCACTGGGCGGCTGGAGCTGGTCCACCCACTTCTCGGACGCGGCCCTCACCCCCGCCTCCCGCAAGGCCCTCGTCCGCTCCTGCATCGACCTCTACCTCAAGGGCGACCTGCCGCGGGACGGCGCCCGGGGCGGGGCCGGCGCCGCCGCCGGGGTCTTCGACGGCATCGACCTGGACTGGGAGTGGCCGGGCTCGGAGGGTGACACCGACACGAAGTTCCGGCCGGAGGACAAGCGGAACTTCGCCGAGCTGGTGCACGAGTTCCGCACCCAGCTCGACGCGTTCGGGCGCGAGCGCAGGCGCTCGTACGAGCTGACGGCCTTCGTCCCGGCCGCCCCCGCCAAGATCGACGCGGGCTTCGACGTCCGCCGGATCATGCGCGACCTGGACTTCGTCACGCTCCAGGGCTACGACTTCCACGTGTCCGGGGAGAAGACCACCGCCCAGCAGTCCGCGCTGTACGCCCGGGGCGACTTCAGCGTCGACGGCACGGTGGACTCCTGGCTGCGGCGCGGGGCGCCCGCGCGCAAGCTCGTGGTCGGCATGCCGTTCTACGGGCAGGGCTGGACCGGGGTCACGGGCGGCGGGGACGGGATGGGGCGGCCTGCCGCGGGACCGGCGCCGGCGAAGTGGGCGGCCGGGTACGAGGACTACGAGGAGCTGAGGAAGCTGGCCGCCTCCGGCACCTTCCAGGTGCACCGCGACCGGCGCGGCGGCCACGCCTGGCTGTTCGACGGCACCACCCTGTGGACCTACGACGACCCGCAGGTGCTGCGCACGAAGGCCCGGTACGTCCGCGAACGGGGCCTGGGCGGTGCCATGTTCTGGTCCCTGGACGCCGACACCGCCGACGGCGAGCTGACCACGGCCGTCGACCAGGGCCTGCGCGGCCGCTGAACCGGCGCCGCCGGGCCGAGGAAGGACCGTCCGGCCCGGCGGCGCCCCACCACGTACCCTCCCGGCATGAGGAACTCGACGGTACGGGCGGTCAACCGGCTCACGGCGCGCTGGGCCGCCGGAGCCTGCGGCGTGGACGGGGGTACGGTCTTCACCGCCGCCGGGGTCTGGCCGCTGCTGGCCCTGCTCGCGGACGGGGCGGCGCACGGGGCCCGTTCGGAGCTGGAGGAGGCCCTCGGCATACCCGCCGAGGACGCGGCGCAGGCCGCGCGGGAACTGCTGGCCGCGCTGGACGGCGTACGGGGCCTGCGGGCGGCGACGGGCCTGTGGGCCGGGGCGGACCTCCCGCTGGAGCCGGCCTGGCTGACCGCGCTCCCGGAGGGCACCCGGGGCACGCTGTCCGGCGACCCGGACGCCGACGGCAAGGTGCTCGACGCGTGGGCCTCCGAGCGGACGGACGGCCTCATCGAGCGCATGCCGGTCGCGCTGCCGCAGGGCCGGAACGCCGTCAGCTTCGTCCTGGCCTCCGCGCTCGCGCTGCGGCTGAAATGGATCCGGCCGTTCTGGGAGTACCCGCAGGAGATGTACGAAGGCCCCTGGGCCGGCCGGAACCTGGTCATGCTGCACCGCGTCACTTCTCTGCTGGACCGGGCCAAGGTGGCCCACGGCCCCGCCGGTCCGGTCACCTTGCTCGAAGTGGTCGGGGACACGGGGGTGGACGTCCACCTCGTCCTGGGCGAGCCGGACGCCCCGCTGGGCGAGGTCCTGAGGACCGGGATCGAGGCCGCCGCCAGGGCCCGCCCGTCGACGGGCGCGAGCCTGCTCCCCGACGGGAACCCGGGCCCGGGCCTGACCCTCAGGACGGTGCCCTCCGAGTCGCCCGAGCCGTGGCTCAGCATCTCGACACCCGCCTTCGAGGTCCGTGCGGAGCACGATCTCCTCGCCCAGGCACGGCTGTTCGGCCTGGAAGCCGCCGCCGACCGCGGCTCCGGCCGCTTCCCCGGGATCAGCTCCACTCCCCTGGCCGTCGGCTCGGCGCGGCAGTCGGCGGTCGCCCGCTTCCACGCGAGGGGCTTCGAAGCGGCCGCGGTGACGGCGTTCGGCGCAGTGGGGGCCGGCATGCCCCGCCTGCGCTACCGCGTCCGCCAAGCGGAAGTGCGCTTCCACCGCCCCTTCGGCTTCCTGGCGGTGCACCGCACCTCCCGCCTCGTCCTCGCCGCCGGCTGGGTCACGGACCCTCTCCCGTACGAGCAGCCGGACCGGGAGGCCGAGGAGGCGGAGTTCTGGGACTAAGCCGTGTCCTGCGCCAGCCGCGCGGCCAGCGCCGCCGTCTCCGTGAAGGCCGGCACCCGCCCCGTGCCGCCGCGGCCCGCCACCGACAGGGACGCCGCCGCCACGCCGCAGGCCACCGCCCGCCCGAGCGGGTCGCCCAGGGCGAGCCGGGCCGTGGCGGTGCCGGTGAAGCAGTCCCCGGCGCCGGTGGTGTCGACGGGCGCCGGGTCGACGGGGACGGGGTGGTACACCGCCCGGGTGCCGTCGTCCAGGAGCAGCCGGGCCGGGCCGGCGGTGACGGCCACCGCGCGCGCCCCCAGCGCCCGGTAGCGGGCGGCGGCGGTGGCCGGGTCGGCGGTGTCCACCAGGGCGAGCGCGTCGGCCGGGCAGGAGGTCTTCAGCAGCCCGGTCAGCGGGGCGATCGCGGCGAGCAGGGACCGGGCCTCGGCGCGGCCGGTCAGACGGGGGCGGTGGTTCGGGTCGTACGTGACGTGCCCGCCCGCCGCGTGGACGGCGCGGGCGGCGGCCAGGACCGCCTCGCGGCTGCCCGGGGACAGCGCGCCGGTGATCCCGCTGGTGATCAGCGCCCGGCAGCCGGTCAGCAGCGGGAGCCAGTCCCCGACGTGGGCCGGGGAGAGGGTGGAGGCGGCGCTGCGGGTGCGCCAGTACACGAACTCCCGGTCCCCGTCGGGGTCCGCGGAGAGCAGGTAGGCCCCGTTGGGGCGGGGCGCGCGGTGGACGTGGGCGACGTCCACGCCCAGTTCGGCGGCGCGGCGCAGCAGCGGGACGCTCAGCTCGTCCTCCCCGACGACGGTCAGGAGCGCGGTGCGGGCCCCGGCCGCGGCGGCCGCGGCGGCGGCGTTGAGGGCGTCGCCGGAGTAGGAGATCCGGGCGGCGGTGCCGTCGGCGGCCGCGCGCAGGGCGGTGTCGGCGTGGATCTCGACCAGGACCTCGCCGAGGACGAGGACGTCGTAGTCCGGGAGGCTCACGGCCGGCACCCCTCCCCGCCGCAGCAGGGCCCGGCCAGCTCCGCGAAGACCGCGGCCAGCTCCCCAGGGTCGGCTGGCAGGCCGCTGCCGACGCCGACGGCGCTCGCGCCCGCGTCGAGCCACTCGCGGACCTCGCCGGGCCGGATCCCGCCCGTCGGGACGAGCACGGCGTCCGGCAGCACGGCCCTGAGGGAGCGGATGAAGTCCGGCCCGCCCACGTGGGCCGGGAACACCTTCGCGGCGCCCGCGCCCCGGACGGCGGCGGCTATCTCCGCGGGGGTGAAGCCGCCTTCGAGGAAGGGCGTCCCGCGCCGTTCGGCGGCCTCGCGGACCTCGGGGGCCGGGTAGGGGGAGACGAGGAACGCGGCCCCGGCGTCGAGGGCCGCCCCGGCCTCGGCGGCGGTGGTCACCGTACCCACCCCGATGACCGCGGTCCGCCCCCGTGCGTCGCGGAGCCCCGCGGCACGGGCGACGGCCCGGGCCCAGCCGGGGGTGGAGGTGGTGAGCTCCACGGCCCGGCACCCGGCGCCGAGCAGTTCCCCGGTGGCCCGCACGGCCCGGTCGGCGTCGGCGCTGCGCAGCACCGGGAGCAGACGCTGGGCGGCCAGCACCGCGTACGGATGGCAGGACATGGAACCCTCCCGGCTGCTCCACGGCGTGGAACGGCACGCCGCACACCGCGACTTGATGGTCTAGACCATACACACCGGAGCGCCGCCCGGTCACCCCCTCGCCCGTCCGGCGCGTCGGACGAGGGGGCCGGCAGGAGCGGTTCACCCACTCCCGCCACCGCGTCCTCGTCTCCGTACGCGACACCTGCTCGACGGGTTCGAGGAGGAGGCCGACACCTGGGGCAGGCGGGCCCGGGGCCCTCGGGGAGCCCGTCGGGGCCGGTGAGGACTCCCCCCTCGGGCAAGGGGTGGCCTCCGCCGCCCACCTGCTGGAGTTCACCGGCAAGCAGGCGGACGTCGTCATCCTGGTCCTCTGCACCGGCCCGCGCCGCCCGGGCGCCCGGGCCTGGGCGGCCTCCCGCCCGAACCTCCTCAGCGTGGCGGTGAGCCGTGCGAAGCGCCGGCTGTTCGTGATCGGCAACCGCGGGGCCTGGCGCGACCAGCACTTCTTCAGCACCCTGGCGGAGTCCCTGCCGTCCCGCATCTGGAGTCCCCCGGGCGGCGGGGAAAAAGATTCCTCCGGATAACCGTTATCCGGGCCCCACTCGACGGTCTCCCAGTTATCGGGCAACATCGACCGCCGGTACGGACAGGGAACTTCACATGAGTACACAGCACACGGCAGAGCTGGTGGCAGCGGCCCGCGCGGGCGATCCCCGCGCGCAGGACGAGCTGGTCAGCGCCCACCTGCCGCTGGTCTACAACGTGGTCGGGCGGGCGCTGCAGGGGTCCCACGACGTGGACGACGTGGTGCAGGACACCATGCTGCGGGCGCTCGACGGGCTGGGCGGCCTGCGGACGGACGAGAGCTTCCGGTCCTGGCTGGTGGCCATCGCGATGAACCGCGTACGGGCGCACTGGCAGGCCCGCAGCGGCGGCCTCGGGCAGAGCGGGCTGGAGGCCGCCCAGGACGTCGCCGATCCCGGCGCCGACTTCGCGGACCTCACGGTCGTACGGCTCCACCTGTCCGGGCAGCGCCGCGAGACCGCCCGTGCCACGCGCTGGCTGGAGCCCGACGACCGGGCGCTGCTGTCCCTGTGGTGGCTGGAGTGCGCGGGCGAGCTGACCCGGGCCGACGTGGCTTCGGCGCTGGAGCTGACCCCGCAGCACACGGCGGTGCGGGTGCAGCGGATGAAGGCGCAGCTGGAGTCCGCCCGCGTGGTGGAGCGGGCGCTGGAGACGCAGCCGCCCTGTGAGGGGCTGCGGGCGATGACGGGCACCTGGGACGGCCGGCCCTCCGCGCTGTGGCGCAAGCGAATAGCCCGGCACGCCCGCGAGTGCATGCGCTGCTCGGGGCTGTGGAACGGGCTGGTGCCGGCGGAGGGGCTGCTGGCGGGGCTGGCGCTGGTGCCGGTCACGGCGGCGCTGCTGGCGGGCGTACGGTCCGCCGTGGCCGCCGGCTACGCCCCGGCGAACGTGGCCTTCGCCGACGCGGCGACCCAGCTCTCGCCGGTGGTGTCGGGCCCGGGCCGCGCCGCCCGGCGCAGGGGCGGGGACGCCGCCGGCGGTTCCGAGGGTCCGGCCGGACCCGACGGCCGCGCGGCGCAGCGCAAGCGCCGCCAGAACCGGCGCCGGGCCATCGGCGGCGCGGTGGTCGCCGCGTGCGTCGCGGGCGGCGGCCTGGTGTACCTCGGGCAGCTGCCCGGTTCGAAGAAGGCCGAGGCGGGCGGGGCGCCCGGCTCTCCGCTGGCCGCCCTCTCGGCGCCGGACTCCGCCGCGCCGCAGCCGTCCGGCTCCGCCCCGGCCTCGCCTTCCGCTTCGGTGTCGGGCTCGCCCTCCGCGTCGGCTTCCGCTTCGGCCTCCCCGTCGGCCTCGGCGAGCACCTCGAAGAGCCCGGCGGCTCCCGCGCCGACGAAGAGCACCGCGAAGCCCCCGGCCCCGCCGGCCCCGGGCCCGGCGCCGGCGGGCGTGGCGGGGCAGGTCATCGCCCTGGTCAACGCGGAGCGCGCGGCGGCCGGCTGCGGCCCGCTGAAGGAGGACGCGCAGCTGCGCAACGCCGCCCAGGGGCACTCCGACGACATGGCGCGGCGGGACTTCTTCGACCACACCAACCCCGACGGCGCCGACCCGGGGGCGCGGACCACGGCCGCCGGGTACCGGTGGTCGACGTACGGGGAGAACATCGCCAGGGGGCAGCAGACCGCGCAGTCCGTGATGGACTCCTGGATGAAGAGCCCGGGCCACCGCGCCAACATCCTCAACTGCTCGTTCAAGGACATCGGCGTGGGCATCCACACCGGGTCCGGCGGCCCCTGGTGGACGCAGAACTTCGGGGCGCGCTGACCCGGTCGGCCCCGCGCGCTCCTCTTTGACTCAGAATGCGGGCAAGATAGGGGCTGGAGCGGAACGAGCAGATCAACGCGGGCGGGGTGGGGTGTATGGCAAGGCAGGAGCTGCGCCCTCATCAGCGCGAGGCCGTCGACGCCGTCGTGCGCGCGCTCCAGCTGCCCGCCACCGGCCGGCTGCCCGAGCGGGGCCTGCGGACCCAGGTGATCATGGCCACCGGGTCCGGCAAGTCCCTGGTCGCCGTGCGCTCGGCCGAGGAGCTGCGGGCGGGCCGGGTGCTCGTGCTCGTCCCCTCCCTCGACCTGCTCGTGCAGACCGTCGCCGCCTGGCGGGAGGGGGGCCGCACCGGCCGGGCGCTGGCGGTGTGCTCGCTGCGCGGCGAGGACGTGGGGGTGCCCACGACGACCGCTCCGGGGCAGCTGGCCCGGTGGGGGTCGCGGCCGGTGGAGCGGTTGACGGTGTTCGCCACGTACGCCTCGCTGGGCCTCGGCACCATCGAGGGGGCGCACCTGGCGGGGCTGCCGCCCTGGGACCTGGTCGTGGTCGACGAGGCGCACCGCACCTCGGGGCGGATCGGCAAGCCCTGGGCGGTGGTGCACGACAACGCCCGGATCCCCTCCGTGCGGCGGCTGTACATGACGGCCACGCCCCGTGTGTGGCGCGACGGCGAGGACAGCGAGGAAGCCGAGGAGCCGGAGGAGGAGGCCGGGGCCGGCGCGTACGCGGCGGAGACGGCCGGCGGCGCGGAGCCGCGGGGCCGGGGCGAGCTGGTCGCGTCCATGGAGGACGATCCCCAGGGGCCGTTCGGCGCCCGCTGCTACACCCTGTCCCTGTCGGACGCCATCGACCGGGGCGTCTGTGCCCCGTACCGGGTGGTGTGCGTGGACGTCAGCGACCCCGGGTTCCAGTCGGCGGTGCTGCTGGGGGCCGACGGCCGCTCGGACCGGGTGCGCGGGATGCGGCTCGCCGCGCTCCAGGCGGCTCTGGTGACGGCCGCGGCGGACCAGGGCTTCCGGCGGACCCTGGTGTTCCATCACCTGACCAAGGAGGCCGAGGCGTTCGCGGCGGGGCTTCCGGCGGTCGCCGCCCGGCTGCGGGTGACGAGCCGTTCGCCGCTGCCGGTGTATCCGCGCACGGTCTGGGCGGACTGGCTGTGCGGGCAGCACACGGCGGCGCACCGGCGGCGGGTGCTGGAGGCGTTCGCCGCGGACCGGGTCGCGGACAAGGCGTTCCTGGGCAGCGTGCGGGTGCTGGGCGAGGGGGTGGACATCAAGGAGTGCGACTCCGTCTTCTGGGCGGACGTACGCGGTTCCATGCCGGACCTGGTGCAGGCGGTGGGCCGGGCGCTGCGGATCCGGCCGGGTGAGGGGAAGGTGGCCTCCCTGGTGGTGCCGGTGCTGCTGGGCCCCGGGGAGTCCCCGGAGTCGATGCTGACCTCACGGGCGTACGGGGACCTCGCGCGGCTCCTGGAGGCGCTGAGGGCGCACGACTCCAGGCTGGTGGAGGCCCTGGCCCAGCCGCAGGCGCCGAGCGCGGCGGCGAAGGCCCCGGCGGCGGCCGGGGCCGGCACGGGCCCCGGGGCGGGCGCCCGGGCGCTGCTGAGCTTCTCCGTGCCCCGGGATCCGGCGCTGCTGGCGGCCTTCATCCGGCTGCGCGTGCTCAACCCGGAGCACACGCAGTGGCGGCGGGGGGCGGAGGCGGCCCGGGTCTACGCGGCGTCGGCCGGGGACCTGAAGGTGCCGTTCGCCTTCAAGGTGCCGGCGGGGGGCGCGCAGTGGCCGGCCGCCCTCGCGGGGTTCCCGCTCGGCCAGTGGATCGCGGACGCGCGGCGCACGTACCGCAGGGGTGCGCTGGGCCGGGAGCGAACCCGTGAGCTGGAGGAACTCGGCATGGTGTGGAGCCATTTCGACGTGGCCTTCGAGGAGGGGCTCGCGGCGGCCCGCGCCTGGGCCGCCGAGCACGGGCACCTGCTGCCGCCGGTGGACGCGACCTGGCGCGGGGTGCCGGTCGGGGTGTGGATGAAGAACAACCGGGCCGCCGCGCGGCGGGAGGGGCCGGGTGCGCTGCCGCAGGAGCGCCGGGAGGCCCTGGAGGAGATCGACGCGTCCTGGTGCCCGGTCTGGGACATCGGCTGGCAGCGGGCGTTCCGGCTGACCCGCGCCCATCTGGACGCGGGCGGTGCGGTCCCGCTCGGTCCGGGCTCGGTCGTGGTCCAGGGCGAGGACCTGGGGCTGTGGGTGCGGAGCCAGCGGCTGGGGTGGGAGCGGCTGGCCTGGGCGCAGCGGTGGCTGCTGGAGCACGGGCTGGGGCTGTCGCCGGCCGCGGAGGCGGAGCGCCCGCCCCCGCGCCGGAGCCACGCCGCCGCCTGGGCGGGGCATCTGGAGGCCGCCCGGCGGTTCCACGCGCGCGAGGGGCACCTGCGGGTGCCGCGCACGCACGTGGAGCCGGTCGGCGGGCAGGAGCTGCGGCTGGGCGCGTGGATCGCGAACCAGCGCTCCCGGGCGGCGAAGCTGGCCCCGGAGCGGGTGGCCGCGCTGACGGCGCTGGGGATGCGCTGGTCGGCGTGAGGCCGTGAGGCCGTGAGGCCGTGAGGCCGTGAGGCCGTGAGGCCGTGAGGCCGGTCAGTGGTGGAAGCCGGGCCGTGGTGCGGTGGCGGGGACGGGCTGCGGCGTGGCGGTGAGGTGTTCCACGGCCCGGCGCAGGTCGTCGACGAGCAGGGCGGTCTGGTCGCGGGTCACCCCGTGCCGGATCAGCACGCGCTGGACGACGGTGTCCTGCCGGTCGGCGGGCAGCGGGTACGAGGGCACCTGCCAACCGCGCATCCGCAGCCGGTCGGACAGGTCGTAGAGGCTGAAGCCGGCTCCGGCCGGGTCGGTGAGCGTGTAGGAGACGGCGGGCAGGGCGCCCTGCCCGTCGTAGAGCAGGGTGAAGGGCCCCATGCCCTCGATCTCGGCGGCCAGGTACCGGGCGGTGTCGGCGCAGGCCTGCTGGACGCGCCGGTAGCCGCCCCGGCCCAGCCGCAGGAAGAGGTAGTACTGGGCGATGACCTCTCCGCCGGGGCGGGAGAAGTTGAGGGCGAAGGTGGGCATGTCGCCGCCCAGGTAGTCCACGTCGAAGACGAGCTGGGCGGGGAGCAGGTCGGCGGTGCGCCAGACGATCCAGCCGACGCCGAGGGGGGCGAGCCCGTACTTGTGCCCCGAGGTGTTGACGGAGGCCACGCGCGGCAGCCGGAAGTCCCAGACCGTGTCGGGGTGCAGGAAGGGGGCCACGAAGCCCCCGCTGGCCGCGTCCACGTGGACGGGAACGTCCCAGCCGTGCTCGGCCTGGATCCGGTCGAGGGCGGCGGCGATCTCGGCGACGGGTTCGTAGTCGCAGGTGTAGGTGACGCCGAGGATGGCGACGACCCCGATGGTGTTCTCGTCGACGTACGCGGCGAGCTGGTGGGGGCGCAGGCCGGTGGCGCCGGCTTCCAGGGGGACCTGGCGCAGTTCGACGTCGAAGTAGCGGGCGAACTTCTCCCAGCAGATCTGGACCGGGCCGCACACCAGGTTGGGGCGGTCGGCAGGTTTGCCCTCGGCGCGGCGGCGCTCGCGCCAGCGCCATTTGAGGGCGAGGCCGCCGAGCATGGCGGCCTCGCTGGAGCCGGTGGTGGAGCAGCCGGTGCCGACGTGGCCGGGCGGGGCGTTCCAGAGGTCGGCCAGGATGTTGACGCAGCGGGCCTCGATCTCGGCCGTCTGCGGGTACTCGTCCTTGTCGATCATGTTCTTGTCGAGGCACTCGTTCATCAGGCGGTGAACGGCGTCGTCCGACCAGGTGGTGCAGAAGGTGGCCAGGTTCTGGGCGGCGTTGCCGTCGAGGAGCAGCTCGTTGTGCAGGAGCGAGTAGACGACCTCGGAGGGCGAGTGGTCGTCGGGGATCCGGTACTTCGGGAGGACCTGGCCGCTCAGGGCGGACGTGAACACGTCCGTCCCGTCGTCCCGGGCGTGGGTGTCCTTCGTCTGATGAAGAGCCATATCCGGACTATAGGTGCAAACCACCCCGCACATCGGCTTCAGAACCCCTCGAAAACCGGTCGTGCGGGGCGCTTTCCGGCACGGCTTCCGGCCGAGTCCCGGGTGTGACCCCCTCCATAGGACCCCCCGCCCGGCCGAAAAAATTACCGTCCAGTAGTATTTCTTCCGTAGATCTTCCCGTCCGGGCCACTGGAGCCGGTCCGGACGGGAAGATCGTCCAAATGGTTCTACATAGAACTTATCCGCTGATGTCCGGATAGCGGTCAACTGTCGTACAGGCCCTGATAGTTCTTCCGCCATGAACAAGATCACCCGTCGGCAGGCCTTGGGCACCACTGCCGGCGCACTCACCGTCCTCGGCATAGCGGGCGCCACCGCGCACGCCGCCGCCACCGACTCCCGCGCCGCCACCACCCCGGCCGGCACCGTCGACGAGGTGTACCAGGGCCGCCGCATCCAGATATCCCCCGCCACCGGCGGCGGTCACCACGGCGGCCACCACGGCGGCGCCGGAATGCCGACCGTCCGGATAGACGGCCGCGAGCTGCACGTCATGCGCAACGCCGACGGCACCTGGATCAGCGTCGTCAACCACTACGAGACCTTCACCGACCCCGCCTCGCTGGCCCGGGCCGCCGTGCGCGAGCTCCAGGGCGCCCAGCTCGCCCCGATGCAGATGGGCGGCATGTGATGGCCGTCCGCAAGAACCAGGCCGCGCTGACCGCCGAGGAGAAGCGCGCCTTCACCAACGCGCTGCTCGAACTGAAGCGCACCGGCCGCTACGACCGCTTCGTCACCACCCACAACGGCTTCATCATGAGCGACACCGACTCGGGCGACCGGGTGGGCCACCGCTCCCCGTCCTTCCTCCCCTGGCACCGCCGCTTTCTGCTCGAATTCGAAGCGGCTCTTCAGGCGGTGGACAAGAGCGTCTCGCTCCCGTACTGGGACTGGACCGCCGACCGCACCGCCCGCTCCTCCCTCTGGGCCGCCGACTTCCTCGGCGGCACCGGCCGCGCCCGCGACGGGCAGGTCATGGACGGCCCCTTCGCCTACGCGACGGGCAAGTGGGAAATAGCGGTCCGCGTGGACGGCCGCTCCTACCTGCGGCGCGCGCTCGGCGAAGGCGTCGCCCAGCTGCCGACGCGGGCCGAGGTGGACGCCGTACTGGCCATGCCCGTCTACGACATGGCCCCCTGGAACAGCTCCTCGAACGGCTTCCGCAACAACCTGGAGGGCTGGCGCGGCGCCAACCTCCACAACCGGGTGCACGTGTGGGTCGGCGGCCAGATGGCCACCGGCGTCTCCCCCAACGACCCGGTCTTCTGGATGCACCACGCCTTCGTGGACAAGCTCTGGGCGGACTGGCAGGCGAAGAACCCGAACTCCCCCTACCTGCCGGCCGCCGGCACCCCCAACGTGGTCGACCTGCGCGACACGATGCGGCCGTGGAACGACGTGACCCCGGCCGACATGATCGACCACCGGAAGTTCTACACGTTCGACACCGAGCCGGCCGCCGCCAGCCAGCGGTAGTGCAGTTCGGGGCGGCCGACCTGGCCGTACCGGGGCGTACGGTCCGCGCGCCCGGTGTCCACCAGGTGCTCCAGGTACCGGCGGGCGGTGATCCGCGAGATCCCGGCCGCCTCGGCCGCCCCCGCGGCGGTCAGCCCCTCGGGCGCCGCCCGCAGCAGCGCCGCGACCCGGTCCAGGGTCGGGGCGCTGAGCCCTTTGGGCAGCTGGGCGGAAGCGGGCGCGCGCAGTGCGGCGAGCGCCCGGTCCACGTCGTCCTGGCCCGCCGCCTCGCCGGCGGCGGCGCGGAACTCGGCGTAGCGGAGCAGCCGTTCGCGCAAGGTGGGGAACGCGAAGGGCTTGAGCACGTACTGCACCACGCCCAGCGACACGCTCTCGCGGACCATGGCCAGGTCCCGCGCCGAGGTCACGGCGATCACGTCGGCGGGATGCCCGGCCGCCCGCAGTCCGCGCGCGAAGCGCAGCCCGTGGCCGTCGGGCAGGGTGAGGTCGAGCAGCAGCAGGTCGACGGGCGTGCGCTCCAGCACCCGGGTGGCCTCGGCCAGGGAGTGGACGGCCGCCACGGCGGTGAAGCCGGGCACCCGGCCGACGTAGAGCGCGTGCGCGTCGGCGGCGACGGGGTCGTCCTCGACGACGAGGACCCGCACGGGCGCGCTCACGCCGCACCGCCCTGACCGTGCCGCCCGTCGCCCGGCGCGGCGGGAGCGCCGCCACGCGCGGCCCCCGCCCCGCCGTCCTCCCCGGACGCCTCCGAGCCGGCCGGCACCGCGCCGCACTCCACCGCCTGCGGGGCAGCGTCCGCCCGCCCGTGCCCCGAAGCCTCCCCAGACACCGGCAGCGGGAGCCGTGCGGTGAACGCCGCTCCGCCTCCGGGGGCGTCGGCGGCCTCCACCGAGCCGCCGTGCCGGTGGGCCACCTGGCGGACCAGGGCCAGGCCCAGGCCGCGCCCCTCCCCCTTGCCCGACCAGCCCCGCCGGAAGACGTCCGCCCCCTCGGGCAGCCCGGGCCCGTTGTCCGCGACCCGCAGCAGCAGCCCGGCCGCGTCCCGGCGCACGGTGACGGTGATCCGCCCGCCCGGCACCCCCGTCAGGGCGTCGAGGGCGTTGTCGACGAGGTTGCCGAGCACCGTGACCAGGTCCCGGGCCGGCGGCACCCCCGGCCCCGCCTCGATCGCCCCGCACTCCGGGGTGACGACCAGCTCGATGCCGCGCTCGTGCGCCTGCGCGGCCTTGCCGAGCAGCAGGGCGACCAGTACCGGCTCGCCCACGGCGGCGACGACCTCGTCGGTCAGCGCCTGGGCCAGCTCCAGTTCGGCGGTGGCGAACTCCACCGCCTCCTCGCTGCGGCCCAGTTCGATCAGGGAGACCACGGTGTGGAGCCGGTTGGCCGCCTCGTGGGCCTGGGAGCGCAGGGCCTGCGTGAACCCGCGCTCGTGGTCCAGCTCCCCGGTGAGGGCCTGGAGTTCGGTGTGGTCCCGCAGGGTGACCACGGTGCCGCGGCGGCCGCCGCCGGCCACCGGCGAGCTGTTGACGACGAGGACCCGCTCCGCACTGAGGTGCACCTCGTCGACCCGGGTCCGGTCGGCGAGCAGCGCCCCGGTGAGCGGGGCGGGCAGGCCCAGGTCGGCGACGCCGCTGCCGGTGACCTCCCCGCGCAGGCCGAGGAGTTCGCGGCCCGCGTCGTTGATGAGCGTGATCCTGCGGTGGCCGTCGAGCATCAGCAGCCCCTCCCGGACCCCGTGCAGGGCCGCCTGGTGGTAGTCGTACATCCGGCTCAGCCCGGCGGCGTCCATGCCGTGGGTGTGGCGGCGCAGCCGGGCGTTGACCACGTACGTACCCACCGCGCCGAGGGCCAGTGCCCCGGCGGCCACCCAGGCGAGGGCGGTGAGCTGCTCCGCGAGGCGGGCGCTGATGGCCCGGATGGTGATCCCCGCGCTGACCAGGCCGATGACGGTGCCGTCCGCGTCCCGGAGCGGGGTGACCACGCGGATGGAGGGGCCGAGGGTGCCGGTGTAGGTCTCGCTGAAGGTGGCGCCGCGCAGGGCCGGGGCGGTGTTGCCGAGGAAGCGCTCGCCGATGCGGCGCGGGTCGGGGTGGGTCCAGCGCCTCCCGTCCGGGGCCATGATCGTCACGAAGTCCACGCCGGAGTCGGTGCGCACCCGCTCGGCGTAGGGCTGGAGTGCGGCGGAGGGGTCGGCTCCGCGTGCGCCGGCGCGTACGGCCTCGTGTACGGAGGGCGAGTCCGCGACGGCCCGGGCCACCGCTCCGGCCTGCCGCCGGGCGGCGTCCTCGGCCTGGTCGCGGGCGGTGGCGTACGCGAAGACCGCGCAGCCGGCGACGACGAGCGCGACCAGCAGGACCTGCATGGCGAAGAGCTGGCCGGCGAGGCTGCGGGGCGGCCGGGGGAGGCGGAACATGGCGTTCAGTGTGCACCGGGCCGTGAACTCAATGAACGCAAGGGTGACCGGGGTCACAGGGTGGGCGATGGTCTCCCGGAACCACTTCACCACCCAGGAGGCGCGACATGGCCGCCAGACGCGACAGAACCCACTACCTCTACATCGCGGTGATCACCGCGGTGCTGCTCGGCATCGCCGTCGGCTTCGCCGCACCCGGCGTGGCCGTCGAGCTCAAGCCGCTGGGCACCGGCTTCGTGAACCTCATCAAGATGATGATCTCGCCGGTGATCTTCTGCACGATCGTGCTGGGGATCGGCTCGGTCCGCAAGGCCGCCAAGGTGGGCGCGGTGGGCGGGCTGGCCCTCGGGTACTTCATGGTGATGTCCACGGTGGCACTGGCCATCGGGCTGCTGGTGGGGAACCTGCTGGAGCCGGGCAGCGGGCTGCACCTGACCGAGGCCGCGGCACGGGCCGGCGAGGCGCAGGCCAAGGCGGGCGGGGCGGAGAGCACCCAGGAGTTCCTGCTGGGGATCATCCCGACCACCCTGGTCTCCGCCTTCACCGGGGGCGAGGTGCTGCAGACCCTGCTGGTGGCGCTGCTGTGCGGGTTCGCGCTCCAGGCGATGGGCCCGGCGGGCGAGCCGGTGCTGCGCGGGATCGGACACGTGCAGAAGATGGTGTTCCGGGTGCTGTCGATGATCATGTGGGCGGCGCCCGTCGGCGCCTTCGGGGCGATCGCGGCCGTGGTCGGGGCGACCGGGATAGACGCGCTGAAGTCCCTCGCGGTCATCATGATCGGCTTCTACACGACCTGCCTGCTCTTCGTCTTCGTGGTGCTGGGCACCCTGCTGCGGGTCTGCACGGGTGTGAGCGTCTTCGCGCTGCTGCGCTACCTGGGCCGGGAGTTCCTGCTGATCCTGTCGACCTCCTCCTCCGAGTCGGCGCTGCCGCGGCTCATCGCGAAGATGGAGCACCTGGGCGTATCCCGGCCGGTCACCGGCATCACCGTGCCGACGGGCTACTCGTTCAACCTGGACGGGACCGCCATCTACCTGACCATGTCCTCGCTCTTCGTCGCGGAGGCGATGGGCAAGCCCCTGGCCCTGGGCGAGCAGGTATCGCTGCTGCTCTTCATGATCGTGGCCTCCAAGGGGGCGGCCGGGGTCACCGGCGCGGGCCTCGCCACCCTGGCCGGCGGCCTCCAGTCGCACCGGCCCGAACTCGTCGACGGGGTGGGCCTGATCGTCGGCATCGACCGCTTCATGAGCGAGGCGCGGGCGCTGACGAACTTCGCGGGCAACGCCGTGGCCACCGTCCTGATCGGGACGTGGACGAAGGAGTTCGACCGCGAGCGGGCCGGAGAAGTCCTCGCCGGGCGGCTGCCCTTCGACGAGGCCACGCTGGTGGACGACGGCCACACGGCGCCTGGTGAACCCGTCGAGCCCGCCCCGCCGGCCGTGCCCGGTCCGGCGGCCGGCCCCAAGGACGGTGTGCCGGCCTGAGCCTCCGGGCCCGCGCACCCGCGGGATCCGGCCGGGCAGGGCTCGCCCCCACGGTGCCCAGCCCGGCCGGTTCCCGCATCAAACGCCAACGAACGGTGGCGAACCGCCACTTTCGGCCATGTGATCTTCAACTCTGCTGCGCTAAAAGGTACTTCCCTCCGGGGCCGCGCGTCTGACATCTTGCGTCCACCACTCGTTTCGTACGGACCAGTAGGTGCCACCAGCACCGCCGGCCCGTCTTCGGAGGACGCATTGATACCCCACATATCCAGCCGACCTCGACGTACCCTGGTGCTGGCCGCCACTCTCGGCGCCGCCCTCACCTTCGGAGCCCCCGCCGCGCTCGCCGGCACCGCTCCCGTCGGTCCCTCCGGCTCCCCGGCCTCCGCCCCGGCGGCGGCCCCCAAGGCTGCGGCCCCGGCTTCCCAGAGTGCGACCTGGGCCGCCGGCACCCGCGCCTACCTCGTGATCACCGCTCCCGGTGACAGCTCGGCGGTGCGCTCGGCCGTGACCGCCAACGGCGGCACTGTCTTCGCGTCCTACGACGCGATCGGCGTGATCGTCGCCCACTCGGCCTCCGGCACCTTCGCCACGACGATGCGCGGGGTCAGCGGGGTCCAGAAGGTCGGCGCCACCCGTACCTCGGACGTCCCGGCCGACGCCTACAACCCGGCGCTGCCCGCCAATCCGGGCCAGTCGACGACCCCGGCCGGCGAGCCGGTCCGCGCCGACATGAGCCAGATCAAGGCGGACCAGGCCTGGGCCGTCAACGCCGGTTCGGCCACCGTCAAGGTCGGCATCCTCGACACCGGTGTGGACGACCAGCACCAGGACCTGGCGCCGAACTTCAACGCCGCCGACTCGGTCTCCTGCGCCTACGGCAAGACCGACACCCGCGCCGGCGCCTGGCGCGACGTCGGTGACCACGGCACGCACGTCGCCGGCACGGTGGCCGCCGCCAAGAACGGCAAGGGCGTCGTCGGCGTGGCCCCGGGCGTGAAGATCTCCTCGGTCCGCATCGCCGAGCCGAACACCTCGCTCTTCTTCGCCGAGAACACCATCTGCGGGTTCGTGTGGGCCGGTGACCACGGCTTCAAGGTCACCAACAACAGCTACTACACCGACCCGTGGCAGTTCAACTGCCCGGACAACCTCGACCAGGCCGCCATCATCGAGGGCGTCAACCGCGCCCAGGCGTACGCCGAGGGCAAGGGCTCGCTCCAGATCGCCGCGGCGGGCAACGAGAACTACGACCTCGCCCACAAGACGACCGACACGGCGAGCCCGAACGACTCGACCCCGGTCACCCGCACCATCACCAACGCCTGCGTCGACATCCCGACCGAACTGCCGGGCGTGGTCACGGTCGCGGCGAACGGCACCGGCACCACCAAGGCCTCGTTCTCCAACTTCGGCCAGGGCGTCATCGACGTCGCGGCCCCGGGCCAGGACGTCTACTCCACGCTGCCGGGCGGCAAGTACGGCTCCAAGAGCGGCACGTCGATGGCCAGCCCGCACGTCACGGGTGTCGCCGCGCTGATGGTGAGCGCCAACCCGGCCCTCACCCCGGCGCAGATCCGCGACCGGCTGGCCACCCAGGCCAACGACATCCCCTGCCCGTCGGACAGCCGCTGCACCGGCACCACGGCCAACAACGCCTTCTTCGGCGAGGGCCAGGCCGACGCGCTGAAGGCGGTCGGCGGCTCCACGCCCCCGGCCGGCAAGTACTTCGAGAACACCGCGGACTTCGCCATCGGCGACAACACCACGGTGGAGAGCCCCATCGCCGTCACCGGTGTGACCGGCAACGCCCCGGCCACCCTCAAGGTGGGCGTGACCATCGCGCACACCTACATCGGTGACCTGAAGGTCGACCTGGTCGCCCCCGACGGCACCGTCTACACGGTCCACAACCGGGCCGGCGGCAGCACGGACAACATCGGCCAGACCTACACCGTCAACGCCTCCTCCGAGGTCGCGAACGGCACCTGGAAGCTCCGTGTGAACGACAACGCCGGCGGCGACACCGGCAAGATCGACTCCTGGAACCTCACCTTCTAGGACGCACCGCGCACAGAGGGCCATAGGGAAGCGGCACGTCCGCTCCCCTGTGGCCCTTCGCGTCACCGGGTGCGCAGCACGCAGTCCCCGCAGAGTCCGCCGCCCGGCACCCGGTAGTAGAGGCAGCAGCTGCGCCGTACGAAGGCCACGCCCAGGCCCGGTTCGTGGATGAAGGAGCCGGTGCCGGCCAGGGTCCCGCCGTCGGCGAGGAGGCCCCCCGCCAGCTCCACCGCCGCCCCGCCCTCCCCGTCCGGGACCCGGTCGAGCAGCACGCGCAGGGCGCCGACCAGCCCGGAGGCGGCGTTGCCGCGCAGCACCTTCGCGGAGACCCCGTACCGCTCCCGCAGGGCGGCGTCCAGCAGGCCGAGGTTCCCGAGGACGCTCTCCCCGAGGGCTTCGGCGGGCAGGCCCGCGGCCGGCTCGGGCAGCCAGAGCTCCAGCGAGCCCGCGTCGGGCAGCCGCCACCACACCCGGCCGGGGTCGAGGTCCGGCAGCCGCCCGGACAGGGCGGCGCAGCCGAGGCCCAGCGACCACAGCCGGGAGGCGATCCCGAACTGTGCGGTGGAGGCCGCGACCCGCCCCGGGCCGCTCCGGGTCCGGCGGCCCACCTCCTCGACGTAGGGGCCCAGCCGCTCCCCGTAGAGCTCCGCCAGCGGCCGGAAGCCCGGCCCGGGCGGTTCGGCTCCGCAGGGGACGGAGAAGAAGGGCCCGACGGCGGCCAGCCGGCGCAGTACGTCGTCCATGTCCATCCCCGGATGATCTCAGGCGGGGTCGTCCGCGCCGCCGGCGAGCCAGCCGAGCATCGCGGGGGTGGCGTCGAAGTGGCCGCCGTGCCCGGCATCGGCCTGGAGCCGCAGGGCCGCGCCCGGGATGCGCGCGGCCAGCCACTCGCCGTGGGCCGGCGGAACGAGCGTGTCCAGGCCGCCGTGCCAGAGCCGCACCGGCACCGCGACGGCCGCCGGGTCGAACCCCCACCCGGTGCCGAAGAGCGCCATGACGTCGTCCACCCAGCCGTCCAGCCCCGGACGGACCGCCTCGGCGAAGGCCGCGCCCAGCATGGCACTGACGTCCGGCCGGGAGAGGACGGCCCGTTCGACCTCCGGCAGCGGCGGCAGGCCGGCCGTTCCGACGTTCGTGAGGTGCTCCATGACGGCCGCCCGCCCGGTCAGGGCGGCGGCCGCGCTGCGGCGGTTCCCCTCGTTCATGCCGGCGGTCCACTCCAGTCCGGCCGCGTCCCGCGGCGCCAGGCTCGCCAGCGCTCCCACCCGCGTGACGCGTCCTGGATGCGCGGCGGCGCACGCCAGGGCGTGCGGACCGCCCCCGGACACCCCGAACACCGCGAAGCGGTCCAGGCCGAGCGCGTCGGCGATGGCGGCCACATCGGCGGCGGCGTCGACGGCCCGGCGCCCCTCGTGCGGGGTGGAGCACCCGAATCCGGGCCGGTCGTAGGTGATCAGCCGGACGCCGAGCTCGCGGAACAGGGAGTCGTCGGGGTGGCGGGCCAGCCGGCTCATCGGGCTGCCGTGGAGGTAGACGACCGGAGTCCCGCCGGGCACCCCCCACTCCTCGACCGCCAGCGTCCGACCGTCATTCAAGATCACTTCGCGCATGGCGGCCAAGCTAGCCCCGCCGCCGGTGCGCGGCCAGGGCATTTCTTTCTGGGCGGAACAGCACTCGGGGCGCGGCAGCGCTCACGGCACGACGGCGAGGAACTCCAGCAGCGCCCGGTTGAAGGCCTCCGGCTGCTCCACCCCCGGCAGGTGCCCGGCCCCGTCGATCACGGCGAGCCGGGCGTGCGGCACGAGCGCGCACATCGCCTCGGCCTCGGCGACCGGGGTGTAGACGTCGTCCTCGCCGACCAGCACCAGGCAGGGCACCTCCTCGGGCAGGGCGGCGAGCACGGGCCGGTAGTCGGGCCGCTCGGCCCGCCCGCGCAGGGCCGCCGCCGCTCCCCTGGGATCGGTGGCGCACATCATGGCGGTGACCCGGGCGGCGGCCTCCGGCTGGCCGGTGACGTTGTAGGGCGCCAGCATCTTGTCAATGACCTCTTCGGTATACGGACGCATACCCTCCGCGAGGAGCCGTTCGGCGAGCTTCCGGCGGAACTCCTTGCCGTCCTCGGTCTCCGGAACCGGGGAGGTGTCGCTGAGCACGAGGGCCCGCACCAGACCCGGGTGGCGCAACCGGAGCTCGAGCGCGATCTGCCCGCCCATGGAAACTCCTCCGACGACCGCCCGTTCGATTCCCAGGCGCCGGAGCAGAGCGGCCAGGTCGTCGGCGAAGTCCGCGAGCAGGGTCCGCTCACCGACCGCCGGGTTCTCTCCATATCCTCGCAGGTCAGGGGCTATGACTCGATAGCCGGCGGCGGCCAGCTCCGTCGCCTGGGGCGCCCAGATCGACCGGTTGAACGGGTGTCCGTGGACCAGCAGGACGGCCTCCGCGCGCCGGGGACCGAAGTCATCCCAAATCGATGCCGCGCCATTGCCAAATTGGGGGTTCATGAGAGGACTTTAAGGGGCTACATTGAGCCACTCGCGTTCACCTGACAGCCCGTTGCCTTTCACCCGCGTTTTGCGCGGGGGGTGACGTCAGGAGCGCACACTGTGCAACCACCCCACCGCCCAGAAGGACCGAAGGCTCCGTGCCCGTACCCGTACTCCTCGCCGGCCGCTCCGTGCGGCTCGAGCCCCTCGCCCCCCACCACACCGAGGCCCTGGCCGTGGCCGGGGCCGAGGATCGTACGACTTACGCCTTCACTCCCGTGCCGCACGGGTTGCAGGCGTCCCACGAGTACATCGACCGTGCCCTCGCCGATCAGGCAGCGGGTCGATCGCTTGCGTTCGCCGTCGTCAGAGCCACTGACGGTCGGGTGGTCGGTTCGACCCGGTTCCTGGAACTCGACTACTGGCAGGGTCCGCTGGTGTGGCCCGCCGTCCCGGGGGTCCCCTTCGGTGATCCGGCGACCGCGATCCCCGATGCCGCCGAGATCGGGAACACCTGGCTGTCCCCGGGCGCCCAGGGCACCGGCATCAACACCGAGGCGAAGCTGCTCATGCTGCGCCACGCCTTCGAGACCTGGGGCGTGCGGCGGATCTCGCTGCGCGCGGACGCCCGCAACGGGCGCTCCCGTGCCGCCATGGAACGTCTCGGCTTCACCTGCGAAGGGGTCCGCCGGGCCCATTCGCGGGGGCTGGACGGGGCGGTGCGCAGCACGGCCTTCTACTCGATCCTCGACGAGGAGTGGCCCACCGTCCGCTCGATCATCGAGCTGCGGCTCTCCAGCGCCGCCCCGCGCCGCCGCCGGCGCCGGACGCTGATTCCGGCGTAACGGTCCTGCTGCGCCCCGCCGCGGCCCTCGTCCCGCCCCTCCCCCGGTGATTCAGCCGAGGAAGGCCGGGGCGAGGGCCGAGTCCGCCAGCCGGGCCGGGGCGCCGCCGCCGTCGGCGGGCAGGGTGTACAGGTCGGCTCCGAAGTCGCCCGGCAGGGAGTAGACGAGGGTCCGGTCGTCACGCCACACCACCTGGTCGTCCACGCTGCGCTCCTCGGCGAGCGGGGTCTCCCGCATCGAGGCCAGGTCCAGCGCGTACAGCCGCCACGGCGCCTCGGCGGGCAGTCCGGGCACCCGCTTCTTGAACACCAGCCGCGTCCCGTCGGGGGACAGCGACGGGCACTCCAGGTTCTCCCGGAGCGTGGTGACCGTGCGCGCGGCCAGGTCCCCGCGGACGAGGTAGGTCCTGCCGCCGGTGGCGAGGGTCGCGTAGAAGGCCTTCTCGTCGGCGGTGAAGGTCACGCCCCAGAAGTTCACGTCGGCGTTGCGGTACTCCTTGCCGTCCTTGAGGACCGTGAAGTCCTCCAGGGAGGCGTCGAGCTTCCCGGTGCGCAGGTCGAGCAGCGAGGTACGGGTGGAGAAGTCCGTACCGGCGTACGAGTCCCCGCCGACGAAGACGGTCCACGCGGCGAGGTGCCCGCCGGGCGAGACCCGGGCGCGCGTGGGGATCCCGGCGAGCGGGTGCGCCGACACCTCCTTGAGGCCGCCGTCGAGGACGACGGCCCGGTAGCCCTCCTGCACCCCTCCCTTGTCGGCCTGGAGGCAGATCCCGGTGCCGGCCGCGGCGTGGAAGCGCAGGCAGCTGACGCCGGAGGCGGTACGGGGACCCCCGGGGGCGCCGGCCGGGACGGTGGCGAGCTCGTCGCGGTGCGGGCCCCAGGCCATGTTCCGGAAGACGATCCGGCTGCCGCCGCCCGGGGCCAGGGAAACCTCGCCCCGGGTGACCTGCGGCCCGCCGGCGCGGGCCTGGTCCTTCTCCGCGGCGCGCGAGGAGGCGCGCACGACGGCGAACACCCCGACTCCGGCGAGCAGCAGGACGGCGGTGACCAGGATCAGGATCCGGCGCTGGAGGGTCATGGGGGCCTTTCGGGCAAGGGGGATCGGGGATCAGGCCTGCGGGGCGTCGGCGGGCCGCAGCCACAGGCATCCGGCGAGGGCCGCGGCGAGCAGGACCGCGGCCGCGGCGAGGGCGGGCCGGGCGCCCCAGAGGGTCCAGGCGGCGCCGAAGCCGAGGGAGGCCGCGAACCGGGCGAGGGCCTGGCCGGTCTGGACGAGGGCGAGCCCGCTGCCCCGGTGCTCCTCGGGGACGGCTCCTGCGGCCTCGGCCATGAGCACGCCGTCGGTGGCCGCGTAGAAGCCGCCGTGCAGCAGGAGCACCGCGTACGGCAGCGACGGGTGCTGGCCGCCGGTGAGGAGCAGCGCGTACACGGCGAGCAGCGCGAGGTGGCCGCCGAGGAAGACGGCGCGGCGGCCGACGCGGTCGGCGAGCCGGCCCAGCGGCAGGGCCAGCAGGAAGAAGGCGGCCGCGGTGCCCAGCGGGAGGAGCGCGAACCAGCGGTCGGCGATCCCGGTGGCCCGTTGCAGCAGCAGGAAGACGAAGGCGTCGCTGACGGTGCACAGGCCCAGCAGGAGGGCGCAGAGTGCGGTCCGGCGCAGGTCCCGGCCGCGCAGCAGGCCGAGGGCGCCGCGCAGGGACACGGGGGCGGCTCCGGGGGCGGGGACGGTGCGGCGGCCGGGTACGAAGAGCACGAGCACCAGGACGCCGAGTGCGGCCACGCAGGCGCTGACGGTGAAGACGGCGTCGTAGCCGTCGGCGGCGCCGCGCAGGATCAGGAAGGCGAGGACCGGTCCGATCAGTGCGCCGGCGGTGTCCATGGCGCGGTGGACGCCGAAGGCCCGGCCGCGTTCCGCGGGGGCGGCGGCCAGGGAGATCAGCGCGTCGCGGGGGGCGGTGCGCAGTCCCTTGCCGGTGCGGTCGAGGGCGAGGACGGCGCCGATGGCGGGCAGGGTGCGGGCGAGCAGCAGCAGCGGCTTGCACAGCGCGGAGAGGCCGTAGCCGATGCCGGCGAGGGCCTTGTGGCGGCCGAGGCGGTCGCCGAGGTGGCCTCCGGTGAGCCGGACCAGGGCGCTGACGCCGTTGTAGAGGCCGTCGAGGAGGCCGAAGCCGAGGGGGCTGAGCCCGAGTCCGGCGACGAGGTAGAGCGGGAGCACGGCCGTGACCATCTCGGAGGAGACGTCGGTGATCAGGGAGACCGTGCCGAGGGCGAGCACCGTGGGGGCGAGGGCGGCGCGCCGCCCGGGGCTGTTGCCCGGGGCGGCGGCCTGCGGCTCGGGGGCCACGGCGGGCGCGGGGGTACCGCGACTGTCCGCGACGTACATGGTCAGGAGGTCCAGATCCCCGTGATGTCCTTGGCGGTGGCGGCGTTCCCGGCGTGGGTGGTCAGCCCGGCCAGGCCCTCCAGGGTCCGCAGCACGTCGTAGTGGTTGTAGGTGGTGGCGGAGGTGGAGCCGGGCGTGACGGGCTGGCCGTAGAGCACGGTCGGGATCTTGTTGCCGGCGAGCCGGTTGTCCTCGTCGAAGGTGACGACGAGGAGGCTGTTGTGGGTCTTGGCCCAGTCCGCGTACGCCTTGAGCTTGTTCTTGAGCCAGGTGTCGCCGGTGCCGACGGAGCAGTCGTGCATGTCGTTGCACAGGTCGGGGACGACGAAGGACACCTTGGGGAGGGTGGTGAAGTCCGTGGGGAACTGCGCCATCGTCTTCGCCGTGTTCGTGGGCACGTTGGAGAAGGCGAACCAGGGGTTGTGCTTGCGGGCGTACTTGCCGCTGGAGCAGGTGGTGGAGCCCTGGCTGGGCAGGCCCTCGTTGTAGCTGCCCCAGCTCTTGCCGGCGGCCATCAGCTCGGAGGCGAGGTTGGGGGCGGAGCTGAAGCCGGGGGTGTAGCAGCTGTCGCCGGTGACGCCCTGGTGGGAACCGGAGAACAGCTGGAGGTAGTTGGGCTGGCTGGGGTGGGTGATGCCGTAGGAGCTGGTGAGGTTGGCGCCCCCGGCCTTCAGGGAGTTGATGTAGGGGGCGCTGGAGCTGCCGATGACCTGGTTGTAGGCGTGGTTCTCGAAGACCACGACGACGGTGTGGTCGGGGGCGGGCAGGCCCGCCGCGTGCGCGGGCTGGGCGGGGCCGATGCCGGCCCAGAGGGCGGCTCCGGCGGCGGTGGCGCCGAAGGCGGTGGCGAGGGCGGTCTTGCGGCGAGGCCGTGAAATGGTCATGCCAAACACGGGGACACACCTCCGGACGTGGGGGTGGTGCGGGGATCGGGGGCGGCGGCGCGGACGCACCATACCCACCGGCATGCGCATGAGCCAGCGATGCTTGGATAACGGGAAGGGAACACCGGGGGCACCGTGGGTGACGGGTAATGACCTTCTCCGCGGAATCCCAAGAGAAGTAAAAATGAGGAACCCAGCAGCCCTTTCGTTCATCATTCGAACGGAAGCAGACCATCCCCAAACGGGGCAGCAACAGCCGGAGAGCCACCGCACATGTCGTACGAACCCGACGGCCAGGACCAGCCGCCGTACCGGCCGGAAGGGCAGCAGCCCGGCCGGCAGCAAGGCCGACAGCAGGGCCCGCCGCAGTACGCGCCCCAGGGCGGCCGGCCCCAGCCGCCGCACGGCCGCGCCCCGCAGGGAGCCGGCCCGTACGGCGGCCCGCCGCCGGGCCGGCCGCAGCCGCCCCGGCCCCCGCAGGGCCAGGACCAGTACCGCCCCGGCGGCTTCGACGAGCCCACGCAGGCGCAGCCCCGCTACGAGCGTCCGGACTACGAGCCGCCCCGCTTCGAGCAGCAGCGCCCCGGCCAGGCGTACCAGCCGGGTCCCGGGCAGCCCCCGTACGAGCAGCCGCAGTACGGCTACTCCGAGCCGCCCTACGGTGAGGAGCCGCGCCGCAAGTCCAAGGTGAAGCGCTGGATCATCGCGGGCGTCGCGGTCCTGGCCCTCGGCGGCATCGCGGCGGGCACGATGGCCTACTTCGAGATACCCCCCTTCACAGACAAGGGCAAGGACGTCTCCTTCGGCGGGCCCGCCGGCGACAAGAACGGCGCGGCCAAGCAGGCGCCGAACTCCAAGATGTCGATGCCCACCGGCCCGAAGACCGACTTCAAGAACACCTCGACCCTGAGCGACGGCACGCAGATCGGCGTGGCCACCGTCACCGGCAAGAAGTCCGGCTTCTCGGGCAAGGTCTGGGTGTGGGCGCCCAAGGAGTACAACGACCCGCAGTTCGCCAAGAGCGGCTTCCCGGTCATGATCGCCCTGCCGGGCGGCGCCGGCTACCCGAACAACTACTGGATGGGCACCGACCTGGGCCTCCAGACCAGCATCAGCAAGTGGTACCACGAGGGCAAGGGCAAGCCCTTCATCCTCGCCATGCCGGTGCTCAACCCGGGACCGGACGACAAGGGCGTCTACTGGGACGGCTCCGACATCCCCGGCCAGCCCAAGATGGGCACCTGGCTGACCGAGGACGTCCCGGACCTGATGCGGGAGAACTTCCGCACCATCAAGTCCCGTGACGGCTGGGCCTTCATGGGCTCCTCCACCGGCGGCTTCGCCGGCCTGAAGGCCGTGCTGAAGCACCCGGACAAGTTCAAGGCCGTGATCGCCTCCGGCCCGGACATCGTCCCGGACTCCTCCCTGTGGAAGGGCTACGACAAGGAGAAGGCCGAGAACAACCCGGAGATCCTCGCCAAGCAGCTCATCGACAAGAAGGGCCCGGACGTCTACCTGGCCTTCCAGGTCGGCGACAACGAGAGCAACAAGAAGACGCTGCCGGACGTGCAGAAGTTCGTCCAGACGTACACCAAGGGCCCCATCCACACCAGCCTGAGGGTGATCCCCGGCGGCCAGCACAACGCCAAGACCTACGTGCCGAACATGGGCCTGGGACCGATGGAGTTCATCAGCAAGGTCATGGAAGGACCAGTGGAGTAACAGCCTCCGCGCCCCGCACTGCCTCCGGCTCCGGCCCGTCGAAGAACTTCGGCGGGCCGTCGCCGTCCCAGGGCGCCCAGCCGGGATCCCCGGTCGCGGCGAAGCGGACCCAGGCCCCGTGCATCTCGTCGGCCAGCGCCTGCGGGGCGTCCGGCCCGGCCAGCCACGTGGACTCCGGCACCCCCAGGGTGTCGAAGACGAACCCCAGTTCCAGGGCGTGGCAGGCGCCCAGGCCCGGTACGCCGCTGGGCCAGCGGAACTCGTAGAGGTGGCTCGGGGCCGGGCGCGGGGCCCCGGCGATCCTGCGCAGCGGGTCGCGCAGCAGCCGGTCGGTGATCAGGTGCCCGGCGAGGTCGGCCGGGGAGGCCCCGGGCAGCGCGGCGCGCAGCGCCCGTACGGCCGCCCGGTCCTTGCCGCTGCGCAGCCGGCCCAGCGCCACGGCCGCCGGCCCGAGCCGGTCCAGCAGCCGCGTGCCGCCGGTCGGCGCGAGCCACAGCCGGTGCTCCTCGGCGGTCCAGCCCAGCAGCAGCGGCACCTTCGAGGCGGTGGCCGCCTCCAGCGGGTCGGCGGGCAGCGAGTCCGGGTCGGTGACCAGCCCGAAGGCGGGACCGCCGAGCACCGGGGAGGAGCGCCGCAGCACCGCCGCCTGGGCGGCGAGCAGCGCGGGCAGGCCCACCCCCGCGAAGGCCCGCGCGGTGGCGGGCACGTTGAGCAGCGAGGCCATCCGCCGCACCATGGTCCGCACCCCGTCGCGCGGCAGCGCCTCGGGGGCGCCGCTCTGCAGGACGGCCCGGGCGAAGAGGCCCTGGGCCCGGGGTGCGCCGAGCAGGGCGCCGACGCTGATGGCGCCGGCGGACTCGCCGAAGACGGTGACCCGGGCGGGGTCGCCGCCGAAGGCCGCGATGTTGTCCCGCACCCATTCGAGGGCGGCGATCTGGTCGAGCAGACCCCGGTTGGCGGGCGCGTCGGGGAAGAGCCCGTAGCCGAGGACGCCGAGCCGGAAGTTGACCGAGACGAGCACGATCCCGTCGCGGGCGAACGCCGAGCCGTCGTAGACGGGGACGGCCGAGGAGCCGCGGGTGTGGGCGCCGCCGTGCAGCCACACCATGACGGGCAGGCCGGCCCCGGGAGCCGGGTCCGGGGTCCATACGTTCAGGTTCAGGCAGTTCGCGCCGGGGACCTTCGGATCGGGCAGCAGGGCGGCGAAGGCCGGCGGGTAGGGCACCTTGGGCGCGGTGGGCCCGAACGCCCCGGCGTCGCGTACGCCGTCCCAGGCGGCCGGGGGCCGCGGGGCGTCGAACCGGCGGGAGCCGACGGGCGCGGCCGCGTAGGGGATCCCCCGGAAGACGGCGGTCCCGTCACTCTCCCAGCGGCCCTCCACGACGCCCGCTCCGGTACCGGCCCGCGGCCGTCCGCCGTCCGCTGCGCTCATCCGTGCTCTCCTCACCGGGGTGTCCTCCGGGGCACCGTCGCACAGGCGTCCAGGGCCTGACAAGGCACGATCGGGTCGCGCGGAACGGATCGCGCCGGGCCGGGAGTGTCGCTTGTGCGGCCGGGAAACGGTCACTCGGGTACGGACGTACTCCGGCTCTGTCCGTTTTCGTGTCACCCGGTAGCCGAACGGGCCGTGACCACTCGGCTTCCGACGCGTTGTACGCCATGTCACAAGCCGCAGCGATGCGGCGCCCCACATCTCATGAGGAGATCTTGATGTCGCGTATCGCGAAGGCATTCGCCATCACCGCTGTGGCGGGCACCGCCGTGGCCGCCGGTGCGGGTCTGGCTGTCGCCGATGCCGGAGCGCACGGTGCGGCGGTCGGCTCCCCCGGTGTCGGGTCGGGCAACGTGGTGCAGGTCCCGGTCCACATCCCGGTCAACGTCTGCGGCAACACCGTGAACGTGATCGCCCTGCTGAACCCGGCCTTCGGCAACACCTGCGTCAACGCCTCCGGTGGCGGCGACAAGCACCACACCGAGGGCGGCAGCTACGGCGAGTGATCATCTCGCCCGCCTGACCGGCTGAAGGGCCCCCGCCGTACTCGTACGGCGGGGGCCCTTTCCGTGTCCGCGTGCGGCTTCCGTGCGGCTCCGCGCGTCGGCGGGGTGGCGGCCCCCTGTGCTGCTCGGGGGCCGCCGGTCACTCGTAGCGGTAGACGCCCCGGTGCCCCAGCGTCTCGCGCGGGGTCACGTCCCACGGGGGCATCGGCTCGTCCAGGGAGATGACCCGGCCGCGCTGGAGGTCGCCCAGCTCCAGGGGGGCCGCCGGCAGGTAGCCGGAGCCGGGGTGGCGCTGCTGCCAGCGGTCCCAGAGCAGGTCCACGAAGGCGTGGTGCAGCCAGAAGGCCGGGTCGTTGGGGGCGGTGCCGCCGGTCATGTGGCCGCCGATCCACTGGTGGACCTTGTTGTGGTTGCGCCAGCGCTCGCTCCTGGGCGCGGCCCAGCCCTCCAGCTTGTTGCGGAAGCCGCCGTCGCGGGCGGTGGAGTCCCAGGGCGCGGAATCGTAGACGGGGTCGTCGAGGGCCCACTGGAGTTCGGCGGCGGTCGGCAGCGTGATCGGGTTGGCCGGCCGGCCGAGGTTGCGGGTGAGGAAGCGGGCCTCGCTGACGCCGACGGTGACCGTCCAGTTGCCCCGCTCGTAGGCGAAGGGGCCCGTGGTCACCTGGCGGTCGCCCTCCCGGCCGGTGCCGCCGAGGAAGTCCTCGGCCCAGAGGGAGGAGGCGGGGCTGTTGTCGGTGGTCCAGTCCCAGTACGGGATGGAGACCTGCGGGTCGACGGCCCTCAGCCGCTGCTCGAATTCCAGCAGGTAGCGCCGGTGCCAGGGGAAGAACGAGGGGGACATGTGCCCGACGCGCAGCCTCCGCTCCCGGTCGGGGACGAAGTAGGTGCCGTGGGTGCGGACGAACTCGTCGTAGGTGCCGTTGCGCTTGAGTTCCAGCAGGGCGGCCGTGAACCGCTTCTTCTGGGCGCTGGTCAGGTTCTTCTGGTTCTGCCGGGTGTACAAGGCGGTGCTCCTCCCGTTCCCGTCCGTCAGCCGTGGTGCGGTGCCGCGAAGGCCAGTTGGCTGGTGCCGAGTTCGTCGACGGCGGCGCGGGCGAGTTCCAGCGGGGTCTCGTAGGACTCGAAGTGGTTGACCCCGCTGAGGTAGCTCCCGTCGGCACGGCGCATGACGTGCAGGGGCCGGCCGTCGATGCGGACCTGCGCGGAGGCCAGGTCCACGCTGATGTGGCGGCCGCGGTACGTCTCCTCGGCGAGCGGGGCCGGGGTGAGGGTCTGGCGGGGGCCCCGGGCGCGCAGTACGGGCGCCAGGGCCGCGGCCACGCCGCCCGCCACGGCCGCGCCGAAGGCCGTACGCAGGACCGCGCGGCGGGTCAGTGGTGCGGCGGGTGCTGCGTACATACGGTCTCCCTCGCTCGGCGGTCGGTGTCCACCGGTCCAACGAGGAGCGGCCGTGGGAGGTCACCTGTCACCTGGTCCGCTCGGGGTGCTCGGGGTGCTCGGGGTGCTTCGGGTGCTCGTAGAAGAGGGTGGTGGGGCGCAGTACTCCGGCCGGGTCGGTGGCGTAGTCGGGGATGGCGCCCGCCTCGGTCCAGCCGGCGGAGCGGTAGACGTGCTCGGCGCCGCTGCCGGTCTCGGTGTCGAGGAAGAGCAGGACGATCCCGGCGAGGGCGGCTTCCCGTTCGGCCTCGGCCAGCAGCGCACGGGCGGTGCCGCGGCCCCGGGCGGCGGGGTGGCCCATGAGCTTGCGCAGCTCGGCGCGGTGGCGGCCGTTGGGCTTGGACTCCCGGTACCAGCCGACGGTGCCCTCCAGGCGGCCGTCGGCGCCGCGGGCGGCCCAGAGCGCGAGGGATCCCTCCTCGACGGCGGGCAGCAGGCCGTCCCACCAGGCGGCGGCGCCCTCGTGGTCCAGGCCGGCGAGGAAGCCGAGGGAGGCCCCGCCGCCGACGATGCCGACGAGCAGGGAGGCGAGTTCGCGGCGGTGGGCGGCGAGGGCGGTGGCGGTGAGCCGGGTGATCGTTGCCGTCATGCGGTGAGCATGGGAACCGGCCGGCGGCGGGGCGGGGGCGGGGCACCGCCGGTCAGGGCCACACCCCCGCCCCGTCGGGTCAGGGCGCCGGGAGTTCCGCGAAGTCGGCCACCAGGCCGCGGTGGTGGCCGACGGTGCCCAGGGCGAGGGAGTCGGCCTTGGCGCGCTTGAGGTAGAGGTGGGCGGGATGCTCCCAGGTCATGCCGATGCCGCCGTGGAGCTGGACGCACTCCTCGGCCGCGCGGACGGCGACCCCGGAGCAGTACGCCTGGGCGACGGCGACCGTGAGCGGGGCGTCCGGGGCGCCGGTGGCCAGGGCGTCGGCGGCGGCGCGGGCGGCCGCCCGGGCGGAGGCCACGTCCAGCCACAGCCGCGCGAGGCGGTGCTTGAGGGCCTGGAAGGAGCCGACGGGGCGGTTGAACTGGTGGCGGCCCCGTACGTGCGCGACGGTCTCGGTCAGGCACCACTCGGCGAGCCCGAGCTGTTCCGAGGCCAGCAGTCCGGCGCCGGACAGCAGGGCTCCGGCGACGGCCGCCCGCGCGCTGGCGGGGTCCGCGAGGCGGGTGGCGGCGGCGCCGTCGAGGGTGACGTCGGCGAGCGGCCGGGTCAGGTCCAGGGGGACCCGGGGGGTCAGGGCGGCGCGGTCCGCGGGGACGGCGTACAGCCCGGTGTCGGCCAGGACCAGCAGGACGTCGGCGGCCACCGCGTCCGCGACCGAGGTGACGGTGCCGCTGAGCACCCCGGCGCCGCTGTCGTGGACCGGCGCCGGCAGGGGTGCGCCGGGGGCCAGGGTGAGGGGGAGGGCGGGGACGCAGACCAGTCGGCCGGACGCGGCCTCGCCGACCAGGGCGGCGGCTTCGGCGTTGTCGCAGGCGACGGCGAGCAGGATCTCCGTCGCGAGGACGGAGGCCGTCAGGTACGGCACGGGTGCGACGGCCCGGCCCAGCTCCTCCAGGACGACGGCGGCCTCGCGGTGGCTCGCGCCCGCTCCGCCGAGCTTCTCGGGGACGAGCAGTCCGGCGGCGCCGATCCCGGCGGCTAGGGTGCGCCACAGCTCGGGGTCGTGGGGGTGGCCGGTCTCGGCCCGGGCGAGGACGCCGGCGGGGGCGCAGCGGTCGGCGAGCAGGGCGCGTACGGCGGCGCGCAGTTCCTCCTCGGTCTGCGAGTAGAGCAGGTCGTAGGGGGCGCTGGGGGCCGCCGGGCCGGGCTGCGGCGCCGGTGTGGACTGCGTCGTCATCGGGAGAGGTCCTTCCAGGCGGTGTCCTTGTCGTCGCGCGGTTCGGCGGGCAGGCCGAGGACGCGTTCGGCGACGATGTTGAGGAGGATCTCGCTGGTGCCGCCCTCGATGCTGTTGCCCTTGGCGCGCAGGTAGCGGTAGCCGGCGTCGCGGCCGGTGAAGTCGACGATCTCGGGGCGGCGCATGGTCCAGTCCTCGTACAGGAGGCCCTCCTCGCCGAGGAGTTCCACCTCCAGGCCGCTGATCTCCTGGTTGAGGCGGGCGAAGGTGAGCTTCATGCCGCTGCCCTCGGGGCCGGGCTGGCCGGCGGCGAGCTGCTGGCGCAGCCGTTCGCCGGTGAGGCGGGCCACCTCGGAGTCCACCCACAGTTCCAGCAGCCGCTGGTGCAGGGCGTGGGTGCGCAGGGCGGGGCGTTCGCGCCAGGCGGCGGCGACGGGGGCGATCATGCCGCCCTCGCGCGGGATCCTCATGCCGCCGATGGAGACGCGTTCGTTCATCAGGGTGGTGCGGGCGACGGCCCAGCCCTGGCCGACGGCGCCGAGGCGGTGGGTGTCGGGGATGCGGACGCCGGTGAGGAAGACCTCGTTGAACTCGGCCTCGCCGGTGATCTGGCGCAGCGGGCGGACCTCGACGCCGGGGGCGTGCATGTCGCACAGGAAGTAGGTGATGCCCTGGTGCTTGGGGAGGCCGGGGTCGGTGCGGGCGAGGAGGATGGCCCAGCGGGCGGTGTGGGCGCTGGAGGTCCACACCTTCTGGCCGTCGACCACCCATTCGCCGGCCGCTTCGTCGAGGACGGCGCGGGTGCCGAGGGCGGCGAGGTCGGAGCCGGCTCCGGGTTCGCTGAAGAGCTGGCACCAGACCTCCTCCCCCAGCCAGAGGGGGCGCAGGAAGCGGGCCTTCTGCTCCTCGGTGCCGTAGGCGAGGATCGTGGGCGCGGCCATGCCGAGGCCGATGCCGATCCGGCGGGGGTCGTTGCCGGGGGCTCCGGCGGCCTCCAGTTCGGCGTCCACGACGGCCTGGAGGGTGCGGGGGGCACCCAGTCCGCCGAGTCCCTCGGGGTAGTGGACCCAGGCGAGTCCGGCGTCGAAGCGGGCGCGCAGGAAGTCGGCGGGGGCGGTGGAGGCGGGCGGGTGGGCGGCGAGGAGGGCGCGGGTGCGGGCGAGGAGGTCCTCGGCGTCGGCGGTCATCGGGCGGCTCCCGGGTCCTGGGCCGGTACGACGACCAGCCGGCCGGTGGTGGTGCCGTCGGCGAGGCGCTGGACGGCGTCCGCGGCCCCGTCGAGCGCGACGCGTTCGCTGACGAGGGGTTTGACCGCGCCGTCGGCGGCGAGGCGGGTGAGTTCGGTGTGGCAGGCGAGGACGGCAGCGGGGTCCTTGGCGGCGTACAGGCCCCAGTGCAGGCCGAGTACGGCGTAGTTCTTGACCAGGGCGTGGTTGAGGGCGGGGGCGGGGACCGTGCCGCTGGCGAAGCCGACGACGACGATGCGGCCCTCGAAGGCGACGCACTTGGCGGAGGCGGTGTAGGCGTCGCCTCCGACGGGGTCGTAGACGACGTCGGCGCCGTGTCCGCCGGTGAACTCCTTGACGCGGGTGACGACGTCCTCGGTGGTGCGGTCGACGACGAGGTCGCAGCCGAGTTCCTCGGCGGTGCGGGCCTTGGCCTTGCCGCCGACGACCCCGATGACGGTGGCTCCGGCGGCCTTGCCGAGCTGGACGGCGGCGCTGCCGACCCCGCCGGCGGCGGCGTGCACGAGCAGGGTCTCGCCGCGCTGGAGGCGGGCCCTGCGGTGCAGGCCGAACCAGCCGGTCTGGTAGCCGATGTGCAGGGCGGCGGCCTCGGCGTCGTCCAGGGTGCCGGGGGCGGGGAGCAGGGCGCGGGCGGGGGCGGTGACGTACTCGGCGAATCCGCCGTGGGGCAGGCTCGGGTTGGCGATGACGCGCCGGCCGTCCTCGGTCAGGCCGCAGATCTCGACGCCCGGGGTGAAGGGCAGGGGCGGGCGGATCTGGTACTGGCCGCGGACGAGGAGCGCGTCGGGGAAGTTGACGTTCGCCGCGAGCACCCGGAGTTTCACCTCGCCCTCGCCGGGCACCGGTTCGGGGACCTCTTCGAGGCGCATGGCCTCGCGGGGTTCGCCGGTCGTGTGTACTCGCCATGCCTGCATCCGGGGCCTCCAGCCGCCGTCGAGGGACCACGCTCGGCGGCATACTAAGCGGTCGCTTGCCCCCTTGGGAACCCTCGTCCACGCCATCACCGCCGGGCGGGTTCCCGCCCCGCCCGGGGGCCGCCCACCCTCTCCGGAAATCGGACGAAGGAACGAAGAGTGAACGCCAGTACCTGGAGATAACATCAACAGGCCGCTTGCACAGGGCATATGACGCACCAGGGGATACCGCGAGCCCGGAGCCGACCGGTCCGGGCGCGCGTCTGCGCCACGCGCACACACCACGGGGGGAACCGAACGATGAACAGCACGCGCACGCGCCGGGCCGGATCGGCGGCCGCCGCCGCCCTCGTCCTGGCCGGAATCGTCACCGCCGCCGGACCCGCCGCGGCCTCCCCGTCCTGCACGCCCCGGATCCAGGTCCTGGGCTCCATCGGGTCCGGCGGCTACAACGTGGGCAACGAGCAGACCGAGGGGGTCCTCGCCCTCGGCACGGGCAACCTGTCCGTCGGCCTCTCCGGCGGCAAGCCCGTCTACTGGACCGGCACCCGGCTCCACAGGGTCCCGGTGCCGGAGGCCGGCCTCTCGGGCGCGGTGGTCGCCGTGAACAAGGACGGGCTGATGGTGGGCACCGTCCACGGCGCCGAGGGGTACCTCTTCACGTACCGGGCCGGCGACGCCGCCGTCACCCGTCTGCCGGGGAGCGACTGGCTGTCCGACGACGCCGACGTCAACGACGCCGGCTACGTCGTCTCGCGCACCCGGTCGGGCCAGGGCACCGTGTGGAAGGACGGTCTGAAGGTCCGCGACCTGGCCGTGCCGGCGGACGCCGCACCCGGTACCCGGGTCGGCCTGGTCACCGGCATCAACAACAAGGGCGACGTCCTCGGCATGGCGCGCGAGGACTACGAGGTCCCCGAGACCGGCGCCCGCCTGGAGGGCACCTACCCCGTCCTCTGGCCCGCCGACGGCGGACCGGCCAAGGCCCTGACCCGCACCGCGAACGACAGCTGGGTACAGGACATCGACGAGAGCGGCCGCGTCGTCGGCTACGACTGGTACGGCATGGGCTATCAGTTCCGGCCGGTGACCTGGACCCCGCCGTACTCCGGGCCCGTCGGCGCCCCCGGGGCGCTGAAGACCCACCCGTACGGCACCTTCGAGGCGATCAGCCCGACCGGCAACGTCAGCGTCGGCACCGCCAAGTTCCACCCGGACGAGCAGACCCTGCCCGACCAGGCGCAGCTGTGGACGGGCACCGGGCCGGTACTCGCCCTGCCCCGGCTCGCCGCGAACCGGGCCAGCGCCGCCTCGTCGGTCTCCGACGACGGCCGGGTCGGCGGCGCGGCCGTCAACGCGGGCGGCACGCTGAAGCCGGTGATCTGGACCTGCGCGGCGAAGCAGGCGTACCTGCCGGAGTAGCGGCCGCCGTCACGGGCATGGCGATCTGCGCGCCGGCGCGCTATCGATGCCCCATGACGGACGAGATCAGGCGCGGCCTGCCCGCGCCGCCTCCGCTCGGCGCCGCCGCCCTGCCCCCCGGCACGTACGCGGGGCAGGTGGTCCTCGTGACCGGCGGCGGCACCGGGCTGGGCAAGGCCATCGCCGCCGAGTTCGCCCGGCTCGGCGCGGACCTGCTGATCGCGGGGCGCCGCGCGGGACAGCTGGAGGCGGCGCGCGAGGAGCTGGCGGCCGTACCCGGCGCGGGCCGGGTGGCGGCCGCGGTGTGCGACATCCGGGACCCCGAGCGGGTCTCGGAGGTCTTCGACGCCGCCGGGGCGGCGCTGGGGCCGCCGGACGTGCTGGTCAACAACGCCGCGGCGAACTTCCCCAGCCCCGCCGAGGACCTGTCGCCCAACGCCTGGCGGGCGGTGGTCGACACCACCCTGACCGGAACCTGGTTCATGACCCGCGAGTTCGGCCGGCGCCACCTCGCCGCCGGCACCCCGGGGGCGATCGTCAGCGTCGGCGCCTCGTACGCCTGGACCGGCGGCCCCGGCTTCGCCCACAGCGCCGCCGCCAAGGCCGGGGTGAAGAACCTGGTGGAGACCCTCGCCGTGGAGTGGGGCCCCTACGGCATCCGCGTCAACGGGCTGGTACCCGGGCTGTTCCCGCACGCCGACATGACCCAGGACATCCGGGGCGGTCTGGAGCGCGCCGCGCCGGACTCCAAGGACACCCGCCAGCCGGCCCTGCGGGTGGGCGCCCCGCGCGAACTGGGCTGGGCCGCCACCTTCCTGGCCTCGCCCTACGCCCGCTTCGTCACCGGCCACACCCTGGTGGTCGACGGGGCGAACTGGCAGCGCCGGGCCCTGGTCCAGCCGGAGGTGGTACCGCTGCGCGAGCAGCTGGGGCGCGGGCCGTTCCATCCGTGAGCGGGGCGCGCCGCGCGGTCCGGCAAGGGCTCCTGAGGCGCTGTCAGTGGCGTGCGGCACCATCGGGGTCATGAAGATCGACGACTGGGAACCCTTCCTGCGTACCTGGAGCGCCGAGCGGGAGACGGCCATGCGCGCCGAGGCCCCCTCGGAGCCGCCCCTGGGCTGGCTGGGCTTCGACCCCGCTCCGCCGGAGCGGATAGCCGCGCTCGAAGCCCGGCTGGGGGCCCCGCTGCCGCCTTCGTACCGCTCCTTCCTGGAGGTCACCGACGGCTGGCGGTGGGCCGGGGAGTTCGTGGAGCTGCTGGCCCCGGCGGCGGAGGTGGGGCCGCTGCGGGAGCTGTCGGAGTACCTGTACGAGATGCTCAGCGAGTGGGAGCAGGAGGACCTCGACGCCGAGGACGAAGACGAGGACGAGGACTTCGGCGAGGAGGAGGACGCGGACGAGGAGGAGGAGCCGTACGAGTCCGCTCGGTGGGGCCGGGCGGTCCAGATCTCCCTGGAGGGGGACCAGACCTGGCTGATGCTCGACCCCGGTGACGTCAACGCCGACGGCGAGTGGGCCGCGTACCGGTACTCCAGCTGGAGCGGGGAAGGGCCGGAGCGGCACGAGTCCTTCGCCGACCTGATGTACGCCGAGTTCCAGAGCTTCCACGCCCTGCGCAAGCCCGACGGCGAGACCCGTCGGGCCGTGGCCGCCCAGGTGGAGCGGGCGCGCGGGGACCTGCTGGCGGGGCGCGCCGCCGAGGCGGAGCGGGCACTGGAGGAGGCGAGGCAGTTCGGATACGCGCCGGCGACGGTGTACCTGTTCCAGATACGGGCCCTGCGCGGGGAGCACTACATGCTGCCCGACGCCCGGTCCGAGCTGGCGCAGGGGGATCCGCTGCTCCGGCACGCCGTGCTGCCCGTACTCGCGGTGATCGCCGAGGGGGACTCGCGGCCGTTCCCGCCCGAGGACCCCGAACTCGACGGCTACCGGCAGCGCTACCGGGAGGGCGTCCACCGGGCCTGGCGGGACGAGGCCCTGGAGCGGGCGCGGGAACTCGCGCGGTGGGGGGACCCCGAGGAGGCCTGGCGGGTGCTGGCCGAGGAGGCGCTGCCCCGGTGGCGGCCGGTCGGCGACGGCCACGTGCTGCCGGTCGAGCTGATGGCCGACCCCTTCCTGCGGCCGCTGGTCACGGCGGAGCGGGCGGGCCGGATCCTGACGACCCCGCGCCCGGGGACGGCGGTGCCGCCGGGGCCCGCGCAGGCGGGACCTCAGGACCCGGGTTCGCTGCTGGAGCCGGGACCGGGTGCGTCCGCCCGCTGGATCGGGTTCGTGCGCGGCACGACCCCGCGCGGGCTGGCGCTGCGGCTCGGCGCGGATCCGGAGTCCCTGCGGCCGCCGCTGAGCGCGGTGGGGTCGGGGTGGCACCCGGCCTACGAGGACCGGGCCCGCCTGGGCGTGCTGCACGTCGGGGTCGCCGAGGACGGATGGAGCTTCGCGCTGGAGGCACACACCGACCGGGTGGCGCCGGGCGTGGCCCCGTTCCCGGGGGTCTCGCTGTGGCGGGAGTCGCCGGCCGAGCCCGTCCAGTTCCGGTACGCCGACCCGGAGGGCCGGGTCGTCTGGTCGCTGACGGCTCCCCCGGGCGCCCCGTACGACCCCGAGGGACCGCTGGCGCGCGGCGGGACCGAGCCTGGACTTCTGGACCCGGAGCTGGCCGCCGCCGGCCTGCTCCGCGCGGACGGCCGCGTCCAGGGCCGGGACCCGGGCCTGGTGGCGGTGGTCGCCCGCCACTTCGGGCTCCGCCCGACCCCGGGCACGTCCCGGCGCGAGCTGCTGCCGGTCCTGCGCGTACCCCGCCGTGCGCAGCAGCCGGCGGCCGCGTACTGGGAGCGCGTCGACGGCCCCGTGCAGGAGGCCGGGGAATGAGCCTCGCCGGACTGGCCTTCGACCAGTGGCGTTCGCTCGCCCCCACCGCCGCACGCCGCCTCGCGCAGGAGGCCGCGGCCCGCACGGGCGGGCGGCTGCGCCGCTTCGAGACGGTCCCGCACCTGGGCGGGACCGTGCACCGGGCGCTGATCGAGCGCGAGGGCCGGGAGTTCGCGCTCATACCCGGCGGCCGTGTGCGCCTCGGCTTCGACACCGCGGCCTGGCGGCCCACGCCGGAGCAGGAGGCGGACTACGCGGAGAGCCTGAGCGAGGGCTTCGCCTTCGCACCGGACCTGCGGACCCATCTCGCCGGGCAGCTCAGCCCGGTCCGGACCGCGGAGCTGGCCGCCGTGCTGATGGCGGTGGAGGACGAGAAGCTGACGGAGCTGCCCGCCGATACCCCGGCCGAACTGGCCGGGCGGGGGCTGCGGATGCCGAGCGCCGACGAGTGGGAGCACGCCTGCGGGGCGGGAGCCCGCACCCTGTTCCGGTGGGGCGACGGCTGCCCGTTGACCGAGGAGGCGTACGGGAAGGGCGGGATCCGCGACGAGCCGAACGCCTTCGGACTGCGCATCGCCTACGACAGCTACACCGCGGAGCTCAGCGACGGCCGGGCGGCCGTGCACGGCGGGGACGGCGGCGAAGCCGTCTGCGGCGGGTACGGGCGGCTGCTCGGGTGGCTGCCGCTGGCGACGGCGCAGTGCAACCCGGGCGCGGCGGAGTTCGCGTACGGGCCGGAGGGGGAGGACGCGTGGGACGCCTTCTCGGTGCGGCCGGTGGTCACGCTCCTCTGAAATGAGGGGGCCGGCGGGCGGCCTTGGCTCCGTAGCCCTCCGCCGCGTCCTCCGAGGTGAGGGTGAGGGCCGCCGTCATGGCGACCCGGTCCAGGGCGGCGGGCAGGGCGGCGTCGGCGTAGGTGTCGATCGAGCGCTTGATGCCCTGGACGGCGAGCGGGGCGTTCGCCGCGATCTCGGCGGTCAGGGCGCGGGCCTCGGCGTCCAGGCCGGCCCGGGGGACGACCATCTGGACCAGGCCCAGGCGCTCGGCGGTGGCCGCGTCGATCCTGCGGCCGGTCAGGGCGAGCAACTTGGCCCAGCCCGCGCCGGCCTCCCGGGCGATGCGCAGGTCGCCGCCGGCGTCCACCGCCACACCCAGCCGGGCCTCGGGCAGGGCGAAAACGGCGTCGGCGGCGGCGACCCGGATGTCGGCCATCAGGGCCAGTTCGAAGCCGAAGCCCAGGCAGTAGCCCTGGACTGCGGCGACGACCGGCTGCGGCAGGCGGGCGAGGACCGAGAAGCGCTCGTGGACCCAGCGGATGCCCTCGTAGTAGTTGCGGGTCCGTTCGGCGGCCGAGCCACCCGTGATGGCGCCGCCGGGGGCGGTCACGTCGATGCCCGCGCAGAAGGCCCGGCCCTGCGCGCGCAGCAGGACCGCGCGCACCTCCGGGTCGAAGCGGATCCGGTCGGCGAGCAGGCCCAGCTGGCGGGTGGACTCCCAGCTCCAGCCGTTGAGCTTGTCCGGGCGGCAGAGGGTGAGGAGCGCCAAGCCGTCCTCGACGTCCAGCCGGATGCGCTCCGCGCCCTCGCCCACCTCCCTGCCGACCGTGTCGATCACCTTGTACCGCACCCCCGAAGTCAACTGACGGAACGTCAGCTTAGGGGGGTCCGGTCAGCGGGGGAAGACCTCGAACGGCACCGCCGGACGGCCGCCGAAGCGGGCCGCCGTCTGCTCGACGTTGCCGGTGAGGAAGTTGCGTACGTACTCCTCGGGATCCTGGTCGGTCAGCGCGGAGATGTACGCCTTGTGTTCCAGCAGGGACCGGATCGCGCGCTCCAGGCCGGGGCCGGCGTCGACGGCGTGGGTGGGCGTGGAGGTGTTCGCCACCGCGACCCAGCGCACCCCGTCCCACGGCTCCAGGCCCTGCTCGGAGACGAGTTCGGGGAAGATCCACCGGTTGCCGGCGTCGGCTGCGGCGTCGAGCACGGCCCGGCCGACGGCCTTGTGGTCGGGAGTGTTCCAGTACCCGCCGCCGCCCGCCCCGCCCCAGGTGTCACGGTGGTTCAGCGTGATCACCAGCTCGGGGCGGTGCCGCCGGATGGCCGCCGCGATGTCCCGGCGCAGGCCGAGGCCGTACTCGACGACCCCGTCGCGGTGGTCGAGGAACTCCACCGTGGAGACCCCGACGACCGCCGCGCTCGCACGCTGCTCGGCCTCGCGCAGCGGACCGCACTCGTCCGGGGCGACCCCGTCGATGCCCGCCTCGCCGCGCGTGGCGAGGAGGTAGGCGACCTCGCGGCCGCCGTCCGTCCATTCGGCGATGGCGGCGGCGCAGCCGTACTCCAGGTCGTCGGGGTGCGCGACGACCGCGAGGGCGCGCCGCCAGTCGGCGGGCATCGGCTGCAAGGGCGGCTGCTGCTCAGCTTGTTCGGTCATACGCCGCACAATAGGCGACGCTCCCCTGCCGGGCCTGGACGGGGAAGGCCGTCGCGTCGCCGCGTTCCGCTCTCCTAGACCTCGTCGCGGACCAGGGACAGCAGCCGGTCCAGGACGCGGGGGCCGCCCGCGCGGACGCCGTCGTGTTCGAACTCGTCCGTCACCCACGTCCGCAGGCCGCGGATGGCCCGGGCCGTGGCCAGGGAGTGGGCGGTGTCCACGTACATGTCGTCGTGGTAGACCGCGGCCGCCACCGGGACCTCGTTGGCGGCGAGCCGGGCCGGGTCGTACAGGGGCGCCCACCCCGTGCGGGACGCCAGGTGGCCGGCGGTCTCGCGGAGGGGGGCGAGGGCCGGGTCGCTGGTGAAGTGCCAGGGGTGGATGGTCTCGCCGGTGAAGAGCACCGGGTCGTCGCCCGCGAGGGCCTTCGCGGCGTCGAAGCGGGGGTGTGCGGCGCGGACCCGTTCGGCTGCCCAGGCGGTGGGGGCCGCCGGGTCCTGGGCGTAGATCGACTCGTGGAGCAGGGCGTAGAGGGGGTGGCCCGCGAACGAGAGGCGGGTGTGGGCGGCGTGCAGGAAGGCGTCCGAGAGGACGGGACCCGCCGGGGTGGTGACGAAGGCGTCTTCCAGGAGGTAGTGCAGCTGGTGGCTGCCGTCTCCGGCGCCGAGGACCAGGCCGAGGGACTGGAAGGCCTCGACGGTGAGCCGGTAGCCGCCGGGGAGTTCGGCGGGGCGCTCGGCGAGGTGGGCGGCGATGCGGCGGGCGCGTTCGACGTCCATGGGGTAGCGGGCGTAGTGGGCGAGGTTCTTGCGCTCGATGCGGGGGTACGCGGCCTCGTACACCTCGGTCGCGGTGGCGTCGAGAGAAGGCAGTCCGCCGGTGATCAGGGCGGCGGACAGTCCCTCGGGCGCGGTGGAGAGGTAGTGGGTGGTGCAGAACCCGCCGAAGCTCTGGCCGAGCACGGTCCAGGGGGCGCCTGCGGTCAGGGCGGGGCGGATGGCCTCGGCGTCGCGGACGATGGAGTCGGCGCGGAAGTGGGCGAGGTACGCGGCCTGCTCGGCCGGGGTGCCGCGCGCGGGCAGGGTCTGCCGGTTGACGGGGGTGGAGCGGCCGGTGCCGCGCTGGTCCAGGAGGAGCACCCGGTAGTCGGCGAGGGCCCGTTCCAGCCAGGCCTGGCGTCCGGTGAAGCGCCGCGCCCCGAAGCCGGGACCGCCCTCCAGGTACAGCAGCCAGGGCAGCCGCTCGGGATCCTTGTCGTGTCCGACCACCTCGCGGGCGTACAGCTCGATGCGCTCCCCGTCGGGGCGGTCGTGGTCGAGCGGCACGGTGAAGCGGTGGTCGGTCAGGACGACACCGGGCTGGCGGTAGCTGCGCGGGAGGGTCACGGACGGCCCCTGGGGTCTGGGTGCGGATCCCCTCCCCCGCGCCTTCGCCGGATCGCGGCGGGGCCCGGGACCGGGGCTGACGTCCCGGCCGAGTTTAGGCCCCCGGGGCCGGGCCGGCCTTCGCCGCCGGCCCGGCCCCGGGTCGGCGGCTCAGAAGCCGACCACCGAGCGGAGCACCTCGCCGCGCTCCATGCGGGCGAAGGCCTCCTCTACCCCGTCGAGCGGGATGGTCTCGGAGACGAAGGCGTCGAGGTCGAGCCGGCCCTGGAGGTAGAGGTCGACCAGCAGCGGGAAGTCACGCTCGGGCAGGCAGTCCCCGTACCAGGAGGACTTGAGCGCGCCGCCGCGCCCGAAGACGTCCAGGAGCGGGAGTTCGAGCTGCATCTCGGGCGTCGGTACGCCGACCAGGACCACGGTGCCGGCCAGGTCGCGGGCGTAGAACGCCTGCCGGTAGGTCTCGGGGCGGCCGACGGCCTCGATGACCACGTCCGCGCCGTTCCCGCCGGTCAGCTCCTGGATCGCCTTGACCACGTCCTCCGTGCGCCCGTTGACGGTGTGGGTGGCGCCGAGGCCGCGCGCCCACTCCAGCTTCCGCTCGTCCAGGTCGACGGCGATGATCCGCGAGGCGCCGGCCAGCCGGGCGCCGGCGACGGCCGCGTTGCCGACTCCCCCGCAGCCGATGACCGCGACCGAGTCGCCGCGCCCGACGTTGCCGGTGTTCAGGGCCGCGCCGAGGCCGGCCATCACGCCGCAGCCGAGCAGTCCGGCGGCGGCCGGGGAGGCGGCGGGGTCCACCTTGGTGCACTGTCCGGCGGCGACGAGCGTCTTCTCGGCGAAGGCACCGATGCCCAGGGCCGGGGAGAGCGGGGTGCCGTCCTCCAGGGTCATGGGCTGGGTGGCGTTGTGGGTGTTGAAGCAGTACCAGGGCCGGCCGCGCTTGCAGGCCCGGCAGGTGCCGCACACCGCGCGCCAGTTGAGGACCACGAAGTCGCCGGGGGCGACGGAGGTGACGTCGGGGCCGACGGACTCGACGACGCCGGCGGCCTCGTGGCCGAGGAGGAAGGGGAACTCGTCGTTGATGCCGCCCTCGCGGTAGTGCAGGTCGGTATGACAGACCCCGCAGGCCTGGACCTTGACGAGGGCTTCGCCGGGCCCCGGGTCGGGCACGAGGATCGTGGTCGTCTCCACCGGTGCGCCCTTGCTGCGCGCGATGACCCCTCGTACGCGATGTGTCACGTCGTACCCCGTTCTGTTCGGATCGGTCGGATCGGTCTGGATCATCGAACGTACACGGGCGGGGCTCCCCAAGGGAGTTGTGCGGGCCTTCGCGTCACCCGCCGCCTCCGGTTCCGGCCAGATCCGGCGGTACGGACGCGCGCAGCGCCGCGGCGAAGGCGGCCACGGCGGGGTGGGCGGCGGCGCCGCTGCGGAAGGCGACCTTGGTGCGGCGTTCCATGTGCAGGCGGGTGAGGGCGACGGCGGGGTCCGGGGGGCCGGTCACTCCCAGCTGGGGGACGACGGCCACTCCCTGCCCGGCCGCGACCAGCGCGAGGACGGTGTCGAACTCGTCGACCTGGTGGCGGATCCGGGGAGTGAACCCGGCCGCCTGGCAGGCCCGTACGGTCATGGCGTGGCAGAGGGTGCCGGGGGTGGCGGTGATCCACGGCTCGTCCTGGTGGGTGCGCAGGACCGCGCCCTGGTCGGGGCCGGTGACCGCGGCCGGGCCGGCGGTGGCGGTGGCGGGGGCCGGGTGCGGGACGGCCGGGGCGGCCAGGTACATCGCCTCCCCGTACAGCGGCCGGGTGGCCAGCCCGGGCTCCGGCGGCGCGGGGACGAAGTCGTACTCGTGGACCAGGGCCACGTCCAGGTCCCCGGCCCGCAGCGCGTGCGCGACCGCCGCCGGATCGGTCTCGCGGACCCTCGGTTCCAGCCCCGGGTGGCGCCGGGCCAGGTGGCCCAGGGCCGCCGGGACGATGGCCCGGGTCGCGGTGGGGAAGGAGCCGACGCGCAGGACGCCGGCGAGGCCGCTGCGGGCCTCCGCGAGGTCGGCGTCGGCCTGCTCCAGCCGTTCGAGGACGGCCTCGGCGTGGCGTACGAGGTTCTGGGCGGCCGGGGTGAGCCGGACGCGGCGGCCGGTGCGTTCCAGCAGGGGCAGGCCGGCCTCGCGTTCGAGGACGGCGAGCTGCTGGGAGACGGCGGAGGGGCTGAAGGCCAGGGCCTCGGCCACGGCGGCGATGGTGCCCCGGCGGGCGAGTTCCCGCAGGAGGCGCAGGCGGCGGACGTCGAGCATCGGCTCAGCTTACGGATCGGATAAGGAATGCGAACTGGATTCGGCGCTCGGTCCGGGCGAAGCTCTTCTGTATGCGACAGGAAACGGCACAGGCCGGACAAATCTCTGATAACACCCGTCTCGCCTTCGAAGGGATCCACGTCCCGCTCGTCACCCCCTTCACGCGCGGCGGGGAGGTCGCCGCCGAGGCGCTGGAGGCCCTCGCCCACGAGGTGCTCGACGCGGGGGCCGCCGGGATCGTGGCCCTCGGCACGACCGGGGAGACCGCCGCGCTCGACGGGGCGGAACGCGACCTGGTCACCGGGATCTGCGCCCGGGTCTGCGGGGAGCGGGGCGTGCCGCTCACGGTGGGGGCCGGGGCGAGCGGGACCCGGGCGAGCGAGGCGGCGCTGGCCCGGCTGGTGAGGTGGCCCGAGGCCCGGGCGGCGCTGGTGACCGTACCGTCGTTCGTACGGCCCTCGGCGGCGGGCGTGCTGGCGCATTTCACACGGCTGGCGGAGGTGAGCCCGCTGCCGCTGATCGTCTATCACATCCCGTACCGGACGGGGCAGCCGCTGGACGCGGACGCGCTGCGGGCGCTGGGCTCGCTGGCCGGGGTGGCCGGGGTGAAGTACGCGGCGGGCGGGATCGACGCGGAGACGGTGGCGCTGCTGGGCCGACTGCCGGACGGGTTCTCGGTCCTGGCCGGGGACGACGCGTACGCGTCCCCGATGCTGGCGCTCGGCGCCTCGGGCGCGGTGCTCGCCTCGGCCCATCTGGCCACGGAGCGGTTCGTGGAGCTCGCGGCGGCCTGGCGGGCCGGCGATGCCGGGCGCGCCCGGGGGCTGGGGCACGGGCTGGCGCGGGTCTCGGCGGCGGCCTTCGCGGAGCCGAACCCGGTGGTGGTCAAGGGTGTGCTGCACGCGCAGGGCCGGATCCCCACCCCGGACGTACGCCTGCCCCTGCTGCCCGCGTCCGGGCGGGCCGTGGACGCCACCCTGGAGGCGCTGGCCTCCCTCTGAGGATCCCGGAGCGGGCACCCGGATGGCCGGAATGCCCGTTTCACCATCATTCGCCGCCCCTCGCGTAGGTCGCCCGAATCGGCAGCATCAGGCCGCCAATTGACCGTATTGCGCGAGGCGGCTCCAAACACGCCGGACCCGTGATGTGAGTCACGCGAACCCGAACAACATCAATTCAACCGGAACGGCCGCTTCCCTTTCCCTGGAAAGGAAATCGGCCTTTTCGTGATCCCCATTTCATGGTCATTTACCGGACAGCGCCCGAGAAGTCGATCTAGCGGTGGAATTCGTGTCTTGTTCCCGCGCCGCGCGCTCGCCTACGGTCACCTCACTCCCCGCGGCCGACTGCCGAATCCGGCTGCCGCCGGGGCTCTCCCGTACCCCCACGTGAGGAACAGCGCCATGCCCCGACAGGGAAAGCACCGTCGGCCGAAGCAGCACTGGATCGCCCGGAAGCTGGCGGTCGCCGGCACGGGTGGAGCGGCCCTCGCCCTCCCCCTGATCAGCGCCACCACGGCCGGGGCGGCCGGCACGCAGCCGGCCCCGGCGTCGCTCGTCAAGGCGGCCGTGGAGAAGGCCACCGCCGAGAAGCCGGCGGTGGAGAAGTCGGCCGCGGAAAAGGCGTCCGTGGAAAAGGCCGCGGCAGCCCTGACCTATTCGGTGATCGGCGGCGACACCCTTTCGAAGATCGCCTCCCAGCATTCCGTGAGCGGCGGCTGGCAGGCGCTCTACGAGGCCAACCGGGGCGCCATCGGCTCCGACCCCTCGGTGATCCGCCCCGGCCTGAAGCTGAGCATCGGCGCGGCGGCGCGGGCGGCAGCGGCGAAGCCCGCCGCCAAACCGGCCGCCCCCGCCTACGCGAACAACCTCGACGGCTGGATCCGGCAGTCGCTGGACGTCATGGCCAAGCACGGAATTCCGGGCAGCTACAACGGAATCCACCGCAATGTGATGCGGGAGTCCTCGGGCAACCCCCTGGCCATCAACAACTGGGACATCAACGCCCAGAACGGCATCCCCTCCAAGGGCCTGCTCCAGGTCATCGACCCGACCTTCCGCGCCTACCACGTGCCCGGCACGTCCCTGGACTCGTACGACCCGGTCGCGAACATCACGGCGGCCTGCAACTACGCCGCCGCCCGCTACGGCTCGATCGACAACGTCAACGGCCCGTACTAGCGGACCCCGGGCGGGCCGTCAGAGCCAGCCCTGGCGGCGGGCCGCGCGGACGGCCTCCATGCGGTTGCGGGTGCCGGTCTTCCCGATGGCCGCCGACAGGTTCCTCGGCAGTACGAATGTCACCGGCGCCGGAGCGCGCGGACCAGGGTGCCCACGGGGGCGGTCAGTCCGTAGCCGACGTCCTTGCGCAGGGCGCCGGGGCCGGCCTTCTCCACCGCTGCCAGCTGGTGTCCCATCAGCTCCGTCATGGCGGCGACCACCGGGCGCAGGCCCGGCTCGGTGAGGTCGAGGACGCCCTCGGCCGCGGCCAGGGCGGTGCGCGCCCGGGCGCACTCGGCGGCGAGGAGGGCGCGTACCGCCGGGGTGTCGCGGGCCTGTTCGAGGTCGGCGCGGGTGACGGAGTGCCCGGCGAGGCGGGAGCGCGGGATGCAGAGCCGCCCCTCGGCGAGGTCGCCCGCCAGGTCGGCGAGGAAGTCGACCCGCTGGGCGGCGTCCACGAACGCGCGCCAGCCGGCGGCCTGGGCGGTGTCGGGTCCGCCCTGGTACTGGAGTCCGGTGAAGACCATGATCCCGGGCCAGGCGTAGGCGTCGAGGTAGGCCTGGAAGTCCTCCTCGGCGGCGAAGCCGTCGAAGCCGGCCTCGGCGGTGGCCGCGCCGTCGAGGAAGCGGGTGATCCAGTGACCTGGCAGGCCCCTGCTGCGGACGGCGTGTGCGTAGGCCCGCAGCAGCGGGTCGGGGCTGTCGCCGGTCGCCATGGCCGACTCGACGCGGCCGGCCAGCGCGGCGAGTCCGGCGGCCCGCGCGCTCGGGGTGCCGGTCTCGGCCACGTCGTCGACCAGGTTCATGAAGGCCAGGCCCGCCGAGAGCCAGGGCACCAGGGGTGGTGCGGCGAGCAGGCGCAGCGTGAGGTACGGGGCCGGTTCGCGGCGCAGCACCCGGCGGGCGGCGTGGGTGTGGTCGGCCCGCAGCCGGGGGTCGGATATCCCGGCCTGGGTGAGTGTGCTGCGCCAGCTGGGCATGGTGGGCCGTACTCCTTGGACCGTGTCTGCCGTACGCGGCTGCGTGCGGGTGCGCGTGCGGGTGCGCGCGTACGGCTACACGATGTCAGGAGCGGTACACCTTCTTCACGTTGCCCTGGGTGTCGGCGTACACGTAGCCGCCGCGCCCGTACTCGTCGGTGAGGTAGGGGCGCATGGAGGGGGTCGCGTCGAAGAGCCAGGGCTCGACGATGAGGTAGCGGGAGGTCGGCTTGGTGACGCCGAGTTCCTGCTGCGCCCGCTCCAGGAGGCCGGGCAGGGCGTCCCACTTCACGCCCGCCATGTCGATGAGCGGCTCGTCCTGCTTGACGGTGCCGCCGGGGCCGTCGTGCTTGACCTGGCCGTCGCGGTACTCGTACCGGTCAAAGGTGTCCGCCCCGGGGGCGGTGGGGATGGAGGCCAGTACGTACCCCTCGTAGACGGTCATCTCCACGAAGGTGGTGGTGCCGGTCTGCTGCTTGAACGCCTCGATGACGGTGCGGACCTTTTCGGGCGTGAGCAGGCTGCCCCTGGCCGCGGCGGCGGGGCTGCCCTGCGCCTTGGGGGTGGCGGCCTTCGGGGTGGCGGGCGCCTGGGCGACGGTGGTGGCCGGGGCGGAGGCCGTGGAGCCCTTCGCGTCCGGGTCGCCGGACTTGCCGTCGGGCAGGGCCTGGACGAGCCCGGCCACGCCGCCGGCGAGGGCCAGCGCGAGGACTCCGCCGATGAGCGCGGCGCGGCCGCGCCCCCGGGCGGGGGCCGGGGCGACGGCCGGGACCGGGGTGGTGGGCCCGTACGGGGAGCCGCCGCCGGGGGTGAAGGGCCGGGTGCCGGAGACCGTGGGAGGCGGGCCGTAGGGTCCCGGGACCGGGGCCGGGGCGGCGGCGCCTGCGCCTGCGCCTGCGCCGAGAGCGGTGCTCGCGCCACGGAGCAGTGCTTCCAGCTCCGCGCCGTCGGGCCGCGCGGCGGGATCGCGTACGAGCAGCCGTTCCAGTACGGGCCCCAGCGGGCCGGAGCGCACGGGCGCCGGGATCGGCTCGTCCAGGACGGCGACCACGGTGGCCAGGCTGGTGGCCCGGCGCAGCGGGTGCGTCCCCTCGGCGGCCACGTACAGCATCATGCCGAGCGACCACAGGTCGGAGGCCGCCAGGCCCTCCTCGCCCCGGCACCGTTCGGGGGCGATGTACTCGGGCGAGCCGATCAGCACTCCGGTGGAGGTGAGGGCGGTCGCCCCGTGCAGGGCGGCGATGCCGAAGTCGGTCAGTACGCCCGCCCCGTCGGGCCGCAGCAGGACGTTGGCCGGCTTCACGTCCCGGTGGAGCACGCCCTCCGCGTGCGCGGCGCGCAGCGCGGAGAGGATGTCGAGCCCGAGCCGCACCACCTCGGGCAGCGGCATCGGTCCGGCGGCGAGCCGGTCGTGCAGGGAGCCGCCCTTGAGCAGCTCCATCACGATCCACGGGTGGCCTTCGGTGCCCGGCGCGGGCTCCACGATGTGGTGGATCGTCACCACGTTGGGGTGGGCGAGGCGGGCCAGGGCCCGCGCCTCGCGGATGGCCCGCTCGCGCAGCTGGACGGCGAGGTCCGGCTGCGCGGCGGCGGTGGCGGGGTCCGGCGGGCGCACCTCCTTGAGGGCGACCTCGCGGTGCAGTGCGATGTCGCGGGCGCGCCACACCGTGCCCATGCCTCCGGCGCCCAGGGGGCCGATGAGTTCGAAACGGCCGTCGATCAGCCGTCTGCCGGCCTCACTGTTCTCCATGGGCGGTCATCGTAGGCCCCGCCACCGTCAGCAGCGGAGGCGGTCCTCCGTCAGGGTGCCCTGCGCGGTGGACACCGTACGGTCGTAACAGCCGCCGCCGACATCCGTCCCGTACAGGCGGTAGCGCTCGGTGGAGGTGCCCACGGCGTGCCGCTGGTCGCGGGGGACGTTCGCCGTGTACGAGGCGTCGCCCGTGTACCGGTCGTCGAGGCGGGTGCGGCCGGTCTCGCGGCCGCCGCGCAGGGTGACGGTGTCGGCCCGGTCGCCGAGGGACAGGACGGTGCGCAGCCGGTCCCCGGCGCCGAGGGTGGTCTCGCCGTCCATCGTGTACGTGCGGGCCGTGCGGGTGGTGGCGGCGCCGCGGGTGACGTTCTCCTCGTCGGTCCAGGCGGCGGTGAGGGCGTCCCGGTTCTCGCCGTCGGTCCAGCGGTGCGCGGAGGTGTGGGACACGGCCCGGGTGACGGTGGTGGTGACCCGGCCGTGGGAGGTGTCGAGGTACCCGGCGACGGTCAGGCGGTGGGCGCCGTCGGTGTCCAGGCGGTGTTCGCCGCCCGGGGCGGCGGGGGTCCAGCGGGAGGAGCCCGCGGGGGCGCCCTCCTCGTGGCGGGTCAGGGCCCCGGTGACGACCTGGCGGCCGTGGTCCTGCCAGATCAGCAGGCTGGCGGGGGTGCTCCAGCCGGCCTGGCCGGCCGGGACGCCGGTTACGGATACCTCGACGCGGTGCTCGCGGCCGTCGTTGAGCAGGGCGGCGTAGGGGGTGAGGTCGTACACGACCGGCTGGACGTCGAAGGCGCGGGGGCCGGGAGTGACGTACCAGAGGAAGGGGTTGGACCAGCCGCCGGTCCACACGGTCGGGAAGGGCGCGGCCAGCCCGGCGAGCCGGCCGTCGACGGAGATCCGGACCTCGCGGTAGGGGCCGTCGGCGGCCTTGCAGGAGTAGGGCGCGGCGTCGGGGACGGTCAGGTACCAGTACTCCTCGCAGCCGCCGCCGGAGCCGGTGGCGTACACCTCGGCGAGGAGCCGCTCGGTGTTGCGCGGGGTGGTGACGGCAGCCCCTCCGCGGTCGGAGCCGGTGAGCGGCAGGACCCGGTCGGGGGTGTCGGGGGCCGGATGCCGGCGGTCGGCGGCGTAGAGGGTCAGGGTCACCTTCACGTCGATGACGCCGGTGTAGGTGTCGTTGACGACGTTGCCGATCAGCATCTCGACGGGCTGCGGCCGGCTGAGGACGTCGCGGTAGCGGGTGACGTCCTTCTCGACGGACCACTCGATGCCGTCGGGCGAGGGTTCGGGGGTGGAGGTGCGCAGGATCTCGACGCCGCCGAGGGTGAGGTTGCCGAGCCGGTCGTACTGGCGGCCCTTGACCTTGCCGTCGAGGCGCAGGACGGCTTTGGCCCAGTCGGAGCCGCCGCAGCCGGCGGGCGGGGTGTACGTGCCCCGGTAGGGGGTGAAGTCGCGGAACTGTGCCTCGGCCAGGGTCACCCGGCAGGACCGGGTCGCGGGCCGCTGGACGGGCGGGGCGGCGGTGAGGGGGTCGTGCCAGTCGGTGCCGAACTCTGCGGGCGGGACGGGTCCGGCGGCGGTGGCCGGGGGTGCGCCCGCGGGGGATCCGGCGGCGGCCGCGGGTCCGGCCAGGGCCCCGGCGGCGAGGGTGAGCGCGCCGAGCAGGCCCATGATCCTGTGTCGTCTCATGGGCCCGCAGTGAAACCCCTGGCGGCCCGTCACCGCCAGGGCCGTGGCCGGGAGGTGGCGCGAAACCGACGGTGTCAGTGCCCGGCGGGCAGTACGACGACGCCGTCGTCGTCCACGTACACGGTGTCGCCCGGGCGGAAGGTGGCCCCGCCGATGGTGACGGGCTCGTCGACGGCGCCCTCGCCGGTCTTGCCGCTCTTGCGCGGGCAGGTGCCGAGTGCCTGGACGCCGAGGTCCAGGGCGCCGAGGGCGACGCTGTCGCGGACCGCGCCGTTGACGATCAGCCCGGCCCAGCCGGAGGCGTGGGCCGCGCCGGCGATGAGGTCGCCGACCAGGGCGGTGCGCAGGGACCCGCCGCCGTCGACGACGAGGACGGCGCCATCGCCGGGGGTGTGGAGGAGTTCGCGCAGCAGGGCGTTGTCCTCGTGGCAGCGGACGGTGCGCACGGGTCCGGCGTACAGGTGCCGGCCGCCGATCCGGCGGAACGGGGTGGCGCAGATGCCGAGGCCCTCGCCGTGCTCGTCGTACAGGTCGGCGGTGGGGACGGGGGTGACGCTCATGTGGTTCGGGCTCCTCGCATCTCGTACGTCGCGCGGGGCCCAGCGTAGGCCAGGCGTTCAGCGGCGGGAGTCGCCCAAGAGGATGCGGTGGCCGATGTGCGGGTCGGGGGAGCCCGGGACGGCGGAGGCCCGGGTGGCGAGGTCGCGGAACCGGGCCTGGACCGGGCGGTCGGGGAAGTTGGCGGAGAGCCGGCCGCCTGTGAGGACGCGGGCGGGGGCGCGGCGGTGCTCAGCGGTGGCGGGCGCGCCAGAGCGCGGCGGCCGCGGCCGCTCCCGCGACGGCGCCGACCACCGCGACGCCGCCCCGGGAGCGGTGGGCGAAGAGGGAGAGGGTGGAGCGGGCCGAGAAGGCGGAGCCCGCGCTCAGCCAGGAGGCGGCCGAGCCGACCGAGAGCGCGGACCCGATGGAGCCGACGGAGAGGAAGCTGCCCGCCGAGCCGATGGAGAGCACCGACCCGACCGAGCCGATGGACAGCACGGAGTTCCTGGACCAGAGGGAGAGGTACGAGCGGTCGGCCATGCCGATCATGCTGTCACATGGCCGGCCTGCACGGGGCGGATTTCGGCGGGCTGCGCGGCGGGCGCGGTACGGGTGAGCAGGAGGACCCCGCGGGTGGCCGCGAGTGCTCCGGCGGCGGCGAGCAGGATCCCGAGGGCGCCGCCCTGGAGGCGTTCGCCGAGCAGGATCATGCCGATCGCGGCCGCGGCGAGCGGGTTGGCCAGGTTGACCACCGCGAGCGGAGCGCCCAGGCCGCCCCGGTAGGCCCGCTGCGAGAGCAGCATCCCGCCGACGGCGAAGACCACCACGAGCAGGGCGACGGTGATCACCCGCCCGCTGAGCAGGGCCCCGCCCCGGCCGCCCGCCACGGCCACGGTCTGGGTCAGGGCGGAGGCGACGGCGGAGGCCAGCCCGGAGGCGGTGGCGTGGCGCAGCCCCGGGCCGGGGTCCTTGCGGGCGGTGAGCAGGAGGATCGCGGCGACGGTGGCTCCTGACACGGCGAGCGCCTCGGCCAGGGTGAGGGTGTCGTCGGGGGCCGGGCCGGAGGCGGGGAGCAGCAGCAGCCCGAGCCCGGCGACGGTGGCCAGGGTGCCCCGCCACTCGGTGGCGGCGACCCGCCGCCCGGCGCCGCGCGCCCCCAGCGGGACGGCGGCCACCAGGGTGAGCGCGCCCAGCGGCTGGACCAGGGTCAGCGGGCCGTACCGGAGCGCGGCGGCGTGCAGCAGCGCGGCGGCGGCGTTCAGCCCGGCCGACCACCACCAGCCGCCGTTGCCGAGCAGGGCCCGGGCGGTGCGGGCGACGGCCCGGCGGGCGAGGCGCTCCTGGGCGACGGCGGCGGCCGCGTAGGTGGCGGCGGAGGCGAGGCAGAGGGCGACGGCGAGGACGGTGGCGTTCACCGCTCGCCCCCTGCGGGGACGGGCACGGGGGCGGCGGGGTCCGGGGCGGTCGCGGGCACCGCCGGGGGCGCGGATCCCCCTGCGGCCGGCGCCGCGCCCGGCGAGGGGGCGGCTGCCCCGGCGCGGACCGGCTCCGCGACCGGGCGCGGGCGCGGCAGGCCGCGTACCGCCGGTGCGGCTGCGTCGCCGGCGGCCGGGCGCGGGACCAGCAGCAGGGCCGCGCCCAGCAGCAGGGTGGCCACGACGGCGTCGACCCAGTAGTGGTTGGCGGTGCCCACGACGACGAGCAGGGTCACCAGCGGGTGCAGCAGCCACAGGGCGCGCCACCGGGACCGGGTCGCGGCGATCATCCCGAGGGCCAGCATCAGCGCCCAGCCGAAGTGCAGCGAGGGCATCGCGGCGAACTGGTTGGCCATGGTGTCGGCTTCCGGGGCGGCGCCGTAGACGCTCGGCCCGTACACCTGCGCGGTGTCCACCAGGCGCGCGGCGTCCAGCATCCGGGGCGGCGCGAGCGGGAAGGAGAGGTGCAGGACGAGGGCGGCGCCGGTGAGGACGGCGAGCACCCGGCGGGTCCACAGGTAGTGCCCGGGGCGGCGCAGGTACAGCCAGACCAGGAACAGGGCGGTCGCCGGGAAGTGCACGGCCGCGTAGTAGGTGTTGGCGGTGTGGACGAGGGCGTCCGAGTGGAGCAGCAGCCGCTGGACCGCGCCCTCTCCGGGCAGGTGCAGGGCGCGTTCGGCGTCCCACACCCGGCCGGCGTTGCGGAAGGCCTCGTCGGTGCGGCCCGTCGAGAGCATCCGGCCCGCCTTGTAGACGGCGAACAGGCCCGCGACGAGCAGCAGCTCGCGTATGAGCCGGCGGCGCGCGTCGCTCTTCCCGGCTGGTGGCCGGTCCGGTGTGGTGTGGGAGGTCATCCCCCGGTCTCACTTCTTTCGGTTCCTATCGACACGCCAGTGTATCGATACATGGGCGTATCGATACGCTGGTGTCCCGATAAGCTCGGATGGCCGTACACTCGGAGCACGGACCCACCACTGGATCCCGCGAGGAGAACCCCTTCCCATGACGTCGACGCCGCAGGTCACCGCGCGCCGCTCCAAGATCAGCCCGGAGCGCGAGCAGGAGTTCTACGACGTCGTCCTCGACCAGCTGCGCGAGCACGGCTACGAGGCCCTGACCATGGAGGGCGTGGCCGCCCGGGCCTGCTGCGGGAAGTCCACGCTCTACCGGCAGTGGAAGACGAAGCCCCAGCTCGTCGTCGCCGCCCTGCGCGCGAGCCGCGCCCGCCGCGGCGAGCGGACCCTGGCGGACGTGGACACCGGGACCCTGGCCGGGGACCTCCGCGAGGCCGCCCGGATCGCGGCGGGCACCTCGGGCCGCGACACCCGGCTCACCCAGGCGCTCGGGGTGGCCGTGCTCAGCGACGAGGAACTCCAGGCCGCGCTGCGCGAGGCCCTGGTGGAACCCGAGCTGGAGGCCTTCGACGCGATCGTCCAGCGGGCCGTGGCCCGCGGCGAGCTCACCGCGGACCATCCGGCCGTGGAGTTCCTGCCGGCGCAGCTGATGGGCGTCCTGCGGATCCGGCCCGTGCTGGAGGGGCGGTACGCGGACTCCGACTACCTGGTCAGGTTCGTGGACGCGGCGCTGCTGCCCGCGCTGGGCATCCGCCCCCGGGTCCCCTGACCCCCTGAACCGGTGGGCCGCCGTTCACGATGACCGGACGGCGACCCACTCGCGCTGCCTCGTGGGGACGGCGGCAGCGCGCCACCCGGACGGGGCGGCGGCCACTCCCGAGCAGGGTGACCGCCGCCCGGTCCGGTACGGATCCCCCGGCGCCGAGCGGCTCAGCCGCCCGAGGCGCCCATGACCCGGGCGTACTCCTGCGGGTCCGCGTCGAAGCCGCGCGTGCGCGCGTCCAGCGCCCAGCCGCCCGAGGCGTCCCGCGTGAACTCGGCGACGGTGGCCGCCGTGGCCCCGGCGAGCTCCGCGAAGTCGGTGGCGGCGAGGTCGGTGTACCCCTCGCGGATGCGCAGCCCCGTGCCGCCGACGGCGGCGAAGGTCTTGCGGTCCGGCCCCGCGGCGGGCCCGGCGTCCTGGATCACCACGCCGACCACCACCCGGGCCAGCTCGGGCGCCAGCCGGTCCAGTTCGAGGGTCATCACCTCGTCGAAGCCGAAGCCCTGCCCGGTGCGGCTGTCCCGGGCCAGGGTGATGGTGCCGTCGGGGGCGCGGCTGCCGAAGTGGACGAGGTAGACGGGCTCCCCGTGCGGGTCCGAGGCGCCGTACACGGCGGCGACGATGTCCAGGTCGTTCGCGGGCGTGCCCGCGGGGCTGGGGTCCCAGCGCAGCGCTATCTCCACCTTGGCCAGGCTCTTGCGTACTCCGCTCACCGAACTCCCCCTCCGCGTGGCCGCTTTGGCCGTGATGTCCGGCGCCATGCTGCCACGCATCGGTGATCACCGTACGAACGACCGTACACAACCGGCCAGTTCCGGGCCCCGCCGGTGAGCGGGCCGCCGTCCCTCAGCAGGCCAGGTCGGCCGGGTCCACGCGTACGGTCTCCACCCAGCCCGGCGGCTGCCGCGCCCCCGCCCCGATCAGCGCGGCGATCAGCCGGCAGGACGGGGACTCCTCGGGCCAGGGGGTGAGGCCGTCGGTCAGCACGACCACGACCGACGGCCGGTCCGGCCGGGCCAGCGCGGCCGCGATGCCCACCCGCATGTCGGTGCCACCGCCCCCGGCCAGGGTCACCTCCCGGGCACTGGCCACCCGGCTCACGGCCTGCACGTCGGCGTCGCAGGCGAGCACGGTGACCCGGTTGCCGCCCACGCCCACCTCGCGCAGCACCCCGGTGACCTCGGCGAGGGCGGCGGCGAGTTCCGCGTCTCCCATGGACCCCGAGGTGTCGATGACGATCGCCACCCTGGGCAGCGGCCGGCGCAGGCTCGGCAGCACCACCCGGCCGCCCAGCGCGGGCGTGCGGCGCGAGGGACGCCGGTACGTGTAGTCCACCGCCCCGCCGGCCCAGGCGGCGGCCTCCCGCACCGCCCCCGACAGGGCGCGGCGCCAGTCGACGGTCGGCTCCAGCACTTCTTCCGCCCAGCGCTCCCATCCGGCGGGCACGCTCCCCCGGCCCCGGGAACGGCGGTGGGCGCGTACGGCCTGGGCGGTCTGGCGGCGCAGGGCCTCCGCCTCCACCGGGCCGATCCGGGCCGTGCCGTCGCCGTCGACGGCGCCACCGCCGAGCTCCCAGGGCGCCGGCCTGCCGTGCGCACCCGAGCCGCAGTCCACCCCGTGCGGGGGCGTGGGCGGGATGCCCGGCAGGTAGCCCTCGAACATCCCGCCCCCGGGCAGGCCGAACAGCCGCGGCTCCATGCGGCCGACCGGCAGCTCCAGCCCGTCGGCGAGGAGGTCGTCGTTGATCTCGCAGTCCTGGGCGGTGTTGATCCGGACCGGATCGCGCTGGTCGGCGGCCGGCAGCCGGTCCGCGCGGCCGTGGTGGTCGCGCAGCAGGTGGGCCACCTCGTGGATCCACACCCCCGACAGTTCGGGGACGGGGGTGCGCTCGACGAACTCCGGCGACACGTAGCAGCGCCAGTGCCGGTCGACGCCCATCGTCCGGACCCCGGACGGGCCCGGGGAGGGGACGACGGTCAGCGCGTACAGGGCGGAGGCGAGGTAGGGCCGGGCCTCGGCGGCCGCGTAGCGGGCGGCGAGCAGCTTGGCCCGGTCGAGCGGGACGTCCACCGGCGCGGCCCCGCCCGTCAGCGGGTGCCGGGCAGGGCCCCGGCCAGCTGGAGCAGTTCCACGAAGGCGTCGATCCCCTCGGGGACCGGCCAGGACAGGTCGCGCATCGCCGCGAGGTCGGCGGCGGCCCGCGCGGCCACGTCGGGCACGCCCGCGTCGACGGCCTTGGCGAGGACCTCCCAGCCTGCCTCCCAGCGGGAGCGGGTGGGGTCCGCCTGCACTGCGGCGACGACCGCGATGAGGAAGGCCAGCTGGCGGTCTCCGCGCGCGGGCAGTGCGAAGGCACCGGGGTCGGCCAGCACCCGTTCGGGGTCGGGCAGGTCCAGGTGCTCCAGGTAGGTCAGCAGCTCCAGGCCCGCCCCGTCGCCGACGGCCCCGGTGAGGGCGGCGGACAGCGCCTCCCGGCCCGCGCCGGCCGCGTACCCGGTGGCCAGCAGGCGCAGCGCCATCTCCCAGGTGCGCGGAGAGGGCCAGGCCCGGCCCCGGCCCTCGGCGTCGTTCGGCATGTGGTGGACCAGGCCGGGCCGGGCCGTGAGGAAGCCGGACACCGCGCCCCGGGCGCGGGCGACCGCGCCGGCGGAGCGGGCCGGGTCGACCACGGGGAGGGCGGTCTCGGGCCAGGTCCCGGCCATGCCGCGGGCCACGGTGCGCGGGTCGTGCGTCCAGTCGAGGTGGACGAAGCGGTTGGCGAGGGGCGCGCTGAGGTGCCAGCCGTCGGCCGCGCTGGCGGGCGGGTTGGCCGCCGCGACGATGCGTACGGAGGCGGGCAGTTCCAGGCTGCCGACCCGGCGTTCGAGGACCACGCGCAGCAGGGCGGCCTGTACGGCGGGCGGGGCGGAGGACAGTTCGTCGAAGAAGAGCAGCCCGTGTCCGGTGCGGGCCAGGCGCACCGCCCAGTCCGGCGGGGCCATCGGCACGCCGGTGGTGGCCGGGTCGTCGCCGACGACCGGCAGGCCGGCGAAGTCGGAGGGCTCGTGGACGCTGGCGACGACGGTCTCCAGGGCGACCCCGAGGGAGGCGGCGAGCCGTTCCATGCCGGCGGACTTGCCGATGCCGGGCTCGCCCCACAGCAGTACGGGCTGGTTGGCCGTCACCGCGAGGGCGAGGGCCTCCAGCTGGTGGCTGGCGGCGGGCTCGGTGCGGGTGGCGCCGAGGCGGGCGGCCAGCTCGTCGGCGGCGGCCAGCGCGGGCGGGGGTGCGGCGCTCATTCCCGCACCCCGCCGTCGGACACGCCTGCGTCGCCTGCTTCCGCGTAGCCGTCCTCGTCGTAGTCGTCGTCGTCGAAGTCGCCCCATTCGGCGCGCTCGGCCATGAACTCGTCGTACGCGTCGAAGTTGATGCCGGGGTGGCGCTCCTCCACGAGTTCCTTCAGGAAGGTCAGGTCGGTGCGCTTGTAACGGGTCACCACCTGGCCCAGCGACAGCTCCATGTCGTCGGTCACGTCGGTACGGGCGCCGGCCGCGAGGAGCGCCCGGACCAGGGACGCGGTCCCGCCGTTCTGGACGGCGCACTGGAGCGGGGTGCGCTCGGAGTCGTCCTCCTCCTCCAGGCCGAGTCCGGCCTCCAGCAGCCTGGACAGCAGTTCCTCGTGCCGTACGAAGGGCAGCAGGTGCAGCAGCCCCTGCCCCCTGCCGTTGCGCACCCGGGGGTCCAGGCCCGCGTCGAGCAGCGCGAGCACCCCGGGGGTGTCGCCGTGCTGGACGCGTTCGAACAGCTCCCGCCGCTCGGCGCGCAGGGCGCGCGGCAGCCGGCCCTCGCCGGAGGCCCAGGCCTCGCGGACGGCGAAGCAGCCGGCGACGTCGCCGCCGAAGGCCCGCAGGGCGCGCTCCCGCTGCTGCTCCTCGGCACTGTGCGGGAGTTCGAGTACGCCGTCCCGGGAACGCACCTCGTGCCACTCGCCCACGCAGCGCACCCGGGCGGTCCGCGGCGCGGCCGGGGCGGGCGGCCCCACGGCCGGTCCGGCTTCCGGGAAGAGGGCGGCGGTGACGAGCGGGTGCAGCTCGCGCGGGGCGGTCCGGCCGGTGCGTACGAGGTACGGGTCGGGCAGCGGCCGCCAGGCGTAGTCGGGCAGCCGGGGTACGTCGCGCACCTCGGTCGAGTCCACGAGCCGCGCCCGCAGGCCGCCGTCCGGGCCGGCGAGTTCCACCAGCAGCAGGCAGCGCCAGTGCGGGGCGAACTCGAACCGGTCGCCCGCGCCCGCCGCGGCGAGGCGGCGGACCCCGGCGGCGAGCAGGGCCGGGTCCAGCACGGCGGCCTTCAGCGCGGCTGCGGCGTCGCTCCAGCGGTAGGCGTTCGGCGGGAGGCTCAGGTCCAGTTCGATCCCGGCGGCGGCGAACGCCTCGACGGTCTCCCCGCGCCACTGGAGCACGGCGGCCCACTCCGCCCGCCCGGCGGGGTCGGCGGGGCCGGGGTCGGCGGTGGGCACCTCGTCCTCGCCCATCGGGGTGCCGTCGGTGCGGAAGAAGGGGATCCGGTCGGCCGGGCCGACGCAGGAGCGCAGCTCGGCGGTGTGCCGCGCGTCCCAGAACCAGCGGGCGCGGGTCCAGTCCTCGACGACCCAGTCGGCGTAGGAGTGGCGCCGCGCCCGGGGGTCGACGGGCGCGCAGTGCAGCCGCAGCCGCTGCGGGCCGTCCACCATGGCGCGGGTGGTGACGTACAGGAGGGGCGCGTCCGGGCCGGAGCCGTAACGGGCCAGCACGACGCGGCGGTTCGGGGCGATGACCGTGCGGCCGCCCAGGACCCGGGGAAGGTGCCAGCGCAGCAGGTCGGGGGCGAAGTGGCGCAGGTCCTCTGCCGCCGCTTCGGCGACGGCGCTCCCGTGCTCCGCGGCGAGCGCGGTCAGGTCGACGGTGGTCTCCGTGCCGGCGGCGGCGCAGGCCGCGCGCCAGTCCCCGGCCAGGCGGTGGGCGGTGGCCCGCTCGATCATTCCGGCGGGCACGGCGTAGCGGCGGATCCGCTGCCAGGCCGCCGCGTCCTCGGGCGGGATCCCGCCGGGCGGCGCGGTGCGGGCGTTCTCGCTCACCGGTACACGCTCCCGATGGCCCGCAGGTCCGGGTGGGAGGCCCGGGCGGGGCGCAGCCGCTCGGCGAAGGAGCGCTTGAGGCGGCGGGGGGTGCCGGGGCCCAGGCCGACGTGCTCCAGCGGGGCGTCCTCGGGCAGGGCGGCGAGCAGGCTCTTGGCGCCGCGCCCGGTGATGCCGGTGTGGCGCAGTTCCAGGCGGCGCAGCGGGCTGCCGGGCAGGGCGGCGGCCAGGGCGTACGCGCCTTCGTCGCCGGTCTCGTTGCCGGCGGAGCCCAGGCTGCGCTCGGACATGGTCCGGCCGAGGTCCAGGGCCTCGATGCCGCCGAGGGCGTCGGCGAGGGCGCGTGCTCCGGCGACGCCGATGCCGTTGCCGCCGAGGCCGAGCCGGACGGGGCGCTCGGGGCCGGCGTCGGCGGCCGCGGCGGCGATGACGGCTACGCCCTCGTCGCCGAGGTGGTTGGCCGGTACGTACAGTTCGCGGACTCCGGCCTCGCGGATGAGGGCGGCGAGCAGCGGCGCGGCTTCGGCGGTGAGGCCGTTGCCGCCGAGGAAGACCCGCTCCAGGGGTGCCTCGCGGGTGCGCAGGGCGTCCAGGAGGAGGCGTACGCCCTCGGCGCCGATGCCGGTGTTGACGAGGTCGAGGGTGCGCAGCGCGGTGTTGCGGCGCAGCAGTGCGGCGATCGTGCGGGCGCCGTCCGCGTGGAGGGGGTTGCGCTTGAGCCAGAGGGCGCGGACGGCGGAGTCGTCGGCGAGGGCTCCGGCGAGGGCGAGCACGCCGTCGGGGCCGATGCGGTTGCAGCCGAGGTAGAGGGTGTGCACTCCGTGGCGGCCGTGGGCGCCGGCGAGGGCGGTCGCGAGGGTGCGGGCGCCTTCGTCGGTCAGGGAGTTGGTGCCGAGGAGCAGGTGCGCGGCGTGCGGGGAGGTCAGGGCGACGGGCAGCAGCCGGGCCGTGCCGGCGGGGCCGAGGCCCTGCTTGCAGAGGTCGACGCGGCCGTCGGCGCGCAGGGTGCCGAGGGGGAAGGTCTCGTCGGTCTCGACGCAGTGGTCCTGGGCGAGGCGGGCGAGCAGCGGGCCGAGGTCCGCCGGGTCGGCGAGGGGCAGGTCCGGGTGCTCGATTGCGGGGCACCGTACGGGCGTCGGCCGTGTCATCAGCATTCCACCGGTTCCGTCGCCGGCGCCCGGCGACCCTGCGACTTCGCGGAGCCGCGGCATGCCGGCACGCCTTCGCGCCGTGCTGCCGCCGTTCCGACATGACGGAAGAGAAACGGCAAGACCGGTCGGATTCGAACCGACGTCCTCCAGCTCGATGCTTGGGCGCGACGACCTCTGCGCTACGGCCTTGCCGCAGGTGATCATAGCGGCCCCACGGCCGGAAATCGATCACCAGTTTGGATTGCCCGGCGCCGGGGCTACCAGTCCCCGTCCTGGACCGGCTTGCCCGGGCGCGGAGCGTTGCCGAGCGGCAGGACCTGGCCGGGCGCCGGGGGCGTCCAGGGCGTGTGGTCGTCGCCGAGCCAGTCACCGACGGGCTTGACCTCGCCGAGGGGGCCGGCCGCCGGGAGGTCGGTGCCGGTCTCGTCGTAGTAGTCGTACCAGGGCAGGCCGGCCTGCGTGTAGGCGGCACGGTCCACGGGCGAGGGCGGCGCGTCCTCGCCCGTGATGCGGCGCCACTCGGGCGGCGTGACCAGGTGGACGAAGACCCGCGCGGCCGGCCGGTCGGCCCAGGCGGAGAGCCCCCGGTCGTCCTCGTAGACCTCCTGGCGCATCGCGCCGCCCACCCCGAGCCCCATGGCCGGGGCGGGGGCCCGGCGCGCGGCGGGGCGCGCGGGTGCGGCGCCCGGCGCGGGGGCGGCCATCGGCATGGGAGGCGCCCCCGGCGCGGACGGCGCGGGCGGGGCCGCACCGTAGCCGCCTCCGCCGTAGAGGTGTTCGGCGACGGCGCTCTCGCGTCGCAGCCGCTCCTCCTCCCGCCAGGCCGCGAGGGCCCCGGGGCCGAGCGGGAACGCCTGGAGCTGCACCCCGCCGGTGACCTCCTCGCCGGTGACCTGCCCCTCGACCGTGACCCTGAGGCCGAGCGGTACGGCGACGAACTGGCGCACCGTCCCGTCGCCGGAGTTGATCCCGTCGAGCCAGGGCTGGCGGGGCAGCACCACGTAGTTCTGCGGCCTGCGCTCCAGCCGGCCGGTCCACCGCCTGCCGGAGACGGCGCACACCTTGCCCACGCCGATCTGGAGCGCGGCGGGCTCCCCCGAGCCGCCGAAGCTGAGCCACATGGCCTCGCGCAGGTACACCGGCAGCATCACGCCGCCCTTGGCGAGCCATTCCGGCGGCACGGTGTCCGGGTAATCCTCCACCCGCCGCAGCGGGAACTCCCCCAGCCCCGGCGGGAGGGCGTGCGTACCCGACTCAGGCAGGCGCAATGTCCGGATGAACCGGATACGCACCCCTTCGCTCAGCAAGAGCGTGTTGCCCTCGACCCTCGCCGCGCCCATCTCCTCGTTCGCCACTCCGGACAGCCCCCTTCTCCCGCCACTCACCGGAACCGCCGGAAGATCCACGGCTGAACCGGATCGTTATGCTCAAGTTTTCCTCAGATGTAGTGACGGTGCGGCCGTCACCTTCCTAGCTTCCTCATACACGTGCCCCCGCGCCCCCGCGGTTCCGCACGCCTGCCCCCGTTCCCGCGACGTCCCCCGGGATTCCGCGTTCCCGAGGAAAAGAGTTCAGCATGAAGGTTCCCAAGGCCGGTGCGGTCGCCACGGTGATCGCCCTCGCCGCCACCGCCTCCGGCTGTGGTGGTGAAGCCCCGAAGGAGCCCATCTCCATCGGCATCAAGTTCGACCAGCCCGGCATCGGGATGCGCGAGAGCGACGGCACCTTCACCGGTTTCGACGTCGACGTGGCCACGTACATCGCCAAGGAGCTCGGCTACAAGGCGAACGAGATCGAGTTCAAGCAGGTCTACAGCTCGGACCGGGAACTGCTGATCCAGTACAACGAGGTCAAGTTCGTCGCCGCGAGCTACACGATCAACGACAAGCGCCGCGAGAAGGTCGAGTTCGCCGGTCCCTACTTCGTCGCCCACCAGGACCTGATGGTCCGCGCCGACGACAACTCGATCACCAAGGCGGAGGACCTGAACACCAAGCGGCTGTGCTCGGTGAGCGGCTCCACCTCCGCCGAGAACATCCGCAAGAACCTGGCGCCGAAGGCGAGCGTCCTGGAGCTCGGCGGCTACTCGGAGTGCCTCGTCGCCCTCCAGGACAACCTGGTCGACGCGATGACCACCGACAACTCCATCCTCGCCGGGTACGCGGCACGGAAGGGCAACGCGGGCAAGTTCAAGCTGCTCGGGCTGAACCTGAGCAACGAGAACTACGGCATCGGCCTCAAGAAGGGCGACAACGACCTTCAGCGGAAGATCAACACGGCGATCACCAAGATGGTCTCGGACGGCTCCTGGGAAGCGGCCGTGAAGAAGCACTTCGGCCCGGCCAACTACAAGTACGAGCCGGCGCCCCAGGTCACGACCGGCCACTGACGAGCCCCGGGGCGGGGGCCCCGTCCGGCCCCCCCCCCGGTTCCCGGCCGGCCGGGGCCGGAGCGGGCCCGCTTCACGAGGCGCAGGTGCCGAGCATGTTCTCCAGGGCGGACTTCTCGCCCTCGGTGACCGACAGCCCGTAGAGCGACTTGACGTGGGTCCAGGCCCGGCTGTACGTGCACCAGTACAGGTGGTTCGTCGGCACCCAGGTCTCGGGCGACTGGTCGCCCTTCGACCGGTTCGAAGCCGCGGAGACCGCGATGAGCTGGGAGTGCTCCAGGTCGTTCGCGAACTGCCTGCGCTTGGCGGTGGTCCACGTGTCGGCTCCGGAGCGCCAGCCGTTGGCCAACGGAACCATGTGGTCGATGTCGAGCTGGCCGGCGGCGGTGAAGGACTTGTTGTCGTACTCGCTCGTCCAGGTGCCCGAGATCGCCCGGCACTGGTCGTCCTGCTCGACGGCGACGCCGTCACGGGCCAGCACGACCTCCCGGCTGTCGCACTTCCCGAACTGTGTGGCCCAGTGCGGGAACTTGTCCCGGCTGTAGCCGGCCATCGAGTGGGGCGGCTCGACGGTGAGCTTCTGGAGCTCCTCCCTCGCGACCGCCGCCTCCGGCGGCTCCGGCATCCGGACCGCTCCCGACCGCGCGCCGGCGGCGGCGGGCGAGACGGGAGGGGAGACGGAGGCCGACGCGGGGGCGGAGGCGGGGCCGGCGAGTGCGATGAGGGCGAGGGGGAGCGCGGGGGCACCCCGCAGGAAATGTCTGATCACATGGTGGTCATATCGCCGCGGCCCGCGGCCGGGCGGCGGGGCCACGGCGATCCCGGCCAGATGGCGGGACATCTTCACCGCAGCGGGCCCCACCGTGCTGACCCGTTCGGCCGCCACGGCCGGGAAGGCGCGCGGGGGCTCCGCGCCGGCGACGCCCCCTCAGGCCAGTGGCGCCTTGCCGCGCAGCACGGTGAGGAACTCCCGCATCCAGGCGGGGTGGTCGGGCCACGCCCTGGCCGAGACGAGGGTGCCGTCGACCACGGCCTCGGAGTCCCGGAACCGGGCCCCGGCCGCCGACATGTCGGGCTCCAGCGCCGGGTACGCCGTGACCTGCCGCCCGCCCAGGCCGCCGCTCGCGGCGGTGATCAGCGGGCCGTGGCAGATCTGCGCGATCGGCTTGTCGTCCCCGGCGAAGGCGGCCAGGATCCGCCGCACCTCCGGGTCGTTGCGCAGGTACTCCGGCGCCCGCCCGCCCGGCACGACGACGGCCGCGTACTCACCGGGATCCACGTCCGCGAAGGCGATGTCGGCGGGCCAGGTGTAGCCGGGCTTCTCGGTGTAGGTGTCGAAGCCCTCCTCGAAGTCGTGCACCACGAACCGCAGCTTCTTGACCGCGGGCGCCGCGATGTGGACCTCGTACCCCTCCTCCCGCAGGCGCTGGTAGGGGTAGAGCACTTCCAGGGACTCGGCCGCGTCGCCGGTCACGATGAGGACCTTCACTGCCATGGGCCACTCCGGTGAGAGCTGTCGGCGGCCGCGTCGGGGCGGCCGGGGCACCCGCTACCGTGCCCGGGGCGCACGGCGGACAAACACCAAGGTCCACGTCGCCGACACATGGTTTTTACTTGTAGGGCACATGACAATAGGATCCTCGCTCTGCCACCAGACACCCCGCCAACTGCCATGGCGGGGACGGTGTTTGTGGAGAGGTATCCCCCACGTCATGAGAATCTCCCGTACTGCCCCCTGGGCCGCCGGACTCGCCGCGGCCGCGCTGTTCCTCATACCGGCCAGCGCCACCGCCGGCCAGACCCGCACCACCGCCGACACCGCGCAGGCCGCTCCCCAGGCCTACCCGTCCACCGTCGACGCGTACTACGCGGCCGCCGAGGGCAAGACCGGCGCCGCGCTGAAGACCGCGCTGCACGACATCATCAAGACCCAGTCCAAGGTCACCTACGACGGCGTGTGGAACGCGCTGAAGGTGACGGACCAGGACCCCGCGAACCCCAACAACGTCATCCTGGTCTACTCGGGCCGCTCCCAGTCCAAGTCCACCAACGGCGGCGGGGTCAACGACTGGAACCGGGAGCACGTCTGGGCCAAGAGCCACGGCGACTTCGGCACCGCCACCGGCCCGGGCACCGACCTGCACCACCTGCGCCCCGAGGACGTCACCGTCAACAGCACCCGCGGCAACAAGGACTTCGACAAGGGCGGCAGCCCCGTGTCGGAGGCCCCGGGCAGCTTCACCGACGCCGACTCCTTCGAGCCCCGGGACGCGGTCAAGGGCGACGTCGCACGGATGCTGCTGTACATGGCGGTGCGCTACGACGGCGGGGACGGCTTCGCGGACCTGGAGATGAACGACAAGGTCAACAACGGGACCGCCCCGCTCTTCGGGCGGATCAGCCTGCTGAAGCAGTGGAACCAGATGGACCCGCCGGACGCCTTCGAGCAGCGCCGCAACCAGGTGATCTACGACACCTACCAGCACAACCGCAACCCCTTCATCGACCACCCGGAGTGGGTCAACTCCATCTGGTAGCCATCCGCTTCACACCCCGGCGGACTCCAGGAGGAGCCGCGCCAGTTCGCGCGGCCGGGAGAACATCGGCCAGTGGCCGGTGTCCAGGGTGCGCAGCTCCCACCGGCCGCCCTCCAGGAGCCGGGCCACGTCGGGGTTCGGCTCGGCTCCGTCGAGCAGGCACTTGACGTACGTGGCCGGCAGCGCGCCGAGCGGGCCGGCGAGTACGGCCGGCTCGGCGAGGGAGGCGCCGGGGTGCGGGGTGGCGCCCGCGAGGAACCGGGCGATCTGCTCGTCGGTGAGGTCCTGGCCCGCGCAGTCGGGCGCGGTGAGCGGCGCCCAGGCGCCGCCGTTCGCGGCGAGCTCGGCCTCGAGCCGCTCCGGGCCCTGCCACCACGCGGAGACGAAGGACTCCCCGTCCGCGGGGACGTTCGAGTCCACGAAGACCACGCGGGCGAGCCGGCCGCCGATCCGCTCGGCGGCCTGGCCGACGGGGATGCCCGCGTAGCTGTGCCCGACCAGGACGACATCGCGCAGGTCCCGGCCGAGGACCTCGTCGACGACGTCCTGCACGTGGGTCTGCTGCCCGGCCGGGACGCCGCGCTTCTCGGCGAGGCCGGACAGCGTCACGGCGTGCGCCCCGTGACCCGCCCCACGGAGCTCCCCGGCCACCTCGTCCCACGCCCAGGCGCCGAGCCAGGCGCCTGCCACCAGTACGAATTCACCCATGGCGGCACGGTAGCAACGCGGTCCGGCATCCCCTCCCCGAAGGGCTGCTTGACGTAGGGACGCAGGTCACCGCTCGGCGGCGAGCCTGCCGGCGAGGGACTGGAAGTCGGTCCAGGCGGCCTGCGGCGGGCGCGGGTCCCAGAGCTTCTGGGACAGGGCGGCCAGCGGCAGCCGGATGCCCGCGGCCACCTGGTCCGGGGTCTGCGAGGCGGCCAGGTCGCACCAGACGGCGAGGCGGGCGCCGAGGACCTGCGGGTCGTAGCGCGCCGGGACGGGGGTGGTGCCGCGCAGCACGAGCGGGGTCCACTGCTCGTAGATCCGCTTGCCGGTGGGGTAGGTGAACTGGTTGGGCTCGCCGAGCACGTAGTACAGGTACTCGTCGTTGAGGTTGACCACCTTGCGGCCGGTGTCCAGGTACTCCAGCGGCGGCCGGGCGCCGATCTCCTTGCCCGTCCAGTACTCGGCCTGGATGTCCTGGGCGGCCTTGGCGGCCCCGCCCCTGAAGAAGCCGTCGTTCCAGGCCTTGAGGGCCTTGCCCGACGGCCGGACCACGGCGGCCCGGTCGTTCAGCCAGCCCGTCGCCAGGTCCTGCACCCGGGCGGTGGGCCCGTAGCGGGCCCGCGCGGCGCTCGCGAGGGCGGGGAAGGAGGCCTGGGGGTCGCGCACCACCAGGGCCTGGTACTCGTCCGCGCCCAGGTGCCAGGCGCCCGCGGGGAACAGCGGCAGGTACTCGCGCAGCAGGTCGTCCACGAGTTCGGCCGACGCCGGGTTGGATATGTCCACGGCGCCCTTGACGGCCCGGCCCGCCGCGTCGCGCAGTTGCAGCTCGGGGTGGACGCGGAGCACGGCGCCGAGGTGTCCGGGCGAGTCGATCTCGGGGACCACCGCGATGTGCAGCCGGGCGGCGAGGGCGTTGATCCGGCGTACCTCGGCCTTGGTCAGGTGGGGGGTCGAGACGATCTCGGGGTGGGTGTCGGACTGGATCCGGAAGGCCTGGTCGTCGGAGAAGTGCAGGCCGAGCTGGTTGAGTTTGAGGTCGGCCATCTCGCGCAGCCGGCCCTCTATCCACTCCGGGGCGAAGTGCTTGCGGGCGATGTCGAGGTTGAGTCCGCGCTGGGCCTTGGCCGGGGCGTCCTTCACCGTGCCCTCGGGGGCCGCGCCGGCCCCGCGTATCTCCTGTTTGAGGGTGCGGGTGCCGTAGAAGACGCCCGCCTCGTCGGGGCCGGTGATCCTGACCCTGCCGCCCTGGACGGTGAGGGTGTACGACTCCGCCGGGCCGGAGCCCTTGGCGGCGAGGGCGAGCTGGACGTCGCCGGGCCCCGGCTGGTCCGACTCGGCGTACCCGAGGCGCAGTTCGCCGGCGAGCAGCTTCCCCTCGTCGGCCAGGGCCGCGCTGTCGGCGGGTGCGACGAGGACGCGGGCGCCGGGGGCGGGCTTCCAGCCGGGGCCCCGGGCGGGCACGTGCTCGCGTACGGACGGCACGGTGCGCGGGGCGGTGGAGAGGGGGTACGCGGACGCGGGCGGCCCGGTCGGCGCCGGGGACGGGGTGTCGGCGGTCGGGACGGGGGCCGGGGAGGCGGCGCCGGGAGTGGCGCGGGCGCCCTCGGCTCCGGCGGAACAGGCGGGTACGGCGAAGGCGACCAGCGTGGCGGCCGCTGCCGTCGCGATGGCCCGACCTCCGCGGAACCGCCCGGTCGTCTGCCTCATCGTGAACCCCTGTCCCCCGTACCAACCTGGCACGGGGGACGCGGTCGCGCGACCGGGGGCGTTCCCTACGCGGCGGAGTCGGCCCGGTCCAGGGCCTCCAGGGCGGCCGCCCCGAAGCGGTGGTCCTGCTCGGGGGCACCGCCGCCGACGCCGACGGCTCCGATCAGGTGGCCGCCGCGGTGGACGGGGAGGCCGCCCGCGATGAAGAGCAGCGGCCGGTCGAGTGCGGTGGGCAGGCTGTGGAAGGGCCCGCCGGGCAGCACGGCCTCGGTCAGGTCGGCCGTGGGGGCGTTCAGCTGGAGGGCGGTGAAGGCCTTGCGGGTGCTGGTCTCGCCGGAGATCAGGACCGCCCGGTCGTCGCGGCGGAAGGCCAGCGGGTGGCCGCCCGCGTCCAGGACGGTGACGCTGACCGCGACCCCGGCCGCCTCGGCGGCGGTGCGGGCCGCGGTGACGAGCAGCTCGGCGTCCTCGGTGGTCAGCGGGGAGAGGAGGACGCGGGTGGCGGTGGTGCGGGACATGTGGTGCTCCTGTTGCGGTGTGGTGGTGCGGGTGGTGCGGGTGGGGGGTCAGTGGTGGACGGCGGCGGGCGGGGCGGCGGGGGTTCCGGCCGCCACGACCCGGCTCGCGCCCGCCGCGCGGCGGACCGTACGGCGCTCCAGTGCGCCGGAGACGAGGGCGAGGACGAGGGCGGAGGCGGCGAGGGCGGCGCCGACCCAGTTCGGGGCGGTCCAGCCGAGCCCGGCGGTGATGACGAGCCCGCCGAGCCAGGCGGCGAGGGCGTTGCCGAGGTTGAAGGCGCCGATGTTGACGGCGGAGGCCAGCGTGGGGGCGCCGGCGGCCTGGTCCAGGACCCGCTTCTGCAGCGGCGGCACGGTCGCGAAGCCGAGGGCGCCGATGAGGAAGACGGTGACGGCGGCGCCCGCCTTGTCGTGGGCGGTGAGGGTGAAGAGGGCCAGTACGACGGCCAGCGCGCCCAGGGACACGTACAGCATCGGCATGAGCGCCCGGTCCGCGTAGCGGCCCCCGGCGAGGTTGCCCGTGACCATGCCGAGCCCGAACAGGACGAGCAGCCAGGTGACGGAGGTGTCGGCGAAGCCGGCGACGTCGGTCAGCATCGGGGTGATGTAGGTGATGGCGGCGAAGACCCCGCCGAAGCCGAGGACGGTCATCGCCATGGCGAGCAGCACCTGGACGTTGCGGAAGGCGGCCACCTCGTGGCGCACCCGTACGCCCTCGGGGCGGGGCAGGTCGGGGACCAGCCGGGCGATGCCGATCAGGCCGAGCACGCCGAGGGCGGCGACGGCCAGGAAGGTGACGCGCCAGCCGAGGTGCTGGCCGACGAGGGTGCCGAGCGGTACGCCGACCACGTTGGCCACGGTCAGACCGGTGAACATCATGGCGATGGCGCCGGCCTTCTTCTCGGGCGCCACGAGCCCGGCGGCGACCACCGAGCCGATGCCGAAGAAGGCGCCGTGGGCGAGGGAGGCGACGACGCGTCCGGCCAGCATCACGCCGAAGGCGGGGGCGAGCGCGGAGAGCACGTTGCCTGCGATGAAGAGGCCCATGAGCAGCATCAGCATGCGCTTGCGGGGGACGCGGGTGCCGAGGACGGTCATCACCGGGGCGCCGAGGACCACGCCGAGGGCGTAGCCGGTGACCAAGAGGCCGGCGGTGGGGATCGAGACGCCGTAGCCGGCCGCGACCTCGGGGAGGAGGCCCATGATCACGAACTCGGTGGTGCCGATCCCGAAGGCTCCGATGGCGAGGGCGAGGAGCGCGAGAGGCATGACGAAGCTGCCCTTCAGGGTGCGGGAGGTGGGGTGGGGGCGCCGGGCGAACGTTTTTGCGCTCGCCGATTACGCTCGTCCACATTAATTGCAGACGCGGGATATTTGCAAGCGCGGGCTATTGCGCGCGTGGCCTATCCTTGGCGGTATGCACGCGGCGGCACGACCACGCGCGCGCCGTCCCACGCCCACACCCACACCCACGACGGAGGAGCCACATGACGACCACGGACAGCGCACTGACCGGCCTCGCCCAGGGCTGGTGCGCCCTCTCCCTCCTCCACGGCCGGATCGAGGCGCACATCGAGCGGGCCCTCCAGGCCGGACACGGGCTGAGCGTGCGCGAGTACTCGCTGCTGGACGTGCTCAGCCGCCAGCACGGCGGCCCGGGCGGGCACCTGCGGATGCACCAGGTCGCGGACTCGGTGGTGCTCAGCCAGAGCGCGACGACCCGGCTGGTCAGCAGGCTGGAGGACCGCGGGCTGCTGAGCCGCTACATCTGCGACACCGACCGCCGGGGCATCTACACCGACGTCAGCGAAGCGGGCCTGGCCCTCCTGGACCAGGCCCGCCCGACGAACGCCGCCGCCCTGCGCGAGGCCCTGGACGAGGCCGCGCTCAACCCCGAGCTGGCCCCGCTGGTGGCGGCGGTGGAGAACACCCGCCGGTAGCGCCCGTCAGCCCTTCGACTTCGAGGGGCTCGGCGTGCTCTGCGGAACTCCGGCCCCGCCCGCCGGGACCGGCGTGGCCGAGCCCCCCGAGCCGCCGGCGGGCACGGTCGCCGGGGGCTCGGACCGCGGCGGGCGCACCGGGGCCGACGACGTCGCGGGCTGCGGCGTGGGCGTACCCGCCCCGGTACCCGTACCCGAGGGTACGGACGGCACTTCCGGCGGCACCGAGGCCGACGGCGACACGCTCGGCCGGGGCGTGCCCGAGGGCCCGGTCGGGCTGAGCTCCGGCGGCGCGGCGGGCGGCTCGGGGCGGACCGGCCGCTGATCGGGCCCGCCGAGCACGAGGTACCCGGCCAGGGCCGCCGCCGCCAGGCCGGACACACCCGCGAGGGTCCACGCCCCGCGCCGCAGCCACAGCGTGCGCGGGGACAGCCGCCGCAGGTGCGGGCCTGGCGGATCGGCGGGCCGCAGCGAGACGACCGTCACCTCCTCGGCCCGGGCTTCCAGGGCCTGGCGCAGCCGGCGCTCCACGGGGCGTTCGCCGTCGGGCGCGTTACCCGTAGGACCGGTCATACCCTTCCCTCCAGAATCCTTTCCAGCGCGTCCAGGGCGCGGCTGGCGTTCGACTTCACCGCGCCCCGGCTGATGCCCAGGGTCTCGGCGATCTCCGCCTCGCTCATGTCCGCCCAGTACCGCAGCACCAGCACCTGGCGGCGGCGCACGGTCAGTTTGCCCAGGGCCGCCAGCACCTCGCGGTGCGCCTCCCCCAGGACCACGGACGTCTCGGCGGAGGGGACGTCGGCGGTGGCCGGCGGGATCCAGGCACGGGCGGTGCGGCGGCGGCGCAGCACGGACCGCGCGGTGTTCACGACGGAGGTGCGCAGGTAGCCCAGCGCGTTGTCCACCTCCGAGATCTGCTCCCCGTACCGGCGGTAGAGGGCGGTGAAGGCGTCCTGCACCACGTCCTCGGCGGTGCCCAGGTCGTCGACGAGGAGCACGGCGAGGCGGACCATGCCCAGCCGGTGGGCGTGGTACAGCTCGCTGACGGTCGGCGGGCGCGGGGCATCCACCGCGCCGTGGCCGCCGGGCCCGCCGGTGCCGTACGCGTCGTCGTACGAGGACGCGTACGTGTACGCGTGTGCGCCGGCCGGGTGGCCGCCGGGCCCGGCGGCCGGCGGGGCGGAGCGCCCGCGGCGCGAGAGCCACCACCACAAGCCCCGCCACGCCCGGGCGAAGCCGGGTGTGAGGGGGCTGGCGGGTGGTGCGAGTTCGAGCACGGGTGTCCTCAGTTGCCGGCGCGGCGCCGCACGGCGAACAGGGCGCCGCCGCCGGCGGCGACGAGCGCGGCCGCTCCGGCTCCGAGGGCGACGGTGGTCGCCGAGGAGCCAGTATGCGCCAGCTCGGACCCGTCACCGGAGCCGGGCGCCGCGGAGGGCACGGCGGAGGGCTGGCCGACACCGGCCGGGACCGTGGGGGCCGCGCTGGGCGTGGCCCCCTCGGGCAGGGTCGGGACGGGGCTCGGCTTGGCGCTGCCGCCCGCCGGCTGCGAGGGGGCCGGGGTGGGCTTGCCGGCCGGCACCGAGGGGACCGGGGTGGGCTTGCCGCTGCCGGCCGGCGGGGCCGGAACCGCGCTCGGCTGCGCGTTCCCGGCGGGGGCCGGCGACGCCGAGGCGGAGGCCCCCTGCGCGGCGGCGACCGGCCCGGCGAGGGCGAGGACCGCCCCGGCGGCGGCAGCGGCGACGGCCGCCCGGCGGGCGGTGACGGGAACAACGCGCTTCAGGTTCTTCACAGTGGCTCTCCACGGTCGGGTCCGGGGCGGGAACTTCGCCCTTCACCCCCGCACGACGTGCGAGTGCCCGATCGGTTGCCGCCGTTTCGAGAAAACTTTTCGCGCGTTCCCTCCCCGCCCCGGCTCACGGCCGCGGCGGCGGCCAGGGGACCTCCTCCAGCAGCGGCAGCAGCACCTCCTCCTCGTGGTCGAGGTGGGCGTTCAGCTCCGCCGTCATCCGCGCCAGTTCGGCACGGAACCGCTCGGGTTCGGCGATGGCCACCCCGCCCAGCAGGGCCACCAGTTCGCCCTGGATCCGGGCGACCGTGCGGTGTTCCTCCCGCAGCCGCTCGAAGACGGGCGCCAGGTGCGGGTGGTGGGCCAGGGTCCCGGGGAACAGGTGGGCGTCCTCGCTGGTGTGGTGGAACTCCAGGCCCTGGCAGAACGCGAGGCAGCGCTGGCGGATCTGGAGCCCGAGCCCGGGCGCCGGCGGCCGGCCCGGTCCGGTGTGGGCGGCGCGGGCGGCGAAGTGGGCCTCCGTCTCGGCGCCGACGTGGCGCAGCTGGGCCCGCAGCCAGGTGTGGACCTCCAGCAGCTTCCCGGCGAGGGTGCGGACCTCGCCGGGCTGCCAGCCGTCGGGCTCCGCGGGCTCCAGCCGGACGACGGGGAGCGGGCGGGTGGTGCGGGCCTGGTAGTCGGCGTATCCGGGGGCGGTCCGCACGACGGCTTCGAAGAGCTCCTCGCGCCGGGCCCCTTCCGCGGGTACGGCGAGGGCCTCGAAGGTGTCGGAGCCGAGCTCCACCCGTACCTGCGGGTGGGCCAGGAGGTTGTGGTACCAGGCGGGATGGGCGGGGGCGCCGAGGTTGGAGCCGACGACGAGCAGGACGCCCTCGTGGCGGACGAAGCCGAGCGGGGTGGTGTGCTCGGCTCCCGACCGGGCGCCGGTGGTGGTGAGCAGGAGCAGGTCCTCGCCCTCGAAGTAGCCGCCGACCTTGCCGTGGCCGGCGCGGAACTCCTCGATGACGGAACGGTTGAAGTCCTGGGCGGGTGTGGGCACGTGTGTGTTCTCTCTCTGGGCAGGCCGGTCCGGCACGCCGCCGGTCCCCCGACGGGCCGCTGTGGAGCGGGAGTCGCCGGGGCGGGGCATGCGGGAGCGGACGTACGGACTCGCGTGCGTACGGAGTCGCGGAAACGGGGGGGCGGCTGCGGCTCGACGGCCGGGCCGCGACGCGGGAGCCGGAGGTGCGGCTGCTCTACGTCAACTGCGGGGCGCGGAGTGCTGACTCATGGCGTGTCCCTGAGTGAAGGGTGTTCGCCCGATCACCGGCCGGCCCACTGCTCTTTGGCCGGAGTCACGCGACACCGCCCGCCATTAGACGCAACGGGCGCGGCGGTTGTCAATGCCGATGATCTTGTACGGATTCCCGCAGCGCCCTGCCCAGGACTGCCACGCCCTCCTCGATCTCGCTCACCGGTCCGGCCGCGTAGCCCAGGATCAGGCCCGGCGGCCCGGGTCGCAGCCGGTGCCAGGACAGGGGGTGCGTCTTGACCCCGAGGGCCAGGGCCGCCCCGGCCACGGCGGTGTCGTCGAAGGACGCGCCGTCGAAGGTGACGGTCAGGTGCAGCCCCGCCGCGGCACCGTGCACCCGGGCTCCGGGCAGGTGCTCGGCGACGGCCCGCAGCATCGCGTCCCGGCGGCGGCGGTGGCGGCGCCGGACGAAGCGCAGGTGGCGCTCCAGTTCGCCCGAGTCCATCAGCCGGGCGAGGACGAGCTGTGCGAGGACCGGGCTGCCGAGGTCGGCGTGGCGCTTGGCCTCGACGACCGGTTCCCGCAGGCGGCGCGGGACCAGCAGCCAGCCCAGCCGCAGGGCCGGCGCGAGCAGTTTGGACACGCTCCCGGCATAGCAGACCCCCTCGGGCGCCAGGGCCCGCAGCGCGGGGACGGGGGCGCGGTCGTAGCGGTGCTCGGCGTCGTAGTCGTCCTCCAGGACCAGTCCCCCGGCGGCGGCCCAGGCCAGCAGTTCGCGGCGGCGCTCCCCGTCGAGGACGACCCCGGTCGGGAACTGGTGCGCCGGGGTCATGAGCACCGCCCGCGCCCCGCTCGCCCGCAGCGCGGCCACGTCCAGCCCGTCCCCGTCCACGGGTACGCCGACGACGTCCAGCCCGCCGTGTTCCAGCTGTTGCCGCGCCCCCAGCGAGCCGGGGTCCTCCACCGCCACCCGGCGCACACCGGCCGCGGGCAGCACCTGCGCGAGCAGCCGGAGGGCCTGTGCGACCCCGGCGACCACGACGACCTCGGCGGGATCGGTGCGGATCCCCCGGTTCCGGGCCAGCCAGCCGGCGACCGCCTCCCGGAGGGCCGGCGCGCCCTGCGGGTTGCCGTAGCCGAAGTCGGCCGGGGTGAGGGCGGCGAGGACCCGGCGCTCGGCCTGGAGCCAGGCGGCGCGCGGGAAGGCGGTGAGGTCGGGCACCCCGGGCGAGAGGTCGATCCGGCAGGGCACGGCGCGCAGCGCGTCCACCAGCCCGCCGCGCGGCACGGCGGGCGCGGGCCCGGCCGCCGGGGGCGCAGGTGCGGCAACGACGACGGTGCCGGCCCGGCCCCGGCCCGCCACCTGGCCGGTCTCGGCGAGCCGCTGGTAGGCCTCGGTGACCAGGCCGCGGGAGACGCGCAGTTCGGCGGCGAGCACCCGGCTGGCGGGGAGCCGGCTGCCGACGGGCAGGGTGCCGTCGGCGATGGCGGCGCGCAGCCGGCCGGCGAGCCACTCGGTGCGGTTGCCGGGCGGGGCCTGGCCGATGTCGAGCTGGAGGAAGTCCGACCCGGTTCTGGACCCCTCGGCAGCGCCTTCTTTGGACCTGCTCACGGGACCATTGTGCCTCCAGGCTGGACGGCATGAGCACCTCCGTTTCCGCCCCGTCCACCGCGTCCGTCTCCCCCGCGCGCTCCGCCGGCCTGCGGGACCTGGTCCCCGGGATCACCGGTATGGCGCTGGTCGGCAGCAGCGTCACCGTCTCCCGCTCCCTGGTCGACGCCCCGCTGTTCGCCGCCCAGGCGGTCCGCTACGCGGCCGCCGCCGTGATCCTGCTCCTCCTCGCCCGGGCCGCCCGGGTGCCGCTGTCCCGGCCCCGGGGGCGGGAGTGGCTGTGGCTGGCCGGGATCGCGGCCGGCGGGCTGGTGCTGTTCAACGTGGCCGTGGTCCGGGGCGTCGCGCACGCCGAACCGGCCGTCATCGCCGTCGCCGTGGCCTCCGTACCGGTCCTGCTCGGGCTGGTCGGCCCGCTGCTGGAGGGGCGGCGGCCCAGCCGCCGGGTGCTGCTGGCGGCGCCCGTGGTGGTCGCGGGGGCGGTGCTGGTCGAGGGGACCGGGCGCACCGATGCCGCCGGGGTGGGCTGGGCGGTGCTGGCGCTGGCCTGCGAGGCGGCGTTCACCCTGCTCGCGGTGCCGGTGCTGGGGCGGCACGGCGCGTGGGGGGTGTCCTTGCACGCGGTGTGGATGGGGGCGGTGATGCTGGCGGTGCTGTCGGTGTGCACGGAGCGCCCGTCCGCGCTGGCGGAGCTGACCGCCCGCCAGTGGGGCGCCGTCGGGTACCTCGCCGTGCTGGTGACGGCGGTGGCCTTCCTGCTCTGGTACCGCACGGTGGCGGCCGTGGGCTCCGGCCGGGCGGGGCTGCTGACCGGTGTCGCCCCGCTCGCGGCGGCCGGCGCCGGGGCGCTGTCGGGCGGCGGTACTCCCCGCCCGGCGGTGTGGCTGGGCCTGGCGGTGGTGGTGGCCGGGCTGGCGCTGGGGCTGCGCGGCGGGGGCGGATCCCCCGAAGCCTGACCACAGCGTGTCCGGTCCTCCCCTTGAGGGTGCGCGGGCCCGTGGCTCGCCCGACCCGAGATCGTTCCGTCCACGTGTACGCGCCCGCCGCCTTCTGCGTCGGGGCGGTGGATCGTGATGCGGGGGGCCATGGGGTCATGGTCGCCTCGCTGCCGGCTGCCTGCCTCTCGGGTGCTGTACATGGGTGACGACGCCCGGCAAGCAAGGCCTTCCTTGCTGGTGCTTCTGCGGGTATGGCGCATCCCCTGAAAGAGTCAACTCGACACGTCCGAGGCCGAGTTGCAGAAACTCTCCAAGGGGGATCCATGCGTGCCGACAAGACCCGCCCCGCCCTGGAACTTCGATTCGGCGGGCTGCACCTCACCGTCCAGCGCGTTCCCGCGTGGCTCATCGGGCTCATCAGCACAGCGAGCGGCGCTGCCGCAACGTGGTGGACGACCCACTAGCGCGCCGTCCTGGGCTTACGGATCAGGTCCCGGCCGGCACCAGCACCACGGCCGTCCCGTAGGCGCAGACCTCGGTCCCGACGTCGGCGGCGTCGGTCACGTCGAAGCGCATCATCAGGACCGCGTTGGCGCCGCGCGCCATGGCCTGCTCGATCAGCCGCTCCATGGCCTGGTTGCGGGTCTGCACGAGGGTCTTGGTGAGCCCCTTCAGCTCGCCGCCGATCATGGATTTCAGGCCGGCTCCGATCTGGCTGCCGAGGTGCCGGGAGCGCACGGTGAGCCCGAACACCTCCCCGATGACCTGCTCGACGCGGTAGCCGGGGACGTCGTTGGTGGTCACGACCAGGACGCCGGTCTGCTGGGCGCCGGGGCCTCCGCCGTAGTCTTCGATACCCATGGGCCCACTGTGCTGCCGACGGTGGCCGCACGCATCCGCCGGCCGTCCGGGCGCGACCGGAGCCGCCTTGCAGATATTGCGCATATCGGGCTAATCGGCGGTGCGTCGGCCGGGGCTCCGCCCGCCCCCTCGTCATAGTCGTCCGTGGCAGCCACCGGGCTGCCGCCCCCAGTCGCGTCCCGCGGCCGGGCGGAAGCCTTCGTGGAGGAGCGGCTCATGCTGAAGCCCACCAGGACCATCCTCGCTCTTGCCGCCGGCAGCATGGTGCTCGGCCTGCTCGGCGCGGGCGTCGCCGTCGCGGACGGCGGTCCGGTGGACGACGGACCCGGCGCGGCGCAGGCCCGCGACGGGGACTCCGGGTACGACGAGTACAGCGAGTACGACGACGGGTCCGAGTACGAGGACGGGTCCGAGTACGACGACTCCGACGAACAGTCCGAGGACGGGCACGGCCGGCCGGGAGACGACGGGCCCGTCACTTACCCCAAGCCCAAGTACGCCCTCGGCAAGGTCGTCTCGCACGGCCCGCTGAAGGTCCGCAGCAAGCCCACCACCCACTCGAAGGTCCTGTACAAGGTGCACCCGCACCAGAAGCTGTCGATCGTGTGCAAGAAGCGCGGTGAGAAGGTCGACGGGAACAGCCTCTGGTACCGGCTGGAGCACAAGAAGGACAGGAAGCCCGTCGACGATGTCGACGGCATGAACGGCACCGACGGCGAGAAGGGCGCCCAGGTCCGCGAGTACGAGTACAAGCGCGCGTGGGTCTCGGCCCGCTACGTCAAGGACGTCACCCCGGTGAAGTGGTGCCGCTCCTGACCCTCACGGGTCGCTCCCCCGGGCGTACGGGACGGGTCCTCACGGCCCCGCCTCCCGTACGCCCGGCGGCCTGTCAGAAGTCCCCGTAGTTGACCTGCCAGGTCGCCAGCCCCATCCGGCGCCAGACGGCGACCACCCGGTCCCGGTCGTCGAGCGACACCCGGACGGCGTAGCGGTCGCGCACGTGCGCGTCGAAGAGCTCGGCCTTGACCACGTCGTCGCGGCGGTGGTCGCCCGCCGCCCGCATCCACAGCTCGTCGTACGGCACCTCGTGGCGCCGCAACCAGGACTCCGTCTGCTCCCGGTGCTCCTCGCCGCGCCCGGACAGCAGCACGATCGTGTCCCCGTCGGCGCGCCGGAAGGCGTCGAGGGCGTGCCGTACGGGCTCGTTCAGCAGGTCGGTCTCGCAGCGCGAGAAGTCGTACGGGCCCCGGTCGCCGGTGAGGGCGAGCGTGCCGTCGATGTCGCACATCACGGCGGACGGGAGCTCCGGGTCGGCGACGTAGGGACGGACGGGCGGCTGGTCGTTCAGCCACTCCGCGGTGAGCCGCCAGCCGCCCTTCCTCGCCTTGGCGTGCTTGTCGGCGAGTATCCGGATGATCTCCTCGCCGACCGGCCGCTCCCGCGCGGCGTCACGGCGCAGGCACTCCTCGACTGGCACGTCGGTGAAGTCGTGCACGACGAAGGTGGCGCGGCCGGCGACCGCCGCCTTGAGCCGCTTGGGGATGTTGGACGTCAGGTGGGTGTTGTCGACGACCACGTCGAACCCGTCCTCGACGGCCGCGCGGACCGCCGCGTCCTGGACGGCGAGCACGGTCTGCTCGTGCCGGTACGAGCGGCCCCGCTCGGGGTCGGGCACGTCGAGCATGGCCCGCAGGTCGTCGAGGTTGACCCGTCGCATGCGGCCGCCGGCCTCGGCCTGGAGGGCGCGGGCGGCGGTCGTCTTGCCCGAGGCCGGCAACCCCGTCATGACGTGGACCACGGGGAGTCCGGGCTCTTCGGACACGTTCAGTTCTCCTCGTCGGTGGTGTAGGGGTCGGCCGTCTCCGGCCGTACGGCCCGCCAGCTGACGAGCTCTGTGCTGCGGCCGTCCAGCCGCAGGAACACGGCCGAGCGGACCTGTCCGTCGGAGATCTCCCGCGCACCGCGGGCGAAGGCCGCCCGGTCACCGGCCAGGTGCGCCAGGGTGTCGAAGGCCTCGTCGATGGCCTGCTCGCGGCGGGCGAACGCCGCCTCCAGGCCCGCGATCACCTCGCGCACCCAGGTGTCGAACTCGTCGGGGACCTGCTCCAGCAACTCGTCCAGCGGGCGGCCGCCCTTGGAGCGGACGCCCCCGAGCTCGGCGACCGAGAGGCCCAGCCCCTGGGCCAGGCGCTTGACGGACGTCCCGGAGAAGCGCTGGATCCCGTGGCTGCGCCAGACGTCCCGCTCGGTGACGCCGGTCAGCAGCTTGTGCAGGCGTACGTACTCCGAGAGCTTGGCCTTCGCGCGCACGCCGGAGGCGAAGCGCAGCACGAAGCCCTCGGCGTCCGTGCCGGTCGCGGGCCCGCCGCCGGGCAGGGTGTTGGACTCGGCCAGTGCGAGGAGCTCGTCGAGCGGCACGGCGGGCCAGACCTTGACGACGGAGCCGATGCCCTGCCAGTGGCCGGCGGCCTCGGCGAGCGGCACCTCGGTGCCGTCCCGGCCGAAGGCGGCGAGCAGGACGAGGTCCCGGCGGTCGCCGTAGTCCACCACGATGCGGTTCTGCGGGTACAGGATCTCCGCGAGGTAGGTCGTACCGGGCACGAGGGCCGTGGTGTCGCGGGAGTCGAGGCGGCGCTGCGCCCAGGTGGCCTGGGCGCTGATGAAGGAGCCCTTGGAGGCGACCCGCCAGTGGCCGGCGTAGTGGAAGACCACGGCGAGGCTGCCGTCGACCTTGTCGTACACCTCGAACGTCTCGTCGGGCAGGGCGGGCGCGTAGGGGCGGCCGGAGGCGTGCTCGCCGACGTTGAAGAACTTCGGCAGCGGCAGGGCCACGACCGCTCCGGTCTCGTCGTCGGCGACGAGACCGCGGCAGCGCGTGGTGACCCTGTTCCATATCTGCTCGTACTGGGCGGTGCGCGTGTACGTGTAGATGGACAGGGGCAGTTCGGGGTGCTGCTTGCGGGTCACGTGCCCGGCGTCGATCGCCTGCGCCAGCTCCTGCGCGGGCAGCAGGCCGTGCAGAGTCAGGTGGTCCTGGCTCATGGGTTCCTCCCGGTTCGAGATGCCCCATTCTCACGTGCGGGAGGGACCGGCCGGTAGTCGATTATTACTGGTCAGCGGCCGAGGCGGTTGATGTCCCGGGTGTGCAGGATCCGGGTGGCGACCTCGGATCCGGGGGTGGCGACGGTGATCATCGCCCGGCCGATGGCCTCGGTGGTGGTGGTCAGGTTCGGCGCGATCCGGCGCAGGAGCGGGAAGAGCGGCGCGGTGAGCGCGTACGCCGTCCGGTAGAGCCGGGTCTTGGAGGGCACGCCGGCTACGGGCTGGATGATGCCGGGCCGGAACATGTAGGCGCGGAAGGGGAGTCCGAGCAGGTCGTTCTCCGTCCTGCCCTTGACCCGGGCCCACATGGAGCGGCCCCGCTCGGTGCTGTCGGTGCCCACGCCGGAGACGAAGGCGAAGGCGAGCGCCGGGTTGGCGGAGGCCAGCGGGCGGGCGACGGCGAGCGTCAGGTCGTAGGTGACGGCGCGGTAGGCCTCCTCCTTCATGCCGACGGAGGAGACGCCGAGGCAGAAGAAGCAGGCGTCGTACCCGGACAGCTCGCCGGCGAGCTCCGACAGGTCGGCGGGGTCGGGCCGGACGTGCTCGCGGAGTTTGGGGTGGCTGACGCCGAGCGGGGTGCGGCCGACGGACAGGACGCTCGTCACGGAGTCGTCGCGCAGGCACTCGCGCAGCACGCCGCGCCCGATCATGCCGGTTCCGCCGTAGAGGATGACGTTCACGTGCGCAGCCTAGTGCGCGGGCGGTCGGACGAGCGTGCCGCGGTGGGCGGTGGTGTCCTCCTCGGTGGCGACGGTCGCCTGGAACGTGCGGGCCATGGCGGGACCTATCGAGCCGCCCCGCCCCTCCCCGGGGGGAAACGCCGCCGGGCGGGCCGGCAGCAGCTGAAGGTGAAGGCGAGGAAGGTGAGGACCCAGGCGGCGGCCGCGATCCACAGCAGGACCTCGCCGAGGGGGCGCAGCCACGGGACGCCGGCCGCGGGGGCGGCGGTGAGGCACGCGGTGGCGGTCATGCCGAGGGGGAAGACGGTGGACCAGCGGCGGATGTCGTAGCGGGGGCGGGGGCTGCGGAGTTCGGCGGCGAGGAGGACCGCGTACCAGGCCAGGGAGATGCCGAGGGCCGTCAGGGTGGCGGTGCGCAGGGCCGTGTGTCCCGGCCCGGTCCACAGGGGCAGGGCGGTGAGTTTCGCTCCGGCGAGGGCCGTGATGGACAGGGCCCCGCCCGCGACCCAGTGGTCGCCCGCCCCGCTGACGACCTCGTGGAAGTCGAACCGGGTCAGGGCGAGGCCGTACAGCAGCAGGCCCAGGCAGAAGCAGGCCAGGGCGGCCCAGGCGAGCCAGTGGAGGCCCCGGGCGGCGGCCAGGGCGGCCGCGAGGACGGCGAGGCCCTGGGTGGCGACGCAGACGAGGAAGGCGGCGCCGGGCATGCGGCGGCGCCAGTGGCGTATGACGGAGACGAGGAGCCCGGGCCACAGCACGGCGGCCAGCGCCAGCAGGGCGGCGGCCTCGCGCTGCCGGCCGAGCTGGGCGAGGCGGGCGCCGAGCACGGTGGTCGCGGCGACGGCGGTGAGGGCGGCCGGGGTGTCCGCCTCGGCCCGGAAGCGGCCCCGGTCGCCGATGAGCCGGGCGGCGAAGTCGCCGGCCAGTACGAGCCACAGCGCGCCCGCGACGACCAGCGCGGCGAGGGAGAGCCGGGTGCGGCCGGTGAGCTCCAGGCCGATGGAAAGGATCCCGGAGGCCATGACGGCTCCGCCCGCGGCGGGCGGGAGGGCGGAGCACCAGGCCCTCAGACGGCTCCCGCTGCGCATGGCCTCACATTACGCCGCGGGTGCGGAACTGGACGCTGATCCGGGGGCCGACGGCCCGCGCCGTCTTGGGGACGGCGTGTTCCATGGTGCGCTGGCAGGAGCCGCCCATGACCACGAGGTCGCCGTGGCCCAGCGGCAGCCGCAGCAGGGTGGGGCCGCCGTCGCGGGGGCGCAGGACGAGGTCGCGGGGGTCTCCCACGGAGAGGATCGCGACCATGGTGTCCTCGGTGGCGGAGCGGCCGGTGCGGTCGCCGTGCCAGGCGACGCTGTCGCGGCCGTCGCGGTAGAGACAGAGCCCGGCGGTCGCGAAGGGCTCGCCGAGTTCGGCGGCGTAGTGCCGGCCGAGGGCGTCGCGGGCCTCGGTGAGCACGGGGTGCGGGAGCGGCTCGCCCTCGCGGTAGTGGGCCAGCAGCCGGGGCACCTCCACCTCCCGGTCGTACATCTGCCGACGTTCGGCGCGCCAGGGCACCTCGGCGGCGAGCCGTTCGAAGAGGGCGTCGGCCCCGGTGAGCCACCCGGGGAGGTGGTCGGCCCAGGCGCCGGCTCCGAGCACGGTCCTCCGTACCGGTGAGAGCGGTCCGAGCCGGATCTCGTCGGTCTGGTCGAAGAGGGAGCCCTGGAGTGCGTGCATGGGGCCAGCCTACCCCCGCCCTCGAACACCTGCTCGAAAGAATGAGGTGCTCCAGGGGGTGGCCCGGCGGCGGGCTGAAGAGGATCATGGCCGCACGCCGGCCCCGCCGGGCCACAGAGTCGTGGAGGTACACGTGTCGGTCGCGCCCAGTCACGCGTCAGGAAACTCCGGGGTCCCGCTGCTGGACGAGACGATCGGGGACAACCTCGACCGCACCGTGCGCCGCTTCCCGGACCGGGACGCCCTCGTCGACGTGGCCGCCGGGCGGCGGTGGACGTACACGGAGCTGGCGGCCGACGTGGACGTCCTCGCCCTCGGCCTGCTGGACCTCGGCATCGCCGAGGGCGACCGGGTCGGCATCTGGGCCCCCAACCGCGCCGAGTGGACCCTGGTCCAGTACGCCACCGCGAAGATCGGGGCGGTCCTGGTCACCGTCAACCCTGCGTACCGCTCGCACGAGCTGGAGTACGTGCTGAACCAGTCCGGGATCCGGCTGCTGGTCGCGGCGGAGGAGTTCAAGGGCTCGGACTACGCGGGGATGATCGAGGAGGTCCGGCCGCGCTGCGCGGACCTGGAGTTCACCGTGCTGCTGGGCGGCCCGCTGTGGGACGCGCTGCTGGAGCGCGGCGCCCAGGGCGATCCGGCGGACCTGGCGCGGGCGGCCGCGGCCCTGGACCCGGGGGACCCGGTCAACATCCAGTACACCTCGGGGACCACCGGCTTCCCCAAGGGGGCCACCCTCTCCCACCGCAACATCCTCAACAACGGCTTCTTCGTCGGGGAGCTGTGCGGCTACACCGAACGGGACCGGGTGTGCGTACCGGTGCCCTTCTACCACTGCTTCGGCATGGTCATGGGCGCCCTCGCGTGCACCAGCCACGGCGCGGCGATGGTGATCCCGGCACCGGCCTTCGACCCGGCGGCCACCCTGGCGGCGGTGGAGGCGGAGGCGTGCACCTCCCTGTACGGGGTGCCGACCATGTTCATCGCCGAACTGGCCGCTCCCGGCTTCGACGGGTACGACCTGTCGAGCCTGCGGACCGGGATCATGGCGGGCTCGCCCTGCCCGGTGGAGGTGATGAACGAGGTGATCGAGCGGATGGGGATGACCGAGGTCTCCATCTGCTACGGCATGACGGAGACCTCCCCGGTGTCCACGCAGACCCGGGTGGACGACTCCGTGGAGCGCCGGGTCTCCACCGTGGGCCGGGTCGGGCCGCACCTGGAGGTCAAGGTCGTCGCCCCGGAGACCGGCGCCACCGTCCCGCGCGGCACCCCGGGCGAGCTGTGCACCCGGGGCTACTCGGTGATGCTCGGCTACTGGGGCGAGCCGGAGAAGACCGCCGAGGCCGTGGACCGGGAGGGCTGGATGCACACCGGCGACCTGGCGGTCATGGACGCGGACGGCTACCTGAGCATCACGGGCCGGATCAAGGACATGGTGATCCGGGGCGGCGAGAACCTCTACCCGCGCGAGATCGAGGAGTTCCTGCACGGCCACCCCGACGTCCTGGACGTCCAGGTGATCGGCGTCCCGGACGCCAAGTACGGGGAGGAGCTGATGGCCTGGGTGCGGATGCGCGCGGGGGCCGAGCCGCTGACGGCGGAAGCGGTCCGCGCGTACTGCTCGGGCCGCCTGGCCCACTTCAAGATCCCGCGCTACGTCCACGTCGTGGACGAGTTCCCGATGACGGTCACCGGCAAGATCCGCAAGGTGGAGATGCGCGAGACGGCGGCCCGGCTGCTGGAGTAGCTGTAGGGCGCATTTGGTTGCTCCGGGCGGCAGTTGGGGCTCCGATCGCGCATGGCAGGCTGTGGCCATGCAGTTGCGTGATGTGATCCTCTCCGGCGGCCCGGCGCCCTTCCGGTACCTCGGCGGCGGCGAGGAGGGGCTGCGGCGGCCCGTGCTCGCCGCCGTGACCATCGACCTGCCGGATCCGGGGCGGTTCGTCTCCCCGGGGGACCTGGTGCTGTCGGGGCTGGTGTGGCTGCGGCCGGACCTCGGGCGCGCCGACGCCTTCGTACGGATCATCACGGAGGCGGGCGCCGTCGCGCTCGGGGCGGGCGAGGCGGAGTTCGGGAACGTACCGGACGAGCTGGTGCGGGCCTGCGACCGGCACGGGCTGCCGCTGTTCGCGGTGGGCGTGGACGTCCCCTTCGGCCCCGTCGCCGAGTTCGTGGCGCGCGGCCGCAGCGGGGCCCGGGTCGGGAACCTCGCCGCGCTGGTGGACCGGCACCGGCGGCTGATGGCGTCCCGGCCGGGCAGCGGCGCCGGGTCGGGGGCGCTGCTCGAACTGCTGCTGTCCGAACTGGACCTGCGCGCCCATGTGCTGTCCCCCACCGGACGGCTGATCGCGGGCGCCCGGCCACCGCTGCCGGAGCGGACGGCGACGGCCCTGGCCGGGCGGTTCCTGGCCGCCGAGCGCTCCGGCCGGCGCGCTCCGCACCGTACGACGGCCCACGGGATGCCCTACTCGCTGTTCCCGGTGCGGTCCGCGCCGGGCGCCGGGCCCGCGCTGACCGACTGGGCCGTCGCCGTGGAGGCCGACAGCGGGGACTGGCACGACGAGCGCATCGGCCTGGTGGAACGGCTGGCCGGGCTGATCGCCGTGGAGCGCGGCGGCCGTGACGCCGACCGCACCGCGCGCCGGCGGGCCGCCGGGAGGCTGCTCGGGCTGCTGGACTCCGGCGGGGCGGGGGCGGAGGCGCGGGAGCAGGTCCGGGACGCCGCCGGGCGGCTCGCGGCGGAGGCGGCCGGCGGCGGGACCCGCTGGCAGGCCGTCGCGGCCCGGCTGGACGGCGTACCGGGCGGCGACGGGCCGTCGCCGGTGCGGGACCTGCTGGAGGAGGTGCTGCTGCACCCGGCGTGCCTGGGGCCCGGCGCCGCCCGGCGGATCGGGGTCGCCGCCGCGCTCGACGGGCGCGGGGCCGTGGCCTTCGTACGGGTCGCCGGGGGCGCGGAGCTGGCCCCGGAGGCGGTCCGGGGGGCCGCGTGCGGCGCGCTGCCGCGCGGGCTGCGCGGCGGGGAGCGGCTGAGCCTCGGGATCGGCGACCCGGTGGCGGAGCCGGACGACCTGCGGCACACCCTGGCGGAGGCCCGCAACGCCCGCCGGGTGGCCGCCGGCCCCGACGCGGAGGCGGTCGCCGTGTGCGGGACCGGGGACATGGCGGCGCACGTCATGTCACTGCTGCCGCTGCTCCCCGCGGAGGTCAGGCGGGCCTTCAGCCGCCGGCTGCTGGCGCCGCTGCACGCGTACGACCGGCGCCACCAATCCGAACTGGTCCCGACGCTCCGGTCGTTCCTGGAGCACGACGGCTCCTGGGCCCGCTGCGGGGAGGCCCTGCACCTGCACGTGAACTCGCTGCGGTACCGGATCAACCGGATCGAGTCGCTGACCGGGCGGGACCTGGCCCGGCTGGAGGACAAGATGGACTTCGCGGCGGCCCTGCGCATGGACTGAGCCCCGCACCGGCCCCCGTCCCATCCCGTCCCCGCCCCCGTCACCCCGCGTGCCGGATCCGGGCCAGGAGCAGGACCGTGTCGTCGGTGGCCGCGTCGGGGACCAGGGCCGACAGGACGCGGTCCACCTCCTCCTCCAACGGGCCTTCGACCGACGCGAGCCGGTCCCGCAGGGCGTCCAGGCCCGCTTCGATGTCCTGGCCGCGCGCCTCGACGAGCCCGTCGGTGTAGAGGGCGAGGACGGCCCCGTCGGGCAGGTGGGCGCCGGCCGAGCGAAAGGGGACCCCGCCGACCCCGAGCGGGACTCCGAGGCCGCCGCCGAGGGTCTCGACGGTGCCGTCGGGGCGGCGCACGAGGGGCGGGGGGTGGCCGGCGTTCGCGATGCGGGCCCGGCCGGTGTGCGGGTCGTACTCCACGTAGACGCAGGTGGCCAGCTCGATGCCGGACTCCCGGGCACACGCGTCGAGTTCGCCGAGGAGCAGCTCGGGCTCCGGGCCGTGGCGGGCCAGCGCCTTGGCGGTGATGCGCAGCCTGCCCATCGAGGCGGCGGCGGGCACCCCGTGGCCCATGACGTCGCCGACGACGAGGGCGACCCGGCCCCCTGGCAGGTCGATCACGTCGTACCAGTCTCCGCCGACCTCGGTGGCCCGGCTGCCCGGCAGGTAGCGGTGGGCGATGGTCACGTGTTCGCTGCGGGCCAGGGCGCTCGGCAGCAGGGCCCGCTGGAGGGTGAGGGCGATGTCCTGGACCCGGCTGTAGAGGCGGGCGTTGTCCAGGCACAGGGCGGCGCGGGAGGCGAGTTCCCCGGCGAGGCTCAGGTCCTGTTCGGTGAAGTCGGGACGGGCGGACGAGCGCCCGAACATGGCGATGCCCTGCACGGTGCCCCGGGCGATGAGCGGGGCGATGACGATGCGGGCCAGGCCGCTCTCCAGGAGCAGCCGGGCGCGGCCGGGCCGGTCGGTGGCCCCGGCCGCGAACTCCTCGTCGACCCGGACGCAGAGCGGCCGTCCGGCGGCGAACATGCGGTGGATGCCGGAGCCCGGCGGGTACGACAACCGGTCCAGACCGGCCACCAGCTCGGGCGCGGGCGGCGGCAGCACGGTGCCGGACGCGATGCGGCGGGTGAACAGGGGCAGCCGCGGGTCGAAGGCCTCGGCGGGGTGCATCCACTCCACCAGCTCGACCACGCAGCCGTCGCAGAAGTCCGGTACGGCCACCTCGACCAGTTCCCGGGCGGTGGTGTCCACGTCCAGCGTGGTGCCGACGCGGGCCGCGGCCCGGTCCAGCAGGGCCAGGCGCCGGCGGGCCGCGGTGGCCTCCAGCAGGGCCAGCTCCCGGTCGGTGACGTCCACCAGCAGGCCGCCCACCCCGGGGCGGGTCTCCCCGGCCCGGCTGAGCGGGAACAGGCTGACCGACCGCACCTGGTCGCGGTCGGGGCGGCCGGGAGTGCGCAGCCCCACCAGGGCGCCGACGAGGGGGCGGCCCTCGTCGGCGACGGCGCGCAGCATGCGCTGGAACTCGCCGTCGTCGGAGGTGAGCATGATCTCGTCGGTGGCGCGGCCGAGGTGGGCGGCGACCGGAAGGCCGTCCATGTCGGCCAGGGCCTGGTTGAGGTGGACGTAGCGCAGGTCCTGGTCGAGCATGACCAGGCCGATGGGGCAGCTCTCGAAGAGGGCGTCGAGGAAGGCGAGGTTGGTCTTCACCCGGTCGAGCTCGTCCCCCCTGCTGGCCAGCCCCATGATCACCGGGTCGTCGGCGCTGCCGGCCACCGGGAAGACCCGGAACCCGCAGTCGAAGACCGAGCCGTCCCGGTGCAGGGCCGGCAGCCGGACCCGCCAGTACCCGAGGGTCCGGGCCCGTTCCGTCAGCCGCGCGGCGGAGCCGGGGGTGCCTTCGGGGGGTTCCGGGAAGAGGGCGGCGGCGGGCCGGGACAGCACCTCGGCGGCCTCGTGCCCGAAGAGTCCCTGTGCACCGGGCCCCCAGAAGCGGATCCGGCCGTCCCCGTCCATGCCGAAGACGGCCACCGGCACGTGTTCCAGCAGGGACCCCGGCTCCGACCGGATCGGACCGGCAGCCCCCGAGCCCCCCGCGTGCTCCGACGCCACCGGAAGCCTCCTCTGCCCGGGGCGCGCCGAGTCCCCGTACCCGCCCGCGCGGGGGCGGGGGGCTCGCCGCTCCCCTTCATTCTGCGCGCACTCGGCGGAGCGGACATCACGGCGCCGCCCGGTCCGCGGCAACCCGGCGCGGGTCGAGGACGATCTGCCGGGGGGTCCAGCAGTCGGCGCTCTCGATCGCGATCGCGGCCGAGCAGCCGGCGCACAGCATGTTGGCCCCGCCCGTGCCGTCGGGGCCGCAGCAGCCGCCGCGGGTCCCCGCATCGGTGGTGGGGGTCATGCCCCGGGCGTCGCCGGGGCCGATGACGATGCTGCCGGCCGGGCCTCCCCGGGCGAGGTGCGACTTCAGCGTGGGGTGGGGCACCGAGGAGAAGGCGGACGGCTGCGGGTCGTACGAGAAACGGCCCGGCGGGATCCGCGGCGGGCACTCGCCGTCGGCCTCGTAGGGCAGCGGGCCCTCCTCCGGGAGGGGCACCTCGTCGACGTCGGCGGTGACGGCCGTACCGCAGTCGGCGCATCGGAAGACGGTCATGCCCCATCCTCTCCGGCCCAGCCGGTCACGGCGACGACGTCGAGGGCGATGCCGTGACTGAGCGGCCGTCGGTGGGGACGCGCACCACCCAGGGCGGCGCGGCGGCCTCCGGACGCCGGGACATCAGCTCGTCCCGGGCCACGTGGGCCTCCAGCCCGCTGCCGGTCTCGCGGACGGCCAGGCGCCGCCGGGCGGTGGCGTCGGCGGCGGTGAGGAGGACCCCGATGTCGCGGGGCGTGCCGCCCATCGCGCGGGTGATCAGGCCGGGCTCCAGGACGGAGACGGTGTTGGTGTGGATCAGCCTGCGACGCTGGCCGGGCGCGGTGTAGTCGCGCCGGAGCGCGGCCAGGCCGGCCTCGGTCAGCCGGGAGCGGTCGGGGCCGCCGGGCGGGGCGGGGTGCGCGTGGTCCAGGTCGTCGCCCCCGACCAGGCAGTGCGCGACCCGGGCGGCGCGCAGCCGCACCGAGACCTCCCGGCCGACCGTGGTCTTCCCGACGCCGGACCGGCCGCCGATGAGCAGTACCTCGCAGGGGCCGTCAGCCATCCGACCAGCAAACCCCCGCCCGCCCCCGCCCGGCACCCGCGGACCGGGAGCGCACGCGGTGCCCGGGGGGCGCACGGGATCCCGTGCCCGGCGCCCGGCGCCGGGCCCGCCGCCCGGACGGCACCCGGCACGCCGAGAGCACGCACCGGGCGCCGCGGGCCCGCCCTCCCGGCGGGGCGGCGCTACTGCGCGGACGCTCCCGGGCGGCCGTTCAGCGGGGTGTTCGCGGTGACGGTGCCGTCGGAGCCGGATACCGTCACCGCGTGGCGGACGCCGTCCGGGCCGAGGACCACCGCGCGCCAGGCGCTGCCGCCGCCCTGCTGGGCGACCGCGCGCAGGGCCTCGACCTTGCCGCCCTCCACCGCCGCGGCCGCCTTCTCCGCCGCCTGGCCGATGGGCAGGGCGGGCAGCGGCGCGGGCGCCGGGGCGTGCCGGGCGAAGCCGCCGCGTGCGGGGCCGGCGCCGTCCCGTACCTTCGGCTCGGCCTTGTGCCCGCCCTCGGGGGCGTGCGCGCGGCCCGGTTCCGGCCGGACGAGGTGGCGGGCGCGGTCCGCGTGGCCGTGGTGGTGGCCGGCCACGGCCACTGCCGTCGCCCCGCCGCCCACGATCACCGCGGCCGCGCCGACGGCCACCGCCCAGCGCGCGCCCGTGCCCCGGGGGACCACGCCGCCCAGCCCCTTGCGCGCGGGCTTCGCCTGCGCTTCGGGCTGTTCGGGCTGTTCGGGCTGCGGGAAAGACTCAGACATACCGGGACTCCTCAGGCACAACCGGGCACCACACCCGGCTCGTTGCCGAGCATGCCGGGGCAATGCTGAAGCCCACCTGAAGCCGCCTGAAGACCCCTTCAGCAAAGCCCGCAGCCGACCTGAGACCCTGGGCGGCATGCGCGTACTGGTGGTGGAGGACGAACGACGGCTGGCGCTCGCCCTCCAGCGGGGGCTCCGGTCGGAGGGCTTCTCGGTGGACGTGGCCCACGACGGGCCGCAGGGCCTGTGGATGGCCTGCGAGCACGACTACGACCTGATCGTGCTCGACATCATGCTGCCCGGCCTCAACGGCTACCGGGTCTGCGCCCGGCTGCGCGCCGCGGGCAACGAGTCCGGGATCCTGATGCTCACGGCGAAGGACGGCGAGTACGACGAGGCCGAGGCCCTGGACACCGGCGCCGACGACTTCCTCTCCAAGCCCTTCTCCTACCTCGTCCTCGTCGCCCGGCTCCGCGCCCTGGGCCGGCGTACGGGCCGCCGGGGCCCGCGGACCATGGAGTTCGGCGACCTGCTGGTCGACCCGGCGCGGCACCTGTGCTCCCGGGGCGGCACGCAGATACGGCTGACCGCCCGGGAGTTCGCGGTGCTGGAGTGCCTGGCCCGGCGCGCCGGCGAGGTGGTGCCCAAGCGGGAGATTCTGGAACAGGTGTGGGACAGCGCCTTCGACGGCGATCCGAACGTGGTCGAGGTGCACGTCAGCGCGGTGCGCCGGAAGATCGACGCGCCGTTCGGCCGGTCCGCCCTGGAGACCGTGCGCGGTGCCGGATACCGGCTGGCGGCCGACGGTGGCTGAGACCCGGGCGCGGACGCCGGCCGGGACGCGGGCCGAGACCCCGGCGGAGCCCGGCGCGGTGCGCCGCCTGATCGGCCGCGTACGCGGACCCGTGCGCCGCCTGCTGCGGCGGATCGGGCCCGCCACCGTCCGCGGGCGGGCCACGGCCGGCGCCGTCGTCGTCGTCGCGGCGGCCCTCGCCCTGGCCTCGTTCGCCCTGCTCGGGCTGCTGAAGGCCAACCTGCTGCGCAACGCCGAGCGCGACGCCGAGCGGCAGGCCGTGACCATCGCCCGGCTCGCCGCCGCCGGCGGCCTGGACCGGATGCGCGCGCCGCTGCCCGGCGCCGACTTCGTCCAGGTGGTCAACGCCCGCGGCCGGGTGCTGCGAGCGACCCCGAACCTGGCCGGCGCGCCCGCGCTCGGCCCCGGGGGGCCGTCGGGGCCCGGAACCGCCTTCCACACCTGGCGGGTCCGGCCGCTCGGCGGCGAACACCGGCTGAGGGTCGTACAGGTCACCACGGACACCCCGCAGGGCCTGGTCACCGTGTACGTCGGCACCTCCCTGCGCGACGTGGACGCGGCCGACGACACCACCACCGCCGCGCTCGCGGCCGGCGGGCCGCTGCTCCTCGCCACGGTGGCCCTGGTCACGTGGCGGGTGACCGGCCGCGCCCTGCGGCCCGTCGAGGCGATCCGCGCGGAGGTCGCCGAGATCACCGACCGGGACCTGCACCGCCGGGTCCCGGTACCCCCCACCCGCGACGAGGTGGCCCGCCTGGCCGAGACGATGAACGCCACGCTGGACCGGCTGGAGTCCTCCGGGCACCGCCAGCGCCAGTTCATCGCCGACGCCTCGCACGAACTGCGCAGCCCGCTCACCGTGCTGCGGACCCAGCTTGAGGTGGCCCTGGCCGTCCGGGACCCGGAGCTGTGGCCGGAGCTGATCGGCGGGGCGCTGGAGGACACCGAGCGGCTCCAGCACCTGGCCTCGGACCTGCTCCTGCTGGCCCGGATCGACGCCGCCCGGCCCGTCGCGGCGGCCCGGCTGGACCTGGGTGCCGTGGTGCGGTCCGCGGTGGCGGCACGGCTGGGCGACCGGGTGCCCGTACGCACGGAGCTGGAGGCCGGCGTGGAGGTGGAGGGCAGCGAGCTGTGGCTGACCCGGGTGGTCACCAACCTGCTCGACAACGCCCAGCGGTTCGCCGACCGGCGGGTCGAGATCGTCCTGCGCACCACCGCCGGCGGCGCCGGGGCGCGGACGGCCGTACTGGAGGTGCTCGACGACGGCCCCGGCATCCCGCCCGCCGACCGGGAGCGGATCTTCGAGCGTTTCACCCGGCTCGACGACGCCCGCAGCCGCGACCACGGCGGGGCCGGCCTGGGCCTGGCGATCGCCCGCGACCTGACCGCCCATCACGGCGGCACCCTCACCGCCGAGCCCTCCGACCGGGGCGCCCGCCTGCGGGCCGTGCTCCCGGCGACAGCCGTCTCCTGACGGGAACTTGACGCCGGCCGACGGGGTCCATACGCACCGCTGACGTACGGGCGGCTCCGACGGGCGTTCAATGGAAGCCGGACGGTTGGCGACGCGGGAGGGGCCGGCGGTGGGAAGACGACGGGTGGTTGCGGGCGTGAGCGGCGGGCCCGGAAGTCTGACGGCCCTGCACCGGGCCGCCGACGAGGCCCGGTTGCGCGGGGCCGAACTGTGGGCGGTGCTGGCCTGGCAGACGCCGGGCGGGGGTCCGGCCGCCGGCGGCGCCTGTGCCTGCGCCCGCTACCCCGAGCACCGGGAGGCGGCGGCCGGGCGGCTGCGCGAGGCCCTCGACGCCGCCTTCGGGCCCGGCGGCCCCGGCGTCCCCCTGACGGGGCAGATCGTACGGGGCACCCCGCGGGCCGTCCTGGTCGACGCCGCCCGGGACGCGGACGACCTGCTGGTGGTCGGCGCGGGCCGCCGGGGCCGGCTGCTCGGCATCCTGCGGCCCTCGGTGGCCCGCCACTGCATGGCGCACGCGCCGTGCCCCGTGCTCGCCGTGCCGCCGAACCCGCTGGAGGCCCAGCTGCACACCGTGCGCCGCCGCAACGCGTGGCACCTTCCGCTGGACGCGCGGGAGCTGGCGGGCTGACCCGCACGGCCCCCGCCCGTCCCCGCACGGCATACCGGGCACCGGCCAAGAAGCGGTCGGTGATTGTCCGGTTCGGGACCGCACATCACGCGGGCGACAAGCTAAGATCACGGCGTGGTCACAGCCAGGTCCCCCCGTACGCCGCGGATCCGCCCCTCCGCGGGTCTGCTGCACCTGCTCGGGCTGACCCTGCTGCTGCTCGGCCTGCTCTGCGCACACGGCGCCGGCTCGCACGGCGCCGCCCACGCCACCACCACGGCATCAGCCGCCCGGACGGCGGCTTCCGGCACCGCGACCCCGGCCTCGGCGACCCCCGCCGACCACCACGCCCCCTCCCACCCGGTCCACGACTGCGCCCCCGTGCCTCCTCGGGCGGCCTCCCCGGCGGACGCGACCGCGACTCCCCCGGCGGCCACCGCCGCCCGGCCCGTCCCCGCGGTCCACCGGGACGCCGCCGGTCACTCCGGCCCGGCCTGCAACCCGGCCGCAACCGCCGCCTCCGCGCAACCGGGAACCTCCACCGTCCTCCAGGTGTAGGCCCGGGATCCTTCCGGGCCCGTCCCGCGATCCCCGCCACCCCCGCCCGCACGGGCCGAGGGGTGCCCGCCGCACGGAGGAACACCTTGCCCACCTGCCCCCACCCTCCCCGACCACACCCCTTTCGCCCCGGTTCGCCCTGGTATCGCATGCTGGTCGTCGGCATGCTCAGCGCGCTGCTCCTCGCGGCCCTCGCCTGCTCCTCGCACGGGCACACCGGCGTCTCCTACGGCTCGTCAGCCGCCGGAGCCGCGCTGGAGCCCGGGCCGACAGGCCCTGCAGAGCCCCTGGGCCACGCACACCCGCATCCCGGCCACGGTTCCAGCTGCGCCACCTCCGACCCGGCCCCCAGCAGCCAGGGGCCGACCCCCCTGTCCGCCGCTCCCGCACGGCCCTCGGCGGGTGCGGGCGCCGCCCCGACGGCGGCCCGGGCGGCGGGTGCGGGCTCCGCCGGACCGGCCGTCGCCCGCTCAGGACGTTCCACTCTGACCATCGTCTGTCGATGGCGGCTCTAGTCCGCTCCCGTAAGCCCGTTCGCAACGGCTGACGTATGCCCAACGGGCGGACCCTGCCCTGCCCAGGCTCGGCATTTCCCACGAGCGCGACCACCGAAGCACCATCGAATGAGAGCGGAACAATGCATTCTTCGGCCACCGACGTCACTCCCCCCGCCCGCTCCGGCCTCTCCGGGCTGGTCGGCAACACCCCCCTGCTGCGCGTGTCGGAGCCCCTGGCCCCGGCGGGACGCGGCTTCTGGGCGAAGCTCGAGGGCTTCAACCCCGGCGGCATCAAGGACCGTCCCGGCCTGCACATGGTCGAACGGGCCCGCGCCCGCGGCGAGCTGAAGCCGGGCGCCCGGATCATCGAGTCCACCAGCGGCACCCTCGGCCTCGGCCTCGCCCTGGCCGGCATGGTCCACGGGCACCCCGTCACGCTGGTCACCGACCCCGGCCTGGAATCGTCGATGACCCGCCTGCTGACGGCGTACGGGGCACAGGTCAACGTCGTCTCCGAACCGCACCCCACCGGCGGCTGGCAGCAGGCCCGCCGCGACCGCGTCACCCAGCTGCTGGCCCAGCACCCCGGTTCCTGGTGCCCGGACCAGTACAACAACCCGGACAACACCACCGCCTACACCCCGCTGGCCCTCGAACTGGCCACCGAGCTGCACCACATCGACGTCCTGGTGTGCAGCGTCGGCACCGGAGGGCACTCGGCGGGCGTCTCCCGCGTCCTGCGCCAGCTCTACCCCGAGCTGAAGCTGGTGGGCGTGGACACCGTCGGCTCCACCATCTTCGGCCAGCCCGCGCGGACCCGCCTGATGCGCGGCCTCGGTTCGAGCATCTACCCGCGCAACGTCGCCTACGAGCAGTTCTCCGAGGTGCACTGGGTCGCCCCGGGCGAGGCCGTGTGGACCTGCCGCCAGCTCGCCGCGTCCCACTACGCCGCCGGCGGCTGGAGCGTCGGCGCGGTCGCCCTGGTGGCCGGCTGGCTGGCCCGCACCCTGCCCGAGGACACCCGGATCGCCGCGGTCTTCCCCGACGGGCCGCAGCGCTACCTCGGCACCGTGTACGACGACGACTACTGCGCCGCGCACGGGCTGCTGGACTCCCCTCCGGCCGCGGAGCCCGAGACGATCGGCCGCCTGGACGAGAAGGAGGTCACCCGCTGGACCCGCTGCGCGAGCGTGGTGGACCCGCTGACCCTGCACGCGTCGGAGGTTCCCGCCTGATGAAGGGCACCCTCGCGCAGGTCCGTACCTACGAGCGCAGCGTCCAGCTGCTGATGGTGAACCAGTTCACCATCAACCTCGGCTTCTACATGCTCATGCCCTACCTCGCCACGCACCTGGCCGGCCCGCTCGGGCTGGCCGGCTGGACGGTCGGACTGATCCTCGGCGTGCGCAACTTCAGCCAGCAGGGCATGTTCCTGATCGGCGGCACCCTCGCCGACCGCCTGGGCTACAAGCCGATGATCATCACCGGGCTCGCGCTGCGCATCGCCGGGTTCGCGACCCTCGGGCTGGTCGACTCCGTGCCGGCGCTGATCGCCGCCTCGGCGGCCACCGGGCTGGCCGGGGCCCTGTTCAACCCGGCCACCCGGGCCTACCTCGCGGCCGACGCGGGCGAGCGCCGGGTGGAGGCCTTCGCCCTGTTCAACGTCTTCTACCAGGCCGGCATCCTGCTGGGCCCGCTGGTGGGCATGGTGCTGACGGGCGTCGACTTCCGCGTCACCTGCCTGGTGGCGGCCGGGATCTTCGCGGTGCTGAGCATCGTGCAGGTCCGGGCCCTGCCCGCCCGCCGGGGCAACGACGCCGCCGAACGCGCCGAGGGCCCCCGGGAGGGGGTGCTCGTCCAGTGGCGCGGGATCCTCGCCAACCGGCCGTTCCTGCTGTTCTCCGTGGCGATGATCGGCTCCTACGTGATGACCTTCCAGGTCTACATGGCGCTGCCGCTGGAGGTCCGGCGCGTCGGCGGCGAGGGCGGCTTCGGCACGGCCGCGGTGGCGCTGCTCTTCGCGGTGTCCGGGCTGAGCACGATCCTCTTCCAGACCCGCGTCACCGCTTGGTGCAAGGCCCGTCTGGAGCCGGGCCGGGCGCTGGCCTGGGGGCTGCTGGCCATGGGGGCGGCCTTCCTGCCCCTGCTGGCCGCCACGGCGCTGCCCGTACCCCAGTCACAGCTGGGGACGCGGCTGCTGGCGGCGGTGCCGCCGGTGCTGGCGGCGCTGCTGCTGGCCGCCGGGACGATGATCGCGTACCCGTTCGAGATGGACACCATCGTCCGCCTCTGCGGGGACCGCCTGGTCGCCACGCACTACGGGCTGTACAACACGGTGTGCGGGGTCGGCATCGCCGTCGGGAACCTGCTCACGGGGGCGGCGCTGGACGCGGCCCGCTCCGCCGGGATGTCGGCGCTGCCCTGGCTGGCGCTGTTCGTACTGGGCCTCGGGTGCACGGCCGCCCTGTACGCCCTCGACCGCACTGGCCGCCTCGCCCCGCCCGCCCGCGAGGCGCGCGCCGAGGCCGTGGCGGCCTGAACCCGGCCCGCCGCCCGGCCCCGGCCGGGCGGCGGGTGCGCGGGCTCAGGAGATCCCGTACCACTGGCTGGCCCAGCCGGTGTTGATGGTGCTGGTGGACTGCTCGGCGAGGTTCACGGTGGCCGGCAGGGAGTTCTGGCCGGTCAGGATGGTGCTGTAGCGCAGGTTGGGGGGCGTGAGGCCCGCGTTGACCGAGATGCCGGCGCCGGTGGACTTCAGGGTGAGGGCGTTGGTGGCCCAGTTGCCGTTGAGCAGGAGGGCGATGAAGTATGTCCCGGGGGCTGCGGTGAACGGCTTGGCGAGGGCGAGCGGCTTGGCGACGGGGTCGGTCATCAGCTGGGGGGAGATGTCCGGGGTGGCCCCGCGCAGGGTCCCGGCGGCGTCGTACACGCCCAAGTAGCAGTTGGAGAGCTGGGCGTTGGGGTCGAGGCCGGCCAGCCCCAGCCAGATGTTCGACCAGGTGGTCTCCTGCCGCAGGACGACCCGGACCAGGGTGACGCGTCCGCCGACGCCGGCCGCCGACTGGGCGGTGACGTGGCCCGCGTCGCCCGGGTCGCCGGTCCAGGCCAGCAGGTTCTGGTCCTGCGGGCGGGGTCCCTCGTACCCGGCCCCGGGGGGGGGGGGGGGGGGGGGGGGGGGGGGGGGGGGGGGGGAGGCGGGAGGGGGGGGGGGGGGGGGAGGACGCCGTCCCGAGACCCGGCGGACTGTACGGCGTCAGCAAACTCGCCGCCACCGAGCTGGTCCT
>NZ_JBVJWV010000001.1:450607-489655 GCF_055602105.1 Streptomyces sp. NPDC037421
CCCACCCCCCCCCCCCCCTCCCCTCCCCTCCCCCCCCCTCCCCCCCCTCCTCCCCCCCCCCCCCCCCCCCCCCCCCCCCCCCCCCCCCCCCCCCCCCCCCCCCCCCGCCGCGGCCGCCGGGGAACCGCCCGCCGTCTTCGGGTCCTTGTCCGGTGAGGTGCAGCCGGCCAGGACGAACAGCGCGGCGAGCGCGGCGGCCGCGGAGCGCGCGGCGGTGGTGCGGGTGGACATGCTTCCCCCAGGTGGTGCGGATGTACCGGGGGCCATGGTCACACGCCCGGGAGGGGCCGGGTCCGTCGGCTGACGGTCCCGGCCCCTCGGGTCTGCGGACGGGCTCGGCCGGAACCCGCTCAGAGCCTGGTCAGACGCGGTCGGCGGCGATCAGGACGTACTGGAAGGAACCGTCCTCGTAGGACTTGATGAACGCCTCCTCGATGCCGGTGACCAGGGAGGAGGTGGCGCGCAGCTTCCAGTAGGGCAGCGTGTCGGGGGTCAGGTCGACGACCGCCTGCGGTACGAGGCGGTTGTCGGCCATGGCCCGCAGGTACTCGCGGCGGGAGTGGATGTTGCACTCGAAGTGCGCGTTGATCTGCGAGACCCACTTGGAGGGCTGGCCGTACCGCGGGTTCCAGCAGCCGGTGATGGTCACGTAGCGGCCGCCGACGGCGAGGACCCGGGAGTGCTCGGCGAAGAGGTCGTGCAGGTCGACGTACATGCTGGACTCGTTGTTCCACGAGGCCGCTGCCTGGCCGGTCTCGAAGGGGGTGTTCAGCATGTTGCAGACGCGGGCGCGGACGTGGTCCTCGATGCCGAGTTCGCGGGCGCGCCGGTTGGCGAAGTCGGCCTGCTTGGTCGACAGGGTGACGCCCTCGACCTTGCAGCCGAAGCGCTGGTGGGCCATCACCATCGAGCCGCCGCGGCCGCAGCCGGCGTCCACGAGGGTGTCGTCGCGGCCTACCGGGCCGAGGTGGTCCAGCAGCAGTTCGGCCTGGGCCGACTCCAGCCGGTGCAGCTCGGCGATCAGCTTCTTCTCGTATGCGCTGTCCTCGGCGTCGCCGAGGGCCGCGTGGTCGATGTCGCCGATGCCGTAGTGGTGGTGGTAAAGGCCGTCGACGTCGCCGAGGCGCAGGTTGACGGGGCGGGCCTCGTCGTTCCAGTAACGGGCGATGTCACCCTGGTAGGGCGTCGTCGGCGCGGGGATGAGCACGGAGCCGACGGAGGGGGCGGTGGTGAGATCAGTGCTGGTCACGAATAAGTCCGTCCTTACCAGAAATCGGGCAGGCTGTAGCGATAGGTGTTGGTCTGGTGCCAGTAGTGGTTGCCGTCGACCCACACGGCCACCCCCCGCAGGAAGCGCAGCACGCTCGGTACGGGGCAGGCGGCGGCCAGGGCGGCGGTCTCGGCTTCGAAGTCGTGCATGAGCTCGTTGTGGACCTCGATCGCCTTGAGGTAGCCCTCCCGGTCGGAGACCCCCTCGCGTTCGGCGATCACCACGGGCAGGTTCAAGTGGCGCCCGGGGCTCGCGAGTTCCTTGGTGTACGAGTAGAGGTCGTTGACGATGGTGCTGACGTTGCCGGCGAGTGCGAGGACGCGCTGCATCGCGGGCAGGGCGTGCAGGTCGGTGGGCAGCTCGTAGCCGCCGACGGTGTCCGTGATGGTGGGGCACGGCCGGAAGTTGTTGAACTGCCGCATCACGAGGTACTCCCACACCTCGGGCATGTGGTCCGTCTGCGCCCAGGCGGCCTCGGCGAGGTACCCCATGTGCAGCCGGGCCATGTCGTGCCGGAAGCGGTCGGCCTGGGAGGGCGTGGACTGCTGGACGAAGTACTCCATGGCGGAGCGGTAGGAGCGCCTCGGGGCGTCCTCGTGGAGCGACTCCGCCCACTGGGGGTGGTACTCCTTCGTGGTGTGCAGGGGGTCGAGGGCGCTGTGCGCCAGCAGCAGGCGGCCGCCGAGACCGATGGGCGAGCCCCCGTGGTCCTCGCAGTACATGTCGTCGACCGCGTTCTCGGCGACCATCAGCCGGGCGGCGACCATCAGGTGCTCGATGGTGGGGGCGTCCGGGTGGCAGGCGACCATGTAGCGCCCGGTGGAGAAGCCGTCGAACTCGCCCTCCCAGTCGTCCGGGTAGAGCTGGATCTCGTCCAGCGCCCAGGCCTTGATCCTGCGGCTGAGCTCGGCCACCCGCGCCGGGTCGGGTTCCGGGACCGGGTGGTAGTAGAGGCCGGGGATGTGGAGGGCGTCCACCGGTGCGGTGGGCGCCGGGGGGTCCCCGTACCGGGCGGGGTGCAGGGCGGTCGTGCCCAGGCCGCTGGGCCCGCGGATGATCCGCTCCAGGGCCTCGCCGGCCTGCCGTACCGTTCCCTCTCCCGCCGCGGGCGCGGCCGCCGGAGGGGTGCGGGTGCCGAAGGGCAGGACGGGCGCGGACGGCGGGGCGGGCCGGATGGCGGCGGGGGCCGTGACGACGGGCGTCGCGGCTGCGGCCGGCCCGGGGACGGCTTCGGCAGCGGCGGCTTCCGCGACCGGGGCGCCGGCCGGGGCCCGGCCCAGGCTCAGGGTGTCGGCGAGGACGTGCGCCCCGAAGTGCGCGGCGGCGGAGGGCAGGCTCGACTGCAGAGGGGAAGGCCCGGGATCGGGCATCCGTGGCTCCTTGGTGAGGTGGGTGAGGTGGCCCGGATCCCGGGCGGGCCGGGCGTCGCGGCCGGTGGGCAGGTCCTCTAGTCGCGCCTGCGGGCGATCTGTACGTTCTCCAGGACGCCGAGGGCGTCGGGCACCAGGATGGCGGCGGAGTAGTAGGTGGTGACCAGGTAGGAGATGATCGCCTGCTCGTTGATGCCCATGAAGCGCACCGACAGGCCCGGCTCGTACTCCTCGGGCAGGCCGGTCTGCCGCAGGCCCACGACGCCCTGGTTGTCCTCGCCGGTACGCATGGCGAGGATGGAGCTGGTGTTCTCCTTGCTGATGGGGATCTTGTTGCAGGGCAGGATCGGTACGCCCCGCCAGGCCGGGACCTGCTGCCCGCCGACGTCGACGTGGTCCGGGTAGAGCCCGCGCGCGTTGAACTCGCGCCCGATCGCCGCGATCGTCTTGGGGTGGGCGAAGAGGTACTTGGTGCCGCGGCGGCGGCAGAGCAGCTCGTCGAGGTCGTCCGGGGTGGGCGGGCCGGAGTGGGTCTGGATCCGCTGCTTGAAGTCGGCGTTGTGGAGCAGGCCGAACTCGCGGTTGTTGATCAGCTCGTGCTCCTGGCGCTCGCGCAGCGCCTCGATGGTGAGCCTGAGCTGTTCCTCGGTCTGGTTGTGCGGCCCGTTGTAGAGGTCGGCGACCCTGGTGTGGACCCGCAGGACGGTCTGTGCGACGGAGAGCTCGTACTCGCGCGGGTTGAGCTCGTAGTCCACGAAGGCGGTGGGCAGCTCGTACTCGCCGGTGTGGCCGGCCGACATGGCGATCTCGGCCTCGCCGTGACGGTTCTGCCGCTGCTGCGGGAGCGAGCTGAACTGCTGGATGTGGGCCTGGAGGGTCGGCGCCGAGGACAGTACGGCGGCGAACTCGCTGCGGGAGAGGGTGAGCAGGGTGCCCGGGGTCTCCGCGGTGGCGGTGTAGTCCCAGCCGGCGTCGCCGTCGAGCAGGGCGTTCTCGCCGAAGCGGTCGCCGTCGGCGAGGGTCGCGATGGCCACCTCGTCGCCGTACTTGCCGAGGGAGGTCTGGCTGATCCGGCCGTGGGCGATCATGTGGATCTGGTCGGCCGGGGCGCCGCGCTCGACGAGCACTTCGCCGGCCCGGAAGTCGCGCTGGACGCACCGGCCGGCGATCGCGGTCAGCACCTCCAGGTCGTCGAAGCCGCGCAGCAGGGCCAGTTCGCCGAGCTCCCGGGGGATCACCCGCACCGAGGCACCGTCCTGGACGAACTCGATCCGCCCGTCGCCGACGGTGTAGCTCAGCCGGCGGTTCACCCGGTAGGTGCCGCCCTTGGTCTCCACCCAGGGCAGGCTCCTCAGCAGCCACCGGGAGGTGATCTCCTGCATCTGCGGGGCGGACTTGGTCGTGCTGGCAAGGTTGCGGGCGGCGGCCGTGCTCAGGCTGGACTGCTGCGGCGGATCCAGCTGGGCTTCCGGGCTGGTGTCAACGGTCATGCGGCGAGCTCTCCTTCGTAAGCGCGACGACGGGCATAAGTGCACGTCACCGGTGAAAAGGAAAAAAGAGGGGCGAATATCAGGGAATCCGTCCAGATCTCGGGGAACAGTAACGTTCTGCCTGCCCAGACGACCTTGAAATGCCGGGTGCATTACCTCGATGCAGTGATCTTGATGTGCTGGAGGTTTGACGCGGCCGACGACGGCATCCAGCCAGGCCGGGGCACGAAAAAGCCCCTCCCGCCGGGGGGCTTCCGCCGGCGGGAGGGGCTCAGGGGCCGACCGTCAGGTGCGGTACGCGAAGTAGCGCGCGTCCGGGTAGGACGCGATGATGCTCGCGAGCGACTTACGGTACGTGTTGGTGGAGTGGTACGTGAGGTACGGCATCCCCGCACGGCTGCGGTAGCTGACGATCATGGAGTGGTCCTTGGACCCGTCCTTGTTGAAGTCCACCTGCAGGATGTCGCCGATGTCCATCTGGTACACGTTCGCCAGGTTCGCGGCCCGCTCGTTGGAGAGCGTGAACCAGGCCCACTCGTTCGCCCCGACCCAGGAGTCGGACTGGCGGGTGCCGTCGTACCACCAGTTGCGGTAGTCCGAGGAGGAGCCCGGGACGGGCTTCCAGCCGCCGGCCTTCAGCGCCTGGCTGATGAAGTTGGTGCAGTCACCGCCGGCGCCGTTGAACTTCCGGTAGGCCGGGTTGTAGTTGCTCCAGTACTTCTCCGCGTACTTCGCCATGGCGTTGTAGTCGTACGCGCCGCCGGTCAGCGTCTTGGGCTTGGGCGCCGGGGCCGGGTACTTCGTGGACGCGGGCGTGCCGTCCGGGTACTGGTTGCCGTCGTCCTTGACGGTGGCGGCGACCTTGGCGGTCACGGGCTCGTTGACCGCGACGGGGGCGTTGGCGCTGTCCTGGGACTTGATGGAGGTCAGCTCCCAGGAGCCGCCCTTCTTGCCCGCCAGCGTCAGCTCGTAGCGCGTCTTGAAGTCCGTGGTGTCCGGTTCGTCCCCGCGCACCTTCTTGTAGGTGAGCGTGGTCTGCTCGGTGACCTGGACGGTCGCCTTGCCCCCGGTGATGGTCGCCTTGTCCACCACGACGCGGGTGTCGGCGGCCGTGTACGCCTCGCCGAGCTCCGCGAGGCGGGTCTTGCGGGACTTGAGCGACGTGATCGCCGCGTCCTCGTCCTTCTTCAGCTTGTCCGACAGGCGGGCCTTCTTCTTGGACGAAGGCGCCGCGTCACGGTGCTTCACGTGGCCGTCGACCAGGGCCTGCGTGCGCTGCGAGAGCACGTCGTCGGCTATGCGGGCGAAGGAGTCCGCGGTGGCGCGGTCGGCGTCCTCCGTCGTGCCCGCGCTCGCGGAGTAGGCGAACAGGCTGCCGGACGCTATGGCCACGGTCAGGGCCCCGATGGCGGCCAGCCTGAACCTCTTAGGTATCACTGTGTATCCCCTTGTCACCCGGTCCACACAGACCGGGAGGACGGAATCTTCGCACAACTGGGCGACGCTGTGGCCGCGTTCCGTTTCGTCCCCAGTCGCCCGGCAATGATCACCCCGCAGACCGGGCGGCATGACTCCGCTTCCGCACTGTGAGACGCCCCGGGAATCCCCTCCGGTTCCCGCCGCCTCCCCATCGTCTTCACAGGAAATGCATCTAGGGTGTACACGGAAGCACGGCACAGGGGGCATTCGGAGTGGGCAGGCAGGACATGTCCTCAAGAGGGCGATCACGGGGCAGGCGCGCGGCCCCGAAGGGCAGCGTCGCGGCCCCCTCGGGCCGCCGCAGGAAGTCCGGGAGCCGTCGGGCACCTACCGGTTCCGGTCTGGCGGGCCGCCTCGCACCCGCCCTCGGACCGGCCCTCGCCAAGGCGCGCCCGGTGCTGCGGCGCCTGAAGCCGGCGTACCCGCGACCGGGGCGCAGCGGGTGGCAGCGCTGGATACCCTCGGGCCGCCAGTGGCTCGGCGCCGTGCTGTACCTGTTCGTCGGCATGACGGCCTTCGTCGGAATCGCCTATGCCGTAACGGACATACCGGACGATCTCAACTCTTTCGCCAAACAGCAGGACAACGTCTACTACTGGTCCGACGGCTCCACCATGGCCCGCACGGGCTGGGTCCAGCGGCAGGAGATGCCCCTGGACAAGGTGCCGGAGAAGGTCCAGGGAGCCGTCCTGGCGGCCGAGAACGCCAGCTTCTACTCCGATCCCGGCGTCTCCCCCTCGGGTGTGCTGCGCGCCGTGCGGGCGGCGCTGACGGGCGGCGAGACCCAGGGCGGGTCCACCATCACGCAGCAGTACGTGAAGAACGCGTACCTGAACCAGGACCGCACCCTGTCCCGGAAGTTCACCGAGCTGCTGCTCGCCGTGAAGCTGGACAGCCGCGCGGGCAAGAAGCAGATCCTGGAGGACTACCTCAACACCAGCTGGTTCGGCCGCGGCACCTACGGCATCCAGCGCGCGTCCCAGGCGTACTACGGCAAGGACGTCTCCCAGCTCAACGCCAGCGAGGGCGCCTTCCTGGCCTCCCTCCTCAAGGGCGCCGGCCTGTACGACCCCACCCTCGGCAAGGAGAACCACGCCCGCGCCGTCGAGCGCTGGAGCTGGATCCTGGACCGCATGGTCGAGACCGGCCACCTCTCCGCCGCCGAGCGCGCGACCTACACGAAGTTCCCGGAGCCCTCGGACGCCTCCCTCGTGGGCATGCCCGGAGCGCAGAACGGCTACCTGGTGGAGATGGCCAAGGCGTACGCGATCAAGGCCGGCCACCTCAAGGAGTCCGACTTCGACCTCGGCGGCTACCAGATCTACACGACCTTCGACAAGAACCGCATGACGGCACTGACCGCCGCGGTGCAGGAAGCGCAGAAGTCCTTCGACCCCGAGCGGCGGCCCGACACCGACAAGTTCGCGAAGATCGGCGCGGCCAGCGTGGCCCGCGACGGCCGGCTGCTCGCCGTGTACGGCGGCCCCGACTACCTGAAGCAGGGCTTCAACGAGGCGAACGCGACGACGATCCCGGCCGGCACGGTGTTCACGCCCTTCGTCTACGCCGCCGCCCTGGAGGACGGAGTGGTGCGCACGCGCGGCCAGGCCCGTACCCCCGTCTCGTCCTCCAGCGTCTACGACGGCAACGACCAGGCGACGGTGCAGACGCCCGAGGGCCCGTACTGGGACCGCAGCGGCAAGGTGCTCAAGGGGCACAACGAGGGCGACCGCAGCTGGGGGCAGATCACCCTGCAACAGGCCGTCGCCAACTCCGTCAACACCCCCATGCTCCAGCTCGGCATCGACGTCGGGGTCGACCGGGTCGAGACGTACGCCGAGCGCTCCGGGCTGCTCTCGTCGAGCCTCGGCCCGCGGATCCCCACCTTCGCCCTCGGGGAGAACTCCAAGCCCAGCGCGATCCGGATCGCGGGGGCCTACCAGACCTTCGCGGCGGACGGCATGCACACCGACCCCTATTCGGTGCGCTCGGCCACCCGGGCCGGCGCCGCCGTGCCGCTCGACCCGCCGAAGGCGGCCAAGGCGATGTCGCCGAAGACCGCCCGGACGGTGACGGAGGCCCTGCGTTCGGCCGTCAGCGAGGGCTCGGCGAAGGCCGCGGCCAAGGCCCAGCCTGGAGCGGCGGGCAAGACCGGCACGACCGCGGCGAACACGGCGGGCTGGTTCGTGGGCACCACCGCGCAGGAGACCACCGCGGTGGTGGTCTACCGGATGTCGCTGCTGGACCTGATCCCGCTGCCGCTGACCGGGCTGGGCGGCGACGCCCCCACGACGCCCGGCAGCGCGCGGGCGGTCAACGTATGGGCCGACTACGCCAAGGCCGTGAAGTAGCCGGGCGACGGACGGAGGGGCCGGGCGGCATGTGCCGTCCGGCCCCTCCGCATTCGTCTTCCGGTCCTACTTGACGACCGCCTTCCAGTCCGGGGCCTGGGCGGGGTCGAGCATCCGCAGCTGGGCCAGGACCTTGGGGTCCTGGGCGTCCATCCAGTCCGCCACCTCCCGGAACGAGGCGCAGCGCACGTCCTGGCGGTTGCAGACGTCCTTCATCACGTCCTCGACGGCCTTCATGTAGATGCCGCCGTTCCAGTCCTCGAAGTGGTTTCCGATGAACATCGGGGCCCGGCTGCCGTTGTAGACGCGGTTGAAGCCGTTCATGTAGGAGCCGCGGACCTGGTCCCGCCAGCCGGCGAACTTCGACGGGTCTCCCTGGGTGCTGTCGCCGGACTGGTTGTAGAGGAAGTTGAAGTCCATGGAGAGGACCTGCACCTCCTTGCCCTGGAGCGGGACGAGCTGGAGGGGGAAGTTCCAGATGCCGTCGATCTTGGACGGCCACAGCTGGAAGTCACCCGAGGAGCTCGCGTCGTAGCGCCAGCCGTACGGCTTGATCGCGGTGATCAGGTTCTTCTGGCCCTCCAGGCAGGGGGCGCGGCCGCCGACCACTTCCCGGTCCGGGTCGAAGGGCAGGGGCGCCTCGCCGGTGAAGCCGGTGTTGGTCTTCCAGGCCTTCATGAAGCCGTACGCCTGGTCGATCTCGCTCTTCCACTCCTCGGGGCTCCAGTCCCCGCCGCCCTTGGGGCCGCAGAAGTGCCCGTTGAAGTGCGAGCCGATCTCGTTGCCGTCGGTCCAGGCGCCGCGCAGCTGCTGGATCGTGGACTTCACGTGCGGGGCGGTCGGGTACGAGATGGCGGCCGCGCCCTGGCCGTGCTGCGGCGGGCGGTAGAGGGACTTCTTCGCGTCGGGCAGGAGGTAGATGCCCGTGAGGAAGAAGGTCATGTGGGCCTTGTTCTGCCTGGCCACCTGGCGGAAGTGGGAGAAGAGGTGGTCGTCGCCCTCCAGCGCGCCGTCCCAGGAGAAGACCACGAACTGCGGCGGCTTCTCGCCCGGCTTGAGCTTCTCGGGCTTGAGCTGTCCCGGCTGCGGTCCGGTGTAGGAGGTGGAGCCGTCGCCCAGCACCTCGACCTTGCCGTCCCAGTTCGGCTTCGGGCCCTTGCCGAAGCCGGGCCCGCCGGTCACCCCGCCCGCGCCCGCCGGGGTCGCCAGCCGCGCGTCCCCCTGGGCGTCCGAGGAGCCCGAGAAACCGACCGCGAACGCGGTGGCGGCCCCGCCCGCCACGAGTACGGCGCCGGCTATGCCCAGGCGCTTGCGGTTGCGGGTCTTGCGGCGCGCCTTGCGGGCCGTGCGGGACTTCGCCCGGGTGCCGCCCACGGCGTCGGTCTCGGCCATCGCGGTCGTACCCCCCTGAATCTCCGCAGCAGGGCCGCGCGTGGATGCTTCGTACGAATATAGAACTTGTTGGCACACCGCCCGTACCACACCCCCCGTACCGCACCCTTTCACAGCCGATCCACAGCCCGGCGGCCGTTCGTGGCAACGGAGTGCGGCACTCGGGTGAATCCTGCGGCCGGCGGTGCCGGAGTGCCGGGCTCCGGGAGGCCGCCGGGGCGATAACGGCACCATGAAGCAGCCCCCCACGGCCGAGGCCGCCGAGATCAAGGTCAGCTTTGCCGGGACGGAGGCCGCGGCGGCGTTCGACGCCCTGGACCTCGACCGCGACGACGGCCGGCGCCGGTCCGTCCACTTCTGGGACAGGCCCGCGAAGACCTCCGGCGCGAAGATTTCGCTGCCGCTCCTGGAGGGGGGCCGCATCCTGCGCCTGCGCCGGGACCGCGAGGGGCACGACTCCAAGAACGAAGCGGACATTACGGTCAAACTACGTCCGTGTCCCGCGCTGCCGCCGCCCTGGCTCAAGGAGCGCGAGGGCGAGGAGTGGGAGTACCGGATCGAGCAGGACCGGGCGGCGCCCGCGTTCAAGCCCGTGGTGGCGGCCTCGCTCCAGGCCGAGGTGGGCTTCGCGTCCTCCCTCGACCCCGGGGCCGGCTCGCCCGGCCGGCTGCTCGTCGAGGAGCAGCTGGAGCTGCTCGGCGCCGCCGGACTGGGCGACGGCGGCCTCGACGGCCTGACGGCGCTCGGCCCGGTGCACGCGGTCAAGTGGAAGCAGGAGTGGCAGGAGCTGCCCCGCGCGGTGGCCGTCGAGGAGTGGACCACCGAGGGCGGGCTGCGGTTCGTCGAGGTCTCGGTGCGGGCGGACCTGGAGGACGCGGCGGACGTCCAGCACGTCCTCGACGGGGCCCTGCGCGAGCGCGGTCTCACCCCGCCGCCGACCGGCGACACCAAGACCCAGATCGTGATGACCGCGCTCGCCCGCACCCTGCTGCTGTAGGGCCCGGGCGGGTCAGACCGGTTCGAGGGCGGCCGCGCCGAAGGAGACGTCGAAGCGGTCGCACCAGATGGTCACGCTGGTGTACTCGGACAGGTTCACGTCGGCCGGGATCGGATAGTTCTGGTCGCCCTTGTTGCCCTTGAGGGCGCCCAGGCTGATGTGCTTCCCGTCGTCGAAGACGTGCCAGCCGTCCGTACCCTCCTTGACGGGGGCGTCGGTCAGCCAGACCCGCAGGTCCGGCCCGTTGCTGGTGTCCAGCCCTTCGAGGCGCAGGATGCGGGAGCCGTCCGGCAGACGGACCGCCCTGACCGTCCCCGTGGTGGTGTGCTCGTGGCTGATCAGGTTCCCCCGGGCCAGGGTCCGGGGAGCCGCCCGGCCGGGAGCGGACGCCGACGCGCTCGGCAGCGCCTCCCTGACCGTCTGGTCCTGCCAGAGCTTCCACGGCTCGAACCAGTACAGCCCCACCGCCACCAGTACGGATGCCACCGCCACCACCGCGATCACCATCGGCTTGCGCCGCCCGCCCGCGCGTCCCATCGCGTACCCCTCCGTCGTAGTTCCGTACCCATTGAACGGGATCGGGGCCGCCCCGTGCGGCCGGACCCGCTCGACGGCCCCGATCAGCACACCTCCCGGCTGTCCCGGACGCGGTCGCCGGGCGTCACCCGGATGCCTCCTGCGGTGGGCGTCCGGGCCGCCGGGGCGTTGACTGGGAGGCCCGGACGACCCTTGGAGGCATGGTGGCGGCGATCGCGTGGACGCGTGGTGCGGCAGGTGGAACTCTCGTGGCTGTGCTGGCGCTCGGTGCCGCCGGCTGTTCGGACGGCGACGGCGCCCCGTCCGCCGCGGTGTCGAGCGCCGCGGCGGCGGTGAAGTCGGCCGGCGAGGCGGTCTCGTCGGCCGCCGCCGATGCCGCGGAGGCCGCCGAGTCCGCCGCTGCCGTCGCCAAGGACAAGCTCGCCGAGGTGAAGGACGGGGTCGACGCCCGGGACCAGGTGTCCCTGGGCCCGGTGGCGACGGACACGGACGGCCGTACGACGGTCCCCGTGACCGTACGGAACACCGATGAGGAGCAGAAGTCCTTCGCGGTACAGGTCGAGTTCAAGGACGAGGGCGGAAAGCTCCTCGACACCGTGGTGGTGACGGTCACGGACGTCGCCGGCAAGGGCACGGGCACGGGCAGCGCGCGCAGTACGCACAAGCTGTCCGGCACGGTGCGGGCCGAGACCGGCACGGCCCTGCGCTACTGAGGCGCGGTGACACCGGGGCCCGCCCGGCCGGCGGGCGCCGGGCGGACGGGCCGCCGGCGTGCTACGCGACCGGCTGCTGCTGGGTGACGCAGTGGATGCCGCCGCCACCGGTGCCGAGGCGGTCGATGTTCAGCTGCTCGACGACGCGGCCGGGGAAGAGCCGGGCGAGGGTGGCCCTGGCGGCCGTGTCCGCGCGGGTGTCGCCGAACTGGCCGGAGATCACGGCGCCGTTGCAGACGTAGTAGTTGGCGTAGGAGGCGAGGAAGTCCGGGTTGGCCGAGCGGATCTTGTAGTAGTCGGGGCCCTGGAGCCGGTCCACCGTCATGCGGGTGCCGTTCGCGGCGGTCGCCGCGGACAGGATCTGGTACTGCTGCCTGGCGTCCTTGGCGTAGACGTCGGTGTCCGTGGCGAGCGGCATCTGGACGAGGGCCCTGCCGGGCGCCAGGAAGCGGGAGGTGGCGTCGACGTGGTCGTCGGTGATGTCCTGGCCGCGGACGCCGTCGAACCAGATGACCTTGGAGGCGCCGTACGCCGTGCACAGCGCGGCCTCTATCTGCGACTGCGACATCCCTGGGTTGCGGTTGCCGTTGACCAGGCTGCTGCGGGTGGCCATCAGGGTGCCCGCACCGTCCTGCTCGACGGCGCCGCCCTCGCCGGTCAGGGCCGCGCTGGTGAACGGGACCCCGGTGTAGGCGGCGATACGTCCGGCGACCAGGGCGTCCTTGGCATGGGTCTGGCGGTTGCCCCAGCCGTTGAAGTTCAGGCCGACCGCGTCCAGGCCGCCGGCCCCGTCGGTCCGGAAGACCGGACCGGAGTCGCGCATCCAGCAGTCGTCGACGGGGACGGTGGTGAGCACGGTGACGGTGGAGCCGCACAGGGAGCGGGCGCGGGCGGCGCTGCCGGGGTTGGCGCACATGTGGACCGGCTCGTACTTGGCGATGGTGCGGGCGATCAGGGCGATGTCCGACTGGACGCCGGAGAGCTTGTTCCCCCAGATCGAGGTGCTGTCCGGCCAGGCCATCCAGGTGCGGGTGTGGCGCACGTCCTCGATCGGTACCCGGAAGCCTCCCGCGGCGGCCGGCCGGGCGGCGGCCCGGGCCGCCGCCGGTACGGCGGCGGCCGTGACGGCCGCGCCGGCGGCGGCGAGGCCCGCCGCCGTCAGGAAACGGCGCCTGTCCATGCCCGCCCGGGGCGGACTGACTGCGTGGTCGTTCATGAGGGGGTCTCCTTCGGGTCTCCAACTCCCCGCGGCGGTAGCGGGGTTGGCCGGAAAACTAAAACTGGCCAAGCGCTCGGTCAAGAGTTCCGGCAAGGTCGTTCCGGGGGCTCGGGGAAAGGCGCAGGTGGCGCGCCGGAGGCTGACTAGAGTGACGCCATGGCTGCATCCGCGAAGGACTCCCCGGACCTGTCCGCACCCCCCGCGCCGGCGGGGGCGGGAGCGGGCCGCACCCGGGTCTCGGCCAAGGGCGAGCAGACCCGGACACGGCTGATCGCCGCCGCGCGGACCCTGCTCGCGGGCGGGATGAGCGAGCGCTTCACCACCCGGAACGTGGCGGCCCTGAGCGGCGTGTCGCACGGGATGTGCCACTACCACTTCCAGGACCGGACCGATCTCGTCCTGGCGGTCGTCGCGGACATGCGCCCCGAGTGGATCCTCCCGCTGGAGGAGGCCGTGGCGGCGCCCGGGCCCTTCGCCGAGCGGGCCGAGCGGGTGGTCGAGCTGCTCTCCCGGCCCGAGGGCGCGGAACTCTCCCACCTCCACTCCGCGTTGCACTGGCACGCCCTGAACGACTCCCGGGTCCGCGCGTGCCTGGAGGCGGAGTACCGGCGCTGGCGGGGCTGTTTCACCGCCCTGTTCGAGGTGCTCGCCGAGGAGCGGGGCGGGGGCGTCGACGCCCGTCTGCTGGGCGAGGCCGTGGCCGCCGCCGTGGACGGTCTGGCGGCCGTGGAGTCGCTGGGCGCCGAGGTCGACCCGGGCCCGGTGCTGCGTACGCTGCTCCGCACGCTCGCCGCCGGAGCCTGAGCCGGCCGCCCCGCGCCCGTGACCCCCTAGAGCGCCCGCCGGGCCTCGGCGATCGCGTCCGGATCCCAGCCCGGCCGGGGTACGGAGTCCAGCAGCAGCCGGGTGTACGGGTGCCGGGGCGCGGCGAGGACCTCCTGGGTGGGGCCGCTCTCCACCACGGCTCCGCGGCGCATCACCACGATCTCGTCGGTGACGGACCGGACGACGCCGAGGTCATGGGTGATGAACAGGTATCCGATCCCGGTCTCCTGCCTGATGTCGGCCAGCAGGTTGAGGATCTGTGCCTGGACGGACACGTCGAGGGCGGCGACGGCCTCGTCCAGGACGAGTACGGCCGGCTCGACGGCGAGGGCGCGTGCGATGGCCACCCGCTGGCGCTGGCCGCCGGAGAGCTGCCGGGGCCGGGCCTCGGCGGCCCGGGCGCCCAGGCCCACCTGGTCGAGCAGTTCCCGTACCCGCGCGGTGTGGTCGCGGCCGGGGAAGTGCAGGGCGAGGGTTTCGCGCAGGGCTGCCTCGACGGGGGTCCGCGGTTCGAGCGAGAGGTACGGGTCCTGGAACACCATCTGCACCTGGCGGGCCCGGGCCAGCCGGGCGGCCCTGCCGCGGGTGCGGCCGGTCCGGGGCTGGCCGCGTACGAGGACGTCTCCCGAGTCGGCCCGCTCCAGGCCGACGACGATGCGGGCGGTGGTGGTCTTGCCCGAGCCGGACTCGCCCACGACGCCCAGCGATCCGCCCTCGGGCAGGGCGAAGGACACGTCGTCCACGGCGCGGACGGCGGCGAAGGCGCGGCGCAGACCCCTGACTTCCAGCAGGTGCGGGGTGCCCGTGGTGCTATCGGACATCGGCGGTGCTCCCTTCGAGCCGGTCGCTGTGGTGGCAGGCGGCCCGGTGGTCCGGCCGGCCGGGAGCGGCCGCCTGGTGCGGCGCCCGGTGGTCGCAGATCTCCGTGGCGAGCGGGCAGCGGGCGGCGAAGGCGCAGCCCGGCAGTTCCTCGCGCAGATCGGGCGGGCGGCCGTCGATGGCGGCGAGCCTGCCCCGGGGGCCGTCCATCCGCGGGGTGGAGGCCAGCAGGGCGGCGGTGTACGGGTGCCGCGGCCGGGCGAACAGGGCCTCGGCGGGCCCGGTTTCGGCGATCCGCCCGGCGTACATCACGTAGACCCGGTCGCTGATGGCGGCGGCGAGGTCGAGGTCGTGGGTGACGAACAGCAGCCCGGTGCCGAAGCGTGCGCGCAGCCCCGCGAGCAGCGAGACGACCTCGGCCTGACTGGTGACGTCGAGGGCCGTGGTGGGCTCGTCCGCCAGCAGGAGGGCCGGGTCGCCCATGAGGGCGGCGGCGATCACGACCCGCTGGAGCATGCCGCCGGAGACCTGGCCGGGGTACTTGCGCAGGACGGACTCGTCCAGGCCGACGGCCCGCAGCAGTTCCCCCGCGCGGGCGGTGGCGTCCGCCCGGTTCAGCGTCCCGTTGAGGAGGACGCTCTCGGTGAGGAAGTCGCCGATGCGGCGCAGGGGGTTGACGGCGGCGCGCGGGTCCTGGAAGACCATGGCGGCCGTGCCGGCCCGTACGCCGCCCAGCTCGGCCGGGGTCATGGCGAGTACGTCGCGCCCGCAGACCCGTACGGCGCCTTCGGCGCGGGCGCCGGGCGGCAGCAGCCCCAGCGCGCTGCGGGAGGTGATGCTCTTGCCGGAGCCGGATTCGCCGACGAGGGCGACGGTCTCGCCGCGGGCGACGGTGAGGTCTATCCCGTCGAGGACGGGCCGGGCGGTGCCGGGGAGGGTGACCCGCAGTCCGCTGACTTCGAGTGCGTCTTCGGGGGTGCTTGCGGGAGTGTTCATCGGTCTCTCCTGGCGACGCGGTCGGCCCAGCGTTCGCCCACCACGTTGAAGGCGACCACGGTCAGCACGATGACGGCGCAGGGCAGGATCGCGGACAGCGGGTATCCGTGCTGGATCGCGGTCTGTCCGTCGAAGACCATGCGGCCCCAGTCGGGGGTGAGCGCGGGGACGCCGAGCCCGAGGAAGGACAGCCCGGCGAGGTCCATCAGGGCGTAGCCGAAGTTGATGGTGGACTGGGCGAGGACGACGGGGGCGATGTTGGGCAGGACGTGGCGCAGGCAGATCTGGAAGGCGGAGTGGCCCTGGACCCGGTAGGCGCTCACGTACGGGCGGGCCGCCTCGGCGAGGACGAGGGAGCGGGTGAGGCGGCTGACGTAGGGCAGGTAGGCGACGGCGAGGGCGATGACGGGGGCGAGGAGTCCTTCGCCGTACACGGAGATGATCAGGATGGCCAGCAGCATGCCGGGGAAGGCGAAGACCAGCTCGGTGCTGCGGGAGAGCGCCGAGTCGAGCCAGCCGCCGCGCCAGGCGGCGGCCGTGCCGACGGCGACTCCGGCGAGGGTGGAGAAGACCACGACGCCGAGGGGGCCGAGCAGCGAGGTCCGCGCGCCGAGCAGCAGCCTGGAGAGGGTGTCGCGGCCGGCCGCGTCGGCGCCGAGCGGGTGCTCGGCGTCGGGGCCGGCCAGGGCGTTGCCCAGGTCGACGGCGTTGGGGTCGTGGGGCACCAGCCAGGGCGCGAGCAGCGCGGCCAGTACGACCAGGCCGACGAGGCCGAGGCAGGCGAGGTGGAGCGGGGAGCCGGCGGCGCGGATCCGGGACAGGCCGGGGCGGCGGGTCAGTACGGCGGTCATACGGCGGCCCCTCTGGTGCCGAGGGTGACCCGGGGGTCGACGAGCGGGAGCAGCAGGTCCACGACCAGGTTCACGGCCATGAAGAGGGCGACGACGATCAGGGAGACGGCCTGGACGGTCGGGAAGTCCTTGGTGCTGGTGGACAGTTCGAGGAGCTGGCCGATGCCGCCGACGCTGAACGCGGTCTCGACCAGGACGGTGCAGACCAGCAGGGTGGAGACGATCAGGCCGCCGGTGGTCAGGACGGTGCCGAGGGAGTTGCGGAACACGTGCCGGCGGATGACCTGGCGTTCCGGTACGCCGCGGCTGCGGGCGACGGTGACGTGGTCGCTGTCGAGGGCTTCGGCCATGGCGGAGCGGGTGACGCGGGCGAGCATGCCGATCAGGTAGAGGGCGAGGGCGGTCGCGGGGAGCGCGAGGTGCCGGAGCTTGTCGGTGAAGCCCTCGCCGGCCCCGCTGGTGGGGAACCAGCCGAGCTTGACGGCGAACAGGCCCTGGAGCAGGACGGCCGCGACGAAGGACGGGGTCCCGACGGCGAAGGTGGTGGTGACGAGCACGGCGGTGTCGGTGGCGCCGCCGCGGACCGCGGCGAGCCGGCCGAGGAACAGTCCGACGGCCACCACCACGACGAGCGCCATGGTGACGAGGAGCAGGGTGGTGGGCAGCCGGTCGGCCAGCAGGCGCGAGACGTCGGTGCGGTAGGTGATGGAGCGTCCGAAGTCGCCCTGGAGGACGTCGCCGAGCCAGCGGCCGTAGCGTACGAGGAAGGGCTCGTCCAGGTGGTACTGGGCCTTGACGGAGGCGAGCGCCTCCGGGGAGGCCGAGCGGCCGGCGAGGAGGAAGCCGGCCGGGTCGCCCGGGGCCAGGTACATGGCCCCGAACACCACGAACGAGGCGGCGAGCAGGGTGGCGGCCATCTCCCCCAGCCGGCGTGCCGCGAATCGGGCGAAGCTCACTGTGCGGCCCCCACGGCGGCGGCCCACGGGTGGTACATGTACGAGATGGTGGTCGGGGCGCCGGTGATCCGCTTGTTCAGGAACACGGCGGTGGGCCACTCGGCGACGGGGATCCACAGCAGCTGTTCGGCGGCCTGCCGCTGGAGCTTGGCTACGGTCTCCAGGCGCCGGCCGGGGTCGTAGGCGGCGGTGGCCTCGTCGACGAGCTTGTCGTACTCGGGGTCGCTGTGGCCGGCGAAGTTCATGTAGGCGCCGGTCTTGAAGTTCGTCAGCAGGTCGAGCGGGTCGGTGATCGAATCGTAGTAGGTGAGCGGGAACATGTCGATGCCCTCGCGTGCCTGCGGGTCGGTGAAGAGCGCGGTGAAGGCGTTGGGGGCGATGGTCTTCAGCCGGATGTCCAGGCCGATGCCCGTACCGGCGGCCTGTACGGCGGTGGCGAGGAGGGAGACGTCCTGGCCGATGGAGCTGGTGGCGACGGTCAGGGTCTTGCCGGTGGCGCCGGCCTCCTTGACCAGGGCCTTGGCCCGCTCGATGTCCTGTCCGGTGGGCGGCAGTCCGTCGAAGGCGGTCTTGAGGGTCTGCTCGGGGGCGGCGGCCCAGGCGGCGCGGGTGGTGAGGGAGCTGGTGACGGTGCCGGCGCCGCCGAGTCCGGCCTTGACGAACCCGGTGCGGTCCAGGGCCAGGGACAGGGCGCGGCGGACGCGGACGTCGCCGAGGGGGCCCTGGGTGTTGGTGACGTTGACGTTGACGGTGCTCAGGCCCTCGCCGAAGTAGAGGGTGCCGACGCCGCTGCCGCGCAGTCGGCCGTAGCTCTCGGTGGGGATGAGGTAGCCGCCGTCGATCTCGCCGCTGAGCATGGCGTTGGTGCGGGCGGACGGGTCGGTCAGGACCCGGAAGACGGCCTTCTTGGCCTTGGCCTTGGTGCCCCAGTAGCCGTCGAAGCGGTCCAGCTCGATGGACTGGCCCTTGTTCCAGGTGCCGAGCTTGAAGGGGCCGGTGCAGCCGAGGCCGCCGGTGGTGCCGTAGTCCTTGCCCGCGGCCTCGACGGCGGCCTTGGAGGCGACGGCCCCGGCGGCGGTGGCCATGTACTGGGGGAACTGGGAGTCGGGCTTCTTGAGTTTGACGGTGACCTGGAGCGGGCCGCTCTTGGTGACGGAGTCGACGTTCTGGAAGACCTGGGCCCAGGCGGCGGCGTTCGCGGGGTCGGTCTGGCGGCCGAGGCTGAAGACCACGTCTTCGGCGGTCATCTCCCCGCCGTCGTGGAAGCGCACGCCGGGCCGCAAGTCGTACACCCAGGTGGTGGGGTCGGGGTTGGAGGCCTTGCGGGCGAGTCCGGGCTCGGTGGTGAGGTCCGGGTTCCAGCGCATGAGGCTCTCGCACACGTTGGACAGGACGGTGTTCTGCGGGTAGTCGAACGCCACGGTGTAGTCAAGGGTGGGCGGTTCGGCGTAGACGGCCCAGGTGAAGGAGTCGATCTCGCCCTTGGCCTCCGGGGTGGAGGCGGACAGGGCGACGTCGGTGACGCCGCCGGACTTGTCCTTCGGCGGGCCCGCACAGGCCGCGAGGAGGGCGATGGAGGACAGGACCGCGGTGGCGGCGGCCGCGGTGCGCGGGCCTGCGGGGAGGCGGCGGGGGCGTCTGCCGGTGCGGGGTGGTGAGGTGGTCATCGTCGCGCTCTCTTTTCCGTGAGGGATGCGGGGAGGAGCGGGCGGAGCGCGTGGCGGTCCGCCGGGAACGGCCTGGTCCGGTCGGTGCGAGCCGGTCCGGTCAGCCGGTGGTGGTGCGGGCGGCCGGGATCTGCTGGGTGATGCAGTGGACGCCGCCGCCGCCGAACGCGATGGCGAGCGCCCGGACGCCGACGACCTCGCGGCCGGGGTAGGCGGAGGCGATCACGGCGAGGGCCTCCTCGTCCTGGGGCAGGCCGGCCACCGGGACGACGACGCCGCCGTTGGCGACGTAGTAGTTGAGGTACGACACCTCGATCCCGCCGCCGGCGAGGTCCGCGAAGGCGGTCTGCGGGACCTCGACGACCTCCAGGCGGCGGCCCCGGGCGTCGGTGACGGCCTCCAGTACGGCGCGGTTGGCACGCATCCGGGCGTAGTCCGGATGGGCCGGGTCCTCGGGGAGGGAGATGACGACGGTGCCGGGCGCGGCGAAGGCGGCGACGCCGTCGACGTGGCCGTCGGTCTCGGTGTCGAGCAGGCCGCCGTACGGCAGCCAGATGACCTTCGTGACCCCGAGCCGGGCCTTCAGCTCGGCCTCGATCTCCTCGCGGCTCATGCCGGGGTTGCGGTTGGGGTGCAGCAGGCACTGCTCGGTGGTGATGAGCGTGCCCTCGCCGTCGACGGTGATCGCGCCGCCTTCGAGGATCATGTCGGAGGGGATGCGCGGGGCGCCGACGTGCTCCAGCAGCAGGGCGCTGATCCGGTCGTCGGAGTCCCACGGGTGGTGCTTGCCGCCCCAGGCGTTGAAGCGGAAGTCGACGCCGGCCCGGTTGCCCTCGGCGTCGAGGACGAACAGCGGGGCGGAGTCGCGGAACCAGGAGTCGTCGAGCGGCAGCTCGATGACGGTGACGGTGTCCCCGCAGTGGGCCCGGGCGTCCGCGCCGTGGCCGGGAGGGGCGACCATCGTGACGGGCTCGAAGGCGGCGATGGCGCGGGCCACGTCGGCGTACTCCTCCTTCACGGCGGGGAGGACGCTGCCCCACAGGTCCGGGCGGGTGGGCCAGGCCATCAGGCAGCCCTCGTGCGCGGACCACTCGGCGGGCATACGGAATTCAGCCATCGGATGTCTCATTTCTTGCGTTGGCGGAGTCTGTCACCCGACTGAAATTTCAGTCAAGAGAAAAGACGCACATGCAGGTCGAAGGCAGTTCAGAGGAAGTAGAGGCGGTTGAGGGAGACCGAGTCGGCGGCCTCGGAGCGCAGGGGGTCGCCGTCGAGCGTGACGAGGCCGGTACGGGGATTCACGTCCACCGCGCCGAGGCGGGTGTTGCCCACCATGTCCTTCGGCCCGATGCCGCGGGTGCCGCGTACGGCAACCCGGCGGCGCCGGGTGCCGAGCGAGTCGTACGGGGCGCCGAAGGAGCCCGACTCGGCGGCGGCACGGCTGACGAAGGCCACCGAGAGGTCGGCGGGGGCGGCGCCGTGGGCTCCGAACAGCGGACCGAGGACGAGTGGTTCGCAGGTGTCGGTGGCGGCGTTGGGGTCGCCGGTGACTCCGTAGGCGGGGAAGCCGGACTTGAGGACCAGCTGCGGCTTGGCGCCGAAGAACTGGGGGCGCCAGAGCACGATGTCGGCGAGCTTGCCGGTCTCGATGGAGCCGATCTCGTGAGCCAGGCCGTGGGCGATGGCCGGGTTGATGGTCAGCTTGGCCATGTAGCGCAGGACCCGGGCGTTGTCGTCGCCCTCGCCGTCGCCGTCCAGGGGGCCGAGCTCGCCCTTCATCTTGGCGGCCATGGCGAAGGTGCGGCGGATGGTCTCGCCGGCCCGGCCCATGCCCTGGGCGTCGGAGGAGGTGATGCCGATGGCGCCCAGGTCGTGCAGGACGTCCTCGGCTCCCATCGTCCCGGCGCGGATCCGGTCGCGGGCCATGGCCGCGTCACCCGGGAGGTCCGGCTTGAGGTCGTGGACGGAGACGATCATGCCGTAGTGCTCGGCGACCGCGTCCCGGCCGAAGGGCAGCGTCGGATTGGTGGAGGAGCCGATCACGTTCGGCACGCCCGCCATCTTCAGGACGTTGGGGACGTGCCCGCCGCCGCAGCCCTCGATGTGGAAGGCGTGGATCGTCCGGCCCTCCAGGACACGGAGGGTGTCCTCGACGGAGAGGCACTCGTTCAGGCCGTCGCTGTGCAGGGCGACCTGCACGTCGTGCTCCTCGGCCACCCGCAGCGCCGTGTCCAGGGCACGCGTGTGCGCGCCCATGTCCTCGTGCACCTTGAAGCCGCAGGCACCGCCCTCGGCCAGGGCCTCGACCAGGGGAGCGGCGTCCGAGGACGAGCCGCGGGCGAGGAAGCCGATGTTCACCGGCCAGGCGTCGAACGCGTTGAAGGCGTGCCGCAGCGCCCAGGGCGAGTTGACGCCCACGCCCCAGCTCGGCCCGATCTCCTGCCCGATGACCGTGGTCACGCCGCTCGCGAGGGAGGCCTCCATGATGCGCGGGGAGAGCAGGTGGACGTGGGTGTCCACGGCGCCGGCCGTGGCGATCAGGCCCTCGCCCGGGATCATCGTCGTGCCGGTGCCGACGACCACGTCGACCCCGTCGAGGGTGTCCGGATTGCCCGCGCGGCCGATCGCGTGGATGCGGCCCTCGCGGATGCCGACGGACACCTTGCGGATGCCGAGGACGGCATCGATCACCAGCACGTTGGTGATGACCAGGTCGCAGGTCTCGCGGACCGGCGCGGCCTTCAGGTGCAGGCCGTCGCGGGCGGTCTTGCCGAAGCCGGCCAGGAACTCGTCCCCCGGCTTCTGCGCGTCCGACTCCACCCGGACGACGAGGCCCGAGTCGCCGAGCCGGACCCGGTCGCCGGCCCGGGGGCCGTGCACGGCCGCGTACTCGTGCGGGTCGATGTGGCGGCTGCTGCCGGGGGCGCAGTGGTCGCTGTGCCGCGTGGGCCTGCTCATCAGGGGGTCCCTTCCGGGGTGCGCGCGCCGAGGTAGCCGCGGGCGGCGGCCCGGCGCAGGGCTTCCTCCCTGGCACCGGGGGCGTCCAGGGGTCCGTCCACCAGTCCGGCGAAGCCGAGGGCGATCCGGTCGCCGCCGACGGGTACGAGACCCACCTCGACGTCGGCACCGGAGTCGAACCGGGTGGACGAGCCCGCGGCGGCCGCCAGGCGCATGCCGTAGGCCGCGGCCCGGTCGAAGTCGAGGCGCGGGTTGGCCTCGAAGAAGTGGAAGTGCGAGGTCACGCTCACCGGGACCGCGGAGGTGTTGCGGACCGTGAGGGTGACCGCCGGTTCCGGCGCCGCCACGCCGTCCGCGGCGGGCAGGACCGCTCCCGGCGCGGCATCGCGGCGCGGGTGCTCCCCGAAGGGGTCGCTCACCGCCGCGAGCCGGCTGCCGTCCTCGAACACCGCCTCCACCATCACCTCGGTGACGATGTCCGCCACGCCCGGGAGCACGTCGTCGTGGCCGAGTACGCCGCGCCCGCGCTCAAGGGCCTCGGCGAGGCGGAGACCGTCGCGCGCCGCCTCGCACACCGTGTCCGCGATCAGCGCCGTGGCCTCCGGGACGTTCAGCTTCAGGCCTCGGGCGCGGCGGGCCCTGGCCAGTTCGGCGGTCGTGAACAGCAGCAGCCGGTCACGCTCGGTGGGGGTCAGGGGCATGGTGTCCTTCCTCCGGAGACGGGAGGGGGGGTGGCCCGGGAGGGCCGAGGGAGCCGCGCCGTCCGGGTGCCGGTGTCGCGCGGCGGATGTGGCGTCGAACGGGGCGCGGGGCGCCTCGTAGGCGCGGCGCGGGAAGAACCGCGAGGGGATGCCGGCCTGGCCGACTGGGCTTCACTCTGGCTGGGCTTCACTCTGGCACTGACTGAAAATTCAGTCAATAGATGTGGCGTGGAAACGTCCCTGCCTCGTGGAGGCAAGGACGGGAAGACGTGCGGCGGCCCCCGGGCGGGGCCTCAGCCCTGCTTGAGCCCGGCCAGCTCCGCGTCGATGGCGCCCAGCATCAGCTCGCGCGCGTGCCCGATCCTGATGCCGCCGCTGAGCCAGCGCATGCTGAGCCCTTCCAGCAGGGCGGTGAGCCGCTCGGCCGCCGCGGCGAGCGCCGAGGCCGGCACCATCGGCTGGACCTGGCCCAGCAGCGCGGCGACCTCCTGGACCCACACCAGGGTGGCGCGGGCGAGGTCCTCGCGCAGCACCTCGTCGAAGACGGCGCTCGCCCGCAGCTCGCCCCAGGCCGCGCTGTTCTCCCGCACCTCGACGGTGTCCTGGAGTTCCAGCAGGAGGGTCTCCTCCAGCTCCTCGCGGGGCGAGAGCGGCGGCTCCGAGGGGTCGCGGTCGGTGGTGTACCGCTCGGCGCGGTCGTTGATGAACTCCAGGGTCTGGCGCAGGACCCCGGTGCGGTCCTTGAAGTGGTAGTAGATCAGGGCGGTGGACACCCCGGCCTCGGCCGCGAGTTCTTCCACGCGCAGCCCGCGGACCCCGCGCCGGGCGATCACCCGGGCGGCCGCTTCGAGGATCTGAGTGCTGCGAGACGCCATGTCCCGCACCTTACCGGGGCGCTCCCGGCCGGACGTAAGCGGCCCGTCACCGGGTGTTCGGGCCGCGCCGGGCGCGGCCCGCCCCCCGACCGGTGCGCCACCCGCCCGCCGGGGCACCCCGGCGGGCATCAGAGCGCCGGCGGAACGGGCCGCGACTGCGTGGCGCAGTGGATGCCGCCGCCCCCGCCCGCGATGCCGTCGATGGGGATCTGGAGCACCTGCCGGGCCGGGTAGGCGGCCTGCAGGATCGCGTACGCGACGCCGTCGGCGTACGGATCGCCGAACTGCGGGGCGATGACGGCGCCGTTGGGCGTGTAGTAGTTGGTGTAGCTCGACAGGAACTCCTCCCCCTTGCCCCGGATCCGGCTCCGGTCCGGGCCGGGGAGCTCGGTGACGGCGAGGCGGCGGCCGCGGGCGTCGGTCGCGCTCTCCAGCACGCGCCCGGTCTCCTCGTACACGGCGATCCACTTGGGGTCCGCGCCGGGGCCGGGCCGGTCGAGGATGACCTTGCCGGGGGCCGTGAAGCGGGCCAGGCAGTCGATGTGGCAGTCGGTGATGTCCTGGCCGGCCAGGCCCGGCACCCAGATCACCTTGTCCATGCCGAGGGAGCTCCGCAGCGAGTCCTCCACCTGCGCCTGGGTCATCCCGGGGTTCCGGTTGGCGTTGACGAGGGAGCTGACCGTGGCGAGCAGGGTGCCCTCGCCGTCGGTCTCCAGCGAGCCGCCCTCGCCGGTGAACCCGGCCCGGATCCGGCGCACCCGGTACTCGTCGAGGAGGATGCCGGCCGCCGCGGCGTCGTTGGCGAAGGGCTGGGCGTACTTCGTGCCCGTCTTGCCCCAGCCGTTGAAGTTGGTGTCCACCCCGGCGACGGCGCCCGGGCCCACCACGAAGGTGGGGCCGAAGTCCCGGATCCACAGGTCGTCGACCGGGATCTCGATCACGTCGACGGCGTACCGGGCTCCCCGGCCGCACAGGTACCGGGCGTCGGCGGCCTGGCCGGGGCGGGCCAGCACGACCACCGGCTCGAAGCGCGATATCGCGTGGGCGACCTCGGCGATGTCGGTGCGCACCCGCTCCAGCGAGCTGCCCCAGACCGCGGAGAGCGCGGGCCAGGCCATGTACGTGCGGACGTGCGGGTCGGTCTCCGCGGGCATGGTCAGCGCGGCGGCTCCGGCGTCCGGGGCGGTCGCCGCCCGCGCGGCGGTGGAGGAGACGGCCGGTGCGAGGGCCGCCAGCGGTACGGCTGCCGCGCCGTACCGGAGGAGATTTCGACGGGTGGTGCGGGGCGTGTCCATGGCGCTCCCTGATGAGGAAGGGGCGGGGATGACGGGCATCCTTGCGCTAACTGAAAATTCAGTCAAGCAGTGTGGCGAGGGTGCCCCGCCCGCCGACGGCCCGGTGCTCACTCACGGTGGTACTGGTCGGCGAGGATCGTGACGGATCCGTCGGCGGCCGCCTCCACCAGCCGGACGACGGCGATCCGGCTCCGGTCGGGGCTGCGCACGCAGAACGGGCGCCGCTCCCCCAGGGCACTGAAGGGCAGCGCGGTCACCGGCTTCGTCTCGATGCCCTGCTCGCACTCGGCGGGCGTCGGTGCGCCGCCCTCGGCCAGGTGCACGTCCGAGGACTCCGAGGGGACGAAGGCCCGGCCCTCCGGCGCCAGGTACCAGGTGGCCGTGTCGGCCGGCACCACCTTCCCGGCCTCCAGGTCGAACTCGTAGCCGGAGTCGGGCGCGGTCAGCTTCGTCCCCGCGTAGCCGGGCACGTAGCCGTCGGCGCCGGCGCCGTCCGGTTCCGGGGTGTCGAACCAGTACACGGCCGCACCGCATGCCGCGAGGGTCACGGCGACCGCCGCGGCCACCGCCGGCAGGCGCCCGCGGGTGCGCCGCCGCGCCCGCCGGCCGCCGCCCGCCTCCGGCGCCGGGGCGGACGGTACGGAGGCGGGCGCCGGTACGGAGGCGGGCGCCGGTGCGGGGACGGGGGCGGCCGGGGCCGTCGGCGCGTGCGGGGCGGGCCATCCGCCGTCCCGCCCCGCGCCGACCTCCTCCCGGACCGGCCGGGGCAGCCAGCCCTCGGTGAACTCCGGCCGCGGCCCGACGCCGGGGTGGGCGTGGACGTACCCGATCAGCTCTGCGGTCGTGGGCCGGTCCGCCGGCCCCTTGGCCAGGCACCAGCGGACCAGCTGCTCCAGTTCGGCGGGGACCCCGGTGAGGTCGGGGTGCTCGTGCACCACCCGGTAGAGGGCGGTCGACTCCGGACCGCCGCCGAAGGGCGGCTGCCCGCCCGCCACGTACGCCGTCAGCGCACCGAGCGCGAAGACGTCGGTGGCGGACGTCACCGGCCGGCCCAGCGCCTGCTCGGGTGCCATGAAGGCGGCGGTTCCGATCCGCAGCCCGGTGCCCGTCAGGGCGGCGGAGCCGGCCGCGTGCGCGATCCCGAAGTCGATCACCCGGGGGCCGTCGCCGGCGAGCAGCACGTTGGCCGGCTTGAGGTCGCGGTGGACCACGCCCGCCCCGTGGATGGCCTGGAGCGCCTCGGCGATGCCCGCGACGAGCAGCAGCACCGTGCGGACCGGCAGCGGCCCGTGCCGGCGCACCACCTCGTCCAGCGAGGGACCCGGCACGTAGGCGGTGGCCAGCCAGGGCGTGCGCTCGTCCACCCCGGAGTCGACCACCTGCGCGGTGAAGAGGCCGTGGATCCGGCGGGCGCTGGCCACCTCGCGGGCGAACCGCTCCCGGAACGCGGGATCCGCGGCGAACTCCCTGCGGACGGCCTTCAGCGCGATCGGGCGGCCGCCGGGGGTGTGGGCGAGGTAGACCTCGCCCATGCCGCCGGAACCGAGCCGGGCGTGGAGGCGGTAGCCGCCGATCTCTCGGGGGTCGTCTGCGGACAGCGCCGCGTGGGCCGGCTGTACGCCGGAAGGCTGAACGGACATGCGGTGGCTCTTTCGAAGTGCGGAAGTGACCGGATCGCATCGTCGCCCTAACTGGATTTTCAGTCAATGTGTGACAATGCGAGACGCGACATCGCCAGGAAGGATCACACCGTGACGGACCGCAGACGCGTCATCCTCGAAAGCGCCGCCCGGGTCATCGCACGCAGGGGCGTCCGGGGGCTGCGGGTGACGGAGCTGGCGGCGGAGGCGGGTGTCTCCACCGCCCTGGTCTACTACCACTTCCGGGACCGGCCCGGCATCCTGCGGCACGCCCTCGCCTTCATCGGGGACCGGGCCGACCGGTACACGGAGTCCGGGCGGGACGGCCTCCCGCCGGGCCCGGCCGACCCCCGGGAGCGGCTGGAGCGGATGCTGCTGCTGGAGATCCAGGACCTGCCGGAGGTGCGCGAGAACAGCGCCGCCTGGGGGGAGCTGCGGGCCCACGCGGTCTTCGATCCGGAGCTGCGGGACGAGCTCGCCGCGGCCGGCGCCGCCTGGACGGGCGAGGTCGCCGAGCTGCTCGGCGGCGTGCACCCGGCGGCCGGCGCGGACGCCGTCACGGCCGCCGCCGAGCGGCTCACCGCCCTGCTGGAGGGGTTGAGCGTCCGCTGGCTGAGCGGGCTGGCGCCACCGGCCCACGCCCGGGAGCTGCTGCGGACGGCGGTCCGGGTGGAAGTCGACCGGCTGGTGCCACAGCACACGTCGCCGCCACCCTCGCGGTTTGACTGAAAATCCAGTCAGTGTCAGAGTGGCGGCAACGAGCCGTTCCGCTTTCCCGCCGAACGGCCGACCGCGGGGTTGACGCGCACCCTTGTCGCAGGGGCCCGGGGCCCCGAGCCCCTGGTCGCGCCCCGCGCCCGTCCCGGCGGGACGAACCTGTCCCGCCGGTCCACGATCGGAGTCTCCCGTGACGAACCCGCCCCCCACTCGCCGGACCGTCCTGCGCACCCTCTCCGCGCTCGGAGCCCTCGCCTTCGGATCCGCCGCCTGCGGCCCCGCCGAGTCGGCCCTGCGGTCCGGTACGCCGGCCGGCTCGGCCCAGTCCGCCTCCGGCGCCCCCGGGCGCCGCCTCGGCGCCGAGTGGGAGAGCCACACCCGCACCTTCATGTCCTGGCCGGCCCTGGCCGCAGGGGTGTGGGAGGAGGACCTGCGCTACGTCCGCGAGGACATCGCCAGGATCGCCCGCGCCATCGGGGAGTACGAGGCCGTGGTCATGATGGCCCGCCCGGAACAGGTGTCGGCCGCGCAGCGGGCCGTCGGCTCCCAGGTCGAGGTCATCCCGCTGGCCGTCGACGACCTCTGGGCCCGCGACACGGTCCCCGTCTTCGTCGAGGAGGGCGGCAAGGTCACCGGTGTCGACTTCAACTTCAACGGCTGGGGCGACAAGCAGACGCACGGCAACGACGCCCAGGTCGGGCGCGCGCTGCTGCAGAAGTACAAGATCCCCCGGGTACAGGCGCCGCTGGTCGCCGAGGGCGGCTCCTTCGAGCCCGACGGCGAGGGCACGCTGATGATCACCGAGAGCTCGATCCTCAACGACAACCGCAACCGGGGCAAGTCCCGCGACACCATCGAGGCCGAGCTGAAGCAGACCCTCGGCGTGGAGAAGGTCATCTGGCTGGCCGGCGTGCGCGGCGAGGACATCACCGACGCCCACGTCGACAGCCTCGTACGGTTCACCGAGCCCGGTGTCGTCCTGCTGGACCGAGCGCACCCCAGCACCCCGCCGGACTCCTGGTCGCGCTCCGCGGACCAGGCGAAGTCCGTCCTGTCGAAGGCGACGGACGCCCGCGGCCGCCGTTTCGAGGTCATCGACCTCCCGCAGCCCGACCTGAACCGCATCACGGGCCGCGGTGACGACTTCGTCTCCACCTACGCCAACTTCTACATCGCCAACGACGCCGTGTTCATGCCCAAGTTCGGGGACCGCACTGCCGACGACCGCGCCCGCGGCATCCTCCAGGAACACTTCCCCAAGCGCGACGTCGTCCCGGTCTCCATCGACACGATCGCCTCGGGCGGCGGCGGCATCCACTGCTCGACCCACGACCAGCCGGGCAAGCCCGCCGCCTGACGCGGCCCCTCCGGGCGGGCCTCCCCGGCTCGGTGTCGGTGATCGCGGGCGGATCCTCCGTCCTGGACCGGTGGCGGGGCTTGCCGGTGTCGCCGGTCCCGGCGGCCGTCAGGGCGTCCGCGTGCTCCTCGGTGGCGTCGGCGCGTCCGGTGCGTACGGCGCCTTCCGCGCAGCCGGCCGCCCACTGGTCGGATCCGCAGACGCAGAAGGGCGGTTCGTGGGTGCCGTGGCGGGGGCCGACGGCCGTGACAGCCGCACGCGTGGTTCGGCGGCGCCGTGGAACGGGGCACCGAGTCCGGGGAGTTCGCCGACCGCGACGTCGCCGCGCCGAGCACGCTGGTGCCGGTCCCGAGCGACCGGTACACGGGTCGCCGCCAGGCGGTAAGTGAGGCCCCGCGCACGGGGGATGACGCGGGGCCTCCACCCAACCATAGCGCGCCCCGGGCCCCGTACGACGGGCAGTCCGGGCCGTCGGCCGAGCTCACCCCCGTGAAGCTCGACCCCGGCCCGGCCGCCGCCGCTCCTCCTCGACACTTCAGTGGCGGAGAAGCATTGGTAACGTACACCAGAGTATCCGTCAGGCGTCAACCAAAGTGGTGCCGGTGTCGGCCCGTTGGGCTTCGAGGAACACTGTGGTGGGCAAAGGCTCGGCATCACGCCAAGGAGGTCGTGTACGTGGAGGATGACCAGTCGCCCACCTTCGCCCAGCTGCTGGACCACCTCTTCCGTGAGGTGCACCCCCCTTCACGGGGGCCCTACACCTACGCGGAGGTCGCCGAGGGGATCCGCAAGGCCGCGACCGGAGAAGGGCGAGGGGTGACGGCGAGCGCCATCCAGCAGCTGCGCACCGGCGCCAAGCGGAACCCGACGCGGCACACCATCAAGGCCCTGGCCGACTTCTTCGGGGTACCGGCGGGCTACTTCGTCGACAGTGCCGCCGCCGAACGCACCAGGGCGGAGATCGACCTCCTCGCCGCCATGCGCGACCAGGACGTCCGCAAGGTGGCCCTGCGCGCCAACGGCCTGAGCGTCGACAGCCTGAAGATGCTGTCCACCGTGATCGAACAGGCCCGGAAACTCGAAGGGCTCACCACCGAGGACCCCGCTCAGGACCTGAACCTGGACGACTGAACCGCGCGCCGGGCGGCGATCGGACGACGCCCGCCCCGACACACCCCCCTGTGGCCGCTCTTCGCCAGGGGGGATCGGGCGTTTCCCGACCCCGCCCTCGAAGCGGAGTCGCGAACATGCCAGCATGGGGGCGCGTTCCGGGCTTCCATGGAGAGGTTCGCCCCGGCCGACCACCCCCGACCGGCGTCACCAGAGTGAGGACATGGACCTTGAGCAGCTTCGCGCCACGTGTGAGGCGCGCGTCGAGGCGCTTCGGCTCCCGCACCGCTTCAGCACCCGCGACCTCCGCGACGCCGTGGCCGAACTGCGCGGACGCCCCATCGTCCTGCGCCCGCTGAGCACCCTGGGCGCCCTGGACGCCCCGTGCGGCATCCGCCTGGAGACCCCGGACGCCGACCTGTTGTTCTACGAGGAGGCCACCTCCCCCCTCCACCAGAACCACATCCTGGCCCACGAGATCAGCCACATCATCTGTGACCACCCCGGCAGCCTCGAACTGGACCAGGACACCCTGCGCGCGATCGGGTTCAACCCCACCCTCGTCCGGCGCATGTCCGGCCGGACCGGCTACACCAGTGAGGACGAACGCGAGGCCGAGGTGATGGCCAGCGTGATCCGACAACTCATGTACCGGGGACGCGAAAGCCCGCCGAGCCGGCCCGCCAGCGGGGCCGAGAGCTGGGACGCGCTGTTCGCCGAGCCACACAGGAAGAAACGCCACCGGAAATGATCGACATCCTCTTCACGGGCACGGCCGTCGTGCTGCTGTGCTTCGCCGCCTACTGGGTGCGAGGACGCGGCGGACACCGCCCCACGGGCACCTGGGCGATGGCGGCGCTGCTGACCTCGTTCGCCCTCGCCTTCGCCTCCTACGCCCCCGCCGTGGAGCGTGCGGTCGAGTCGGTGGTCCCCCACGTCGCCCGGCTCCTCAGCAACACCTTCACGCTGACGGCGGCCACCTCGGTCCTCGCCTTCCTCTTCCAGCTCAACCTGGAGCGCGAGCGGGCCCGCCGGCAGATCCGACTGCGCGTCATCACCCTCGCCGTCTGCGCCGCGGGCATGACCGGCTTCTTCGCCGCCGAACAACTCACCGGCCGGAACCCGGTGTTGTACGCGTGCTACGTACTCATCTACATCTCCTACCTGGGGTACACGGCCAAGGACTTCCTGCTGCAGACCTGGGCCCAGTCCAAGCGCTCCACCCGCCGCAGTCAGCGCTGGGGCCTGCGCACGACCTCGGTCGGCTGCGGCTTCGCCCTCGTCTACGCCGCGTACAAGCTCTTCGCCCTGGTCTCCATCGGCCTCGGCCTCGGGCTCGTGCCCGACCACGCCCGGTGCTCGACGCCGCTGACCCCCTTCCGCTGCGCGTTCAGCGTGACCGCCCCCGCCGTCGCCGTGCTCCTGATCACCGTCGGACTCACCCTCCCCGCCCTGCTGTGGCCGCTCAGCCGGCTGCGCCGGCGCCGCTGGGAACGGAACTCGTTCACCGCGCTGGAACCCCTGTGGCGGGAGGTCACCTCGGTGGTCCCCGAGGTCGTGCTCGACCCGGGCAGCACCGAAGCCGACGCCCACGACCTCGACTTCCACCTGCACCGCCGGGTCATCGAGATCAACGACTGCGTGCTGGCCCTGCGCCGGTACCGTCAGGCGTCGGTACGGGACGCCGCGGCCGCCGAGGCCGCCCGCCGGGGCGCGGCCGGCACCCCCGAGGGCGATGCAGAGGTGGAGGCGGCGGTCATCGCGGCGGCCGTCGACGCGAAGCGGACCGGTCTCCCCCTCGACGGCGACGAGGCCCCGCCCGCCGCCGGCACCCGCTCCCGCAAGGGCGACCTCCCGGCGGAGACCGCCTGGCTGCTGCTCGTGGCGGACGCCTACGCGCGCCGCCCGGCACCCGAGCACGCGGGCGCGGCCTCGTGACCGCCCCGCGGCAGGACCCCCTGCGCGACCCGCGCTTCTTCGCCGACCCCTATCCCACCTACGACCGGCTGCGCGAGGGCTGCCCCGTCCAGCGGATCCCCACCGGCTCCGGCGGCCACCACGCGTACCTGATCACCGGCCACCCCGAGGCCCGCCAGGCGTTCACCGACCCCCGGCTCTCCAAGGACACGGCCCGCTTCTTCGCCGGCCGGCCCTCGGACCGCGACCTGCACCCCGCCGTCTCCCGCAACATGCTGTCGAGCGACCCCCCGGCGCACACCCGCCACCGACGGGTGGCGACACCGCTGTTCACCACCGGGCGCGTCCGGGAGCTGCGCCCGTTCATCACCCGGGTCGTCGACGGCCTCACGGCCACGTGGCGACCGGGCACGGACATCGACCTGGTGGCGGACCTGGCCGTCCCTCTCCCGGTCACCGTCGTCTGCGAACTGCTGGGCGTCCCGGAAGCCGACCGCACCACCCTCGCCGGCTGGTCCCGCGATCTCTTCGATGCCACGGACACCACCCGCGTCGACGCCGCGTCGCACCGCATCGGCGACTACCTCACCGCGCTCGTGGACGCGGCCCGCGCCACCCCCGGCGACGGCCCGCTCCACTCCCTCCTGCGCGACTGCGACGAGGGCGGCCTCGACCGGGACGAGGCCGTCTCCCTGGCCGCCCTCCTGCTGGTCGCCGGGCACGAGACCACCACCCACTTCATCGGCAACGCCGTCCTGGCCCTGCTCCGGCACCCGGAGGCCTTCGACCGCCTGCGCCGGGACCCGGACCTGATCCCCGGAGCCCTCGACGAACTGCTCCGCTTCGACTCCCCGGTGAGCGTGGCCACCTTCCGTCACAGCACGCAGGACCTGAGCATCGGCGGGACCGGCATCCCGGCCGGCCACCCGGTCCTCATCGCCCCCGGAGCCGCCAACCGCGACCCGTCCGCCTTCCCCGACCCGGACCGCCTGGACCTCGACCGCGACGCAGCCTCCCACCTCTCCTTCGGCCACGGCATCCACCGCTGCCCGGGCGCCCCCCTGGCCCGGGCCGAGGCCGAAATCGCCCTCCGCGCCCTCCTGACCCGCTTCCCGAACACCCGCCTGGCCGTCCCCGCGGAGTCCCTGGCCTGGCGCCGGACCCGCCTCACCCGAGGCCTGACCGCCCTCCCCCTCATCCTCGGCTGAGCACACCGCGGCCCCGGGCGTGGCCTCAGGCCGGGTGACCGGGCTCCAGGTCCCGCAGTTCCCGGTACCGGAGCAGCGGGGGCGGCGGCCCCTCGCCCGGCGGGCACACCTCCACGGGTGCCAGGAGGAAGCCCACGTGGTCCCCGCCCTCGATCTGCCCTTCGATCCTGCCGGTGAACCAGGTGGACAGCTGCTCCAGGATCGGGCTTCCGGCTTCCCCCGGACGCCAGCCGACCCTTGCGAACTTGTCCGCCCGGTCACCCGTCTGCCCTCCGAAGAGCTCCGCCAGCGCTCGGTCGTCCCGGTGGAGCAGGTGCACGGTGAGGTGCTCGGCCCCGCGCGCGACGCGGTAGGTGTGGTTGGCGACCGACAGCCAGACGGCGAACCTCGGCGGGTCGATGGAGCACTGCGAGACGAAGCCCACCAGGCAGCCCGCCCGCTCGCCACCGGAAGCGACCGTGACCACGTACATCGGGCCGTCGAGATCGTCGGTGAAGGGGTCGAGCTCCGTCACTGCGCCTCCTCGGCGGCGGGCCGCCTTCACGTCCGGGTGGTGAGGGTCGTACGCACCAGGTCGCCGACCACGTCGATCAGGCGGCCCCGCCGCTGGTACGACGCGCGCTGGCGGGCGGCCCCGCCGCCGGAGCGCCGCACCCGGTCGAACAGTTCCTCCGCGAGGCCGGAGTCGCCGGCGGCTGCCAGGCCGGGCCCCGCCCGAGCCAGCAGCCGCTCCACCGAGGTCGTGGCCGGTACGGACTCCCCGCTCACCGGGTCGAGCCCGTCCCCCGCCAGCCCCTGCCGCGCGGCGAGCCGGTGCGCGGCGAGCAAGCGCGCCTCGGGGGGACGGGGAACCGGCCGCCCCTCGGCGATCTCGGGCAGCAGGGCGGTGGCCAGACCCCGTACCAAGGCCGTCAGCAGTACCACCGCGTCGAGGTCGGCGTTCACGTCGCAGAGCCGGATCTCCAGCGTCGGCACGTGCTCGGAGGGGCGTGCGTACCAGTAGATCATCCGGCGGTCGAGCAGGGTGCCCGTCCGCACCAGATGGTCGGCGAGGCGGTCGTACCCGGCTTCGTCGAGCAGGGGGGCGGGGCCCACTCCGGGCCAGCGGGCGTGCTCCACGGCCCTCCGGCTCGCCCAGCCGGTCTCGTGGCCGAGGGAGAAGGGCGAGTTGGCGGCGAGCGCCTGCAGGGTCGGCAGCCAGGGGCGCATGTGGTTGGCCAGGGCGAGTGCCTGGCCGCGTCCGGTGACCCCGACGTGGATGTGACAGCCGCAGACCATCCCGTCGTACGAGCCCACCAGGGAGGGCCAGCGGGCGGCCATCCGGCCGTACCGCTCACCCGGGGTCACGGTCGGCGGCCCGCCCGGGGGGATCACCGGGGTCCCGGTGGCGACGAGCAGGCAGCCTTCACCGGCGGCCGCCTCCGCCATCGCCTGCCGCAGCAGGGCCAGTTCGGACCCCAGCTCGGCCAGGCGATCCGTGGGCCGGGTGCAGACCTCGACCTGCGCTCCGAAGAACTCAGTCTGTGCCTGATCGCCCAGTACCGCACGTGCGGCTTCCACGACGCGCGGACCGCGGGCCACGGGGATCCCCGTGCGCCGCTCCACGAGCAGGAACTCCTCCTCCACTCCCACCGTCATCCGCCGGGTGCCCCGGGGCAGGGGTGCGTGGACGCGGCCGGCTCCGAGGGCTGGGGCGATCACTTCGAGCGACATGGAGGAGCCCTTCGTCGACCGGGCCGCGGCAAGCCTCGGCAGGCTCACCCGTCACCCCGCGCCTGCCCACTGTCCGTCCCGCCAATCCCCGGGGGGACGCCCCGATGGACGGACCGGTTCACCCGGCTGGTGTCGAGACCGGTGTCGAGACTCTCCGGGTGCCCCCGCCCTCGACGCGGCCCGCACCGACCTCCCGTCGGGGCCGGCGCCACCCCGGTCCGCGCACGCCTCGAACCCGCCGTGCCCGGTCACACGGCCCGCGGGCCGGCCGGCCCGCCGCGGAAGCGGCTCACTGATCCCGTAGCTCCCGGCCACCCCTCGGTCAAGGGTGCGCGCAGCGCACTGCGCCCCTGGTCCCATGCCCCGCGGATGTGGGCGGCGAGGCGGTCCTCCAGGAGGAGGGTGGCCGCGCAGCCGAAGGCGATGTCCGCCTCCAGGGCCGGCTCGTCGGCGAGGAGCCCGCCGATGACCTCGTGGCGTACGACCTGCTCGTGGACGGCGTCGGCTTCCACGTGCTCGGTGTAGAAGCGCTCGGCGGCCGGACCGGCCGCGCAGCGCCGCATGGCCCTGGCCATGCGGCGGGAGCCGGGCGGCGAGGTGACCTCGACGCTCGCGAAGTGCCCGACGAGCGCGCCGCGCAGGGCCCGGTGGAGCCCGAAGAGGGACATCAGGTTCACGGTCGCGAGCAGGGGCGCCGGCGCGCGGTCCAGGTAGCGGCCGTACGTCGGGTCCAGATCGAGGTCGGCCATGAGGTCCGCGAAGAGCTTCGCGTGGATGCGGTCGGCGCGGCCCGCGCCGAACTCGTCGTACTCGACGGCCACCATCGCGGCCTTGGCGCGGCCGGTGAGCCGGGGGACGACCCAGAGGTGGGGGTCGGCCTCCTTCAGGTGGTAGAGGGAACGCAGGGCCGCGTACTCGCGCAACTGCCACAGCTCGCCCTCGGTTTCCAGGTAGCGGCTGAGACTGCCGGATAGGTCGACGGGCTCGACGAGCAGGGGGGCGAACGCGTCCTCGACCGATCGGGGTGCGCCCGACAGCTCCGTCCGCAGGGCGTGGAGGAAGCGGTCTTCCAGGGCCCGGCGCGCCCGCAGGAGGTCCGGATCCCATTCCCTCTCCTCGTCCACGCCGTCGAAGCCCCGGTAGTGCAGCTCGTACAGCAGGTAGAGCGCGAGCTGGAGGTCCTCCCCCCACGGGTCGGCCCTCGACACCGGCCCTGGGCCGTACGCCGGCGGGCGGCCGGACCGCAGGGCGTCCGCCACCGCGGAGGACAGCTCGCCCCGCCCCTCGACCAGGCGGGGGCCGGCAGGGGTCGCCGTCGTGCTCGGTCCGGGAGGGGTCATCGCGGCTTCCCGTCCTCGGGCGGCGAGACGGCGCGCTCGCGGCGGCGGTGGCTCGTGTCGCACCAGGGGTACGTCCGGCTGCGGCGGCAGGTGCACACCGCGACCACGAAGCGTGCGGAGCGGGCCACGGTCCCGTCGTCCAGGACGATCTCCACCGGGCCCTCGACGAGGACCGGGCCCTGCGGGTCCACGAACACCCGGCGGGCGGGTGTCACCGCGCGCGTCGCGTTCGGGGCGCTGTCAGAGGTGCCGGGCACGAATGATCACCAGTTCCTCCTGCTCGTCGGCCCCGGTCGCCAGGCCCCGCCGCTCCAGCCAGGCCCGCCGAGACCGCAGTACGGGGCCCCAGGGCACGCAGGCCCTCGCCGTGACCTCTGCGGTCAGCCGCCCCCCGGTCAGCCGGTCGACGGTCTCCTCGGCCCCGCACATCCCCGAATGCACCATGAGCAGGACTCCCCCGGGGCGCAGCAGGGCCGGAGCTGCCGAACAGATGCGGTCGATGACCATCCGCCCGTCGGGACCGGCGTCCCAGGCACGCTCCGGGCCGTGCGACGGCAGCCGGGCCCGCGGCGCGGGGACGTACGGAGGATTGGCGACCACCAGGTCGAAGCGGCACCCCGAGGTGCGCGCCGCGAAGTCGCCGTGCAGCACCCGCAGGGGAAGCCGTCGGCGCAGGGCGTTCAGGCGTGCCGTGAGCACGGCCGGCCAGGAGACGTCGACGGCCGTGGCCCGCGCGCCCCGGTCCGCGGCCTGCAGGGCCAAGGCACCCGTGCCCGTACCGATCTCCAGCACGTCCGTCCGGGGCCCCAGGTCCTCATGGGCGAGCGCCGCCGCCAGGAGGCGGGTGTCCGCCTGCGGCCGGTAGACGCCCGGCAGAACGATCAGGCCGCCGGGCAGCGTGCCCAGGAGCAGAGTCGGAGAGGACACCAGGCACCTCCTTTGATCGACCGGCACGCCCGCGATGGCGAAACCGGGGGACTCCCGAGACCCTGCGACTGCCCCTCCACACGCTCGCCATCCGGAAGGGCGTCGATCTCAGGAGGATCAGACGAGAATCCGTCCGGGCACACCCGGCCGGGCCGGGGCTGGAACCGGAGGCCTCCTTCAAGTCCCGCGGTACGGCACGCGTCTTCCTGCGGCTCCGGCCGTGGGGCGGGGAGACCCCTCGTCGTCTGCGACGGGCACCCCCTGCGCGGCATCGGCGGCGGGAGTCCTACCGTGGGAATCAGAGCAACTGGAGCGGCCATGTCCGTGACATCGACTTCGCACACCTCGGGCCGGTCGCCGCACCTGCCGACGGGACCGCCATGACCGGCTTCCGCCGGCCGGCCCGGTGGCCGCGCTTCGGACGGATAGGCAGCACGATCCGTCGTACGCGGGCGGGCAGACGCTGGGGGCGTGTCCAGGACGTGGAACTGTGGCAGCGCTCGCTGGGGTTCGCCGCGCTCGGGTTCCTGACACTGGTACCGCTGCTGATCGTCGTGTCGGCGGCGAACACCGCCACCGGCCAAGGGTTCGCGCAGTGGCTGGGAGACGGGCTCGGAGTGTCGCCGGCCGCCAGGGCGGAGATCGACCGGCTCTTCGCCCTGCCCGGCGAGGCGTGGCGGACCACCACGGCGTTCGGCCTGGCGCTGCTCGCCGTGTTCGGCCTGTCCTTCGGCACCGTGCTGCAGAGCGGCTACGAACGGATCTGGGACCTGCCTCCTGCCCGCTGGTGGGCCCGATGGCGGCACGTGCTGTGGCTCGGCATGCTGATCGCCGTCCTCTACCTCTCGGCGATCACGCCGCCGTGGCCTGAATCCGCTGCCCGGGGGTTCGTCACGGTGGTGATCGGCACCCTGTTCTTCTGGTGGTCCCAGCGGCTGCTGCTCGGTGGCCGGGTCGGGTGGCTCGCCCTCCTCCCGGGGGCGGTGACCACCATGATCGGACTGCTCGGACTCCGGATCTTCTCCCGCCTGGTCTTCTCACCGCTGATCGCGTCCAGCGCCGTCACGTACGGTCCGTTCGGAACCGTCCTCGTCATCCAGTCCTGGCTCGTCGGCATCGGCGTCGTCGTCTTCGGCGGCGCACTCGCCGGCCGGCTCCTCCACGAAGAACTGGCCCGCCGGGCCCGACCACCAGCCCCCGGCCTCTGACGGGGACCGGGCTTCGCCGGTGGGGCCCGGCCCGCTTTCCTTGCGGGCCGGACCCCGTGCCGGCCGGAGCCGGCGTGCTCCCGGCCGGGCCCGTCCTGCGTCAGGTGTGAAGGCGGCTGTTGGTGCCGTCGTGGCCGTCGGCCTGCTCCTCGTCGAACCAGTAGTCGCCCGCCGCGAGGTAGCGGAACGAGTGCCCGCCGTGGGCGGCGAGCGTGACGGTCGCGGCGCGCGTGCCGTCACCTCGGGGCTCCAGAGGATGGACCGCTGGGTTCCAGTGGTTGAAGTCCCCGACGACGCTGACCGGCCCGTCCGGAGTGTTCTCCGGCAGGACGAAGGTGACTCGTGTACGACCCTTGAGCTGCTTGCGTTCGAGCACTGAGAACTCCAGTCGCGAAGACATCGGGGCATGAAGCCCGTGCATCCTCGCGCACGGGCAGGTCTCGTCCCCCGCACACGGCCGTGCGTCCTGCGGGAAGTCACCTGTCCGGTCCCGGTCCCGGTCCCGACGACCATCCCGGAACCAGCCCCGCTCCCCCGCGCCGCCCGGCCGGCGCCGGGGCGGCGAAAGGCTTGGTGCGCGGGGCCGACGGAAGCGGGTAACGTCTTTGTCATGTTCTTCCAGACGCCGATTTACGAGTGAGAGCGTGACGGGCTCCCGCTGGCGTCCTTCGACATCGCCGCGCCCGTCCCCCACCGATGAATCCGTACATACTTCACATCACCACCGGGAGAACCCGTGACCGACAGCAAGAACATAAACAACCCCGTGGGCCAGGGCGGCGGCCAGCGCAAGAAGCTGTCCCGCGCCGAACGGCAGAACAACGGTCCGCACCGCAACCTCGACCGCCAGAGTGCTGCCGACCGGAAGGCGGAGCTGGTGCGCAAGATGCGCGAGAAGGCACGCGCAGCCGAGGACGCCGGACAGGCGGGCGACGACACCGCACAGAGCTGACGCACCGCCGCCGCGGGGCGGCACCGCACGGGCCAGGGGGGGGGGGGGGGGGGGGGGGGGGGGGGGGGGGGGGGGGGGGGGGTGTTGTTGGGTGTGGGGGGGGGGGGGGGGTGGGGGGTGGGGGGGGGGGGGGGGGGGTGGGAGGGGTGTATGCGCGCGACGGAGGGGGCGTTCTGCTCTTCTCCTGTCTCTACGGAG
>NZ_JBVJWV010000001.1:489665-507303 GCF_055602105.1 Streptomyces sp. NPDC037421
AGAAGACAGCGGTCGCTAACAAGCGAAGCGTACCAAGCCACCACGACCCCCCCCCCCCCCCCCGCCCCCCCCCCCGCCCCCCGCCCCCCCCCCCCCCCCCCCCCCCCCCCCCCCTGCCGCCGTTTCGGCGCTCTGGTGCCGTACCGGGCGCGGCCGGGCTGCGGGTCTTCCGCCTGTCCGGCCTACCGGAGCCGTTGGCACCGTGCGCCTCGGCCGGCTCCCCGGCGCCGGTACGAACCTGGTGCCGCACGCCCTGGCCTCGCTGCGGCACAGTCATCCCCACGTGCACGTCATCAGCCGCGAAGGCACCACTCCGGCGCTGGCCCGGGCCCTGCGGGCGGGCAGCATCGACCTCGCACTGCTGGCGTCGGCGCCGCCGTTCCGCGCGCCGGCTGAGGAATCGCCTCCACTGGCGTGGGAGACGCTCACCGAACGCGCCCTGTGTCTCGCCGTGCCGTCGGCGCATCCGTTGGCCCGAGGCGCGTTCGTCGACGTGGCCGACCTGTACGGACAGCAGTGGATCGCCGGTTCGGCGTCGGGCGCGGACCGGCTGCCGGGGGTGTGGCCGGGTCTCGACGAACGGCCCGAGACCGTGCACACGGCCCGGGACTGGCTGGCGAAACTGCATCTCGTGGCTGCGGGCTGCGGGCTGCGGGCTGCGGGCTGCGGGCTGCGGGCTGCGGGCTGCGGGCTGCGGGCTGCGGGCTGCGGGCTGACCACCGTGCCCTCGGGGCGAAGGCTCTGCGATGCCGAGCAGCCCCGCCGTACGCCCGGAGATCAACGACTTCGACACCCTCCGGCGCGGCCGCGCGACGGTGCGCCGCAGGCCCGGCAGTTGGGCCGCCGTCTGGGCGCGCGAGGCGGGACCGCCCGCCAACCCCGCGGCGCGGGAGGTCCTACGGCCGCTGCGGCTTCGCCGGCACGGTGCCGGCCAGCGACGCCGTGCGCAGCCGCTACGCCCACCGGCGGCCTATGCCAGTCGAGCGCCAGGCCCACGCCAGCGCGGTCCCCGGTGTTACGCAGGACAGCGCGCAGCTGCGTCAACGTCACCGCGGCCGCGCCGCCGGCCGCCCGGTCAGCGGTCCCGGGCACGGCGAGGCTCGCCGGGTCTCAGGCGCGAGGGGCAAAGACGGCAAGAAACGCGCCCGGTTGGCGACACGTTCGGCGCCGATCACGGCCGGAGATCGCGCGCCGGCTCCGGAGGGAGGCCAAGGGCCCCGTCACGTCAGCAGGGGGCGCCAGCGGTCGGCGGACTCCGTCATGTCACCGATGACCCGTTCCAGGAACGACCCGCCCCTGACCAGCCGCCGCCCCACGGGGCTGCCGGGCCCGAGCGCCTTCGCCGCCGCCTTCGCGGCGTGTGCCGTTTCGAGCGTCTGCCGTGCGCTGATGACGATCGAGTTGTACCAGGCCTCGTCGTCTACCACGTAGATGTCGCGACGCCCCTGCGGATCGCGCTCACGCCTGACGTACCCGTACTGGACCAGAAGGTTCACGGCCACGGAGACGGAGGCCGGGCTGACCTGCAGCCTGCGGGTCAGCTCCGCCGCGGTGCGCCTGCCGGCCTCGGACAGCAGCAGGTCGACGTGCACGCGTGCGGTCATCCTCGGCATTCCGGACCTGACCGCCAGCTCGATGATCTCGTCCTCCACCGCGCCGCCGAACGACCGGCCCAGCGGCGGGGGCGGCGGTGTGCCCCGCCGCGCACGCTGGACCGTCGCCTGGTGCGCCCGCTGGGGCCGGTAGCCGGCGGGTCCCCCGTTGCGCGAGACCTCACGGCTGATCGTCGAGGTCGGGCGTTCGAGCCGCCTGGCGATCTCCGCATAGGACAGGCCGTCGGCGAGTCCGGCTGCGATCCGGTGGCGCTCCTGCTGGGTCAACCGTCCTCCTGGCATGGCGTCAGTATTGCCTTCAGGCGCATTCATTGCAATGCAGCGTTGCATTCGACCGCACACCATTGCATCAATTTACCGCTGTGTAGCTGGAGATACTCACTCTGACAATTGACGGAGTTGTGAATGCAACGTAGCTTTCGAGAGACTTCAAACACGTCATATCGCGAGACGAGGCATGGCCATGAGCGAATCCGTCCACACCGTCCCGGCACTGCCGACGCAGCGTCAGTCCGGCTGCCCCTTCGATCCTCCGGTCGAGCTGACCGATGCCCACCGACAGGGCCCCATCAGCCGGTTCACCCACCCCGGCGGGAAGCCCGGCTGGCTGATCACCGGGTACGACCTGGTCAGGTCGGTCCTGGCCGATCCCCGGTTCAGCTCGCGCAAAGACCTGATGAACGTGGTCGACTTCGAGCTCCCTCCGGCGCCGCCCGGCGAGTTCCTCCTCATGGACGAGCCGCAGCACAGCCGCTACCGGAAGCCCCTGGTCGGCAAGTTCACCGTACGGCGGATGCGGCTGCTCACCGAGCGCATCGAGCAGGTCACCGCCGAGTGCCTGGACGCCATGGAGCAGGCTGGGACGACCGCGGACCTGGTGACCGCGTTCGCCAAGCCCATCCCCACCATCGTGATCTGCGAGATCCTGGGCGTCCCGTACGAGGACCGGGCCTCCTTCCAGGAGCAGATCGACGCGTTCATGGGCGGGGAGGTGAGCGACGAGGAACTGATCGCGGCGTACACCGGTACCCAGGAGTACCTCGCGCGGCTGGTGGCAGCCAAGCGCGCGAATCCCACCGACGACGTGCTCAGCGAGCTCACCGGCAGCGACCTGACCGATGAGGAGCTGAAGGGAATCAGCCTCATCCTGCTGGCGGCCGGCTTCGACACCACCGCCAACATGCTGTCCCTCGGCACCTTCGCCCTGCTGCGGAACCCGGTGCAGCTGGCCGCGCTGCGCGCCGACCCCGCGCTCACCGACGGGGCGGTGGAGGAGCTGCTGCGGTACCTCAGCGTCGCCAAGACCTTCCACCGGACGGCGCTGGAGGACGTCGAGGTCGGCGGCCAGACCATCGAGGCCGGCACGACGGTCGTCCTGTCGTTCAACACCGCCAACCGCGACCCCGACCGCTTCACCGACCCCGACGTGCTCGACGTCCGGCGGCCTTACGACGGGCACCTGGCCTTCAGCCACGGCATCCACCAGTGCCTGGGCCAGCAGCTGGCCCGCGTCGAGATGCGGGTGGCGTTCCGCGCCCTGATCGAACGCTTCCCGACGCTGCGCCTGGCCGTACCGGCCGACGAAGTCCGCCTGCGCCCGGAGACCGCCGACATCTTCGGCGTCAAGAGCCTCCCTGTCACCTGGGACGAGAAGTGAGCGCGACCCGCCTGAGCATCGACCGTGAGCGCTGCATCGGCGCCGGGATGTGCGCCATGACCGCTCCGGGGGTGTTCGACCAGGACGCCGATGACGGCCTGGTGGTCCTGCTGCGGGCCGAGCCGGCCGCCGACGGGCTCACGGCCGCGCGGATGGCCGCCGGAGTTTGCCCCTCCGGGGCGATCATCCTCAACGGGCCGGAAGCAGATGGCGGTTCAGGAGACCGGCCGCCGTCCGGGTGAGCGGCAATCCCCGTGCGTCGGCGTCGAAGCGGTGCCGCAGGGCGGGGGTTGCGGACCAGCACGCCCGGGTCGATCTCCGCCCGGCGGCCGTCGGTGTCCCGCAGGATCAGGCGCTGGGCCGGCCCGTCGCACCAGTGCACCGAGAGCAGGGCATCGGTGTGCACGGTGCGATCGGCGAACAGCCTGCGGACGGTCGGGCGCCCGGCCTCCACCCGTACGCGAGGCGGCAGCAAGACGACGAACAACAGCAGGCCGAGACCCGTCCACACGACGGCGCGCTGCCAAGTGGTGGAATCAGCGGCCCGGTCGGCGTCCTGCACGGCGCCGGCCTGGGAGGCGGGCGGCACCGGCTGAGGCCCTGTGCTCGCCCGTATGCGTTCCGGTCCCGAACCGTACGACCACGCGGCGTCGCACGTCACATCAGGCGAGCTCGCGCGAGTTGAGCGGCAGCCGCCAGGAGTTGCGGCGATGGGCCGCGTCGTATGCGGCTCGGAGCGGGGACGGGGGCACGGTCAGGACCGGACAGGCTGCTCGCGCGAGGACGTAGCGGGCGACCGAGGGCCGGACCAGGCGGTGCACCAGCCCCCGCGATCCCGTGCCCACCACGAGCAGGTCGTCGGGATCTCGCGCGGCGTCGACGAGCGCGGCGCCCGGCGTTCCCCGCACGGTGAGTCCCGCGAGGGTGACGCCCGGGCCCTCGGCGCCGAAGGCGGTGTCGAGTACCTCGCGCAGCCGTTGGGCGGCGGCCGACCGGCACGGTGCCAGTGCCCCCGCTCCGCAGGAGTTGCGGCTTCCCACGTCGCCACCCGGAGCCTGCCACGCCAGGACGGCGCGCAGTTCCACTTCCCGCAGCCGGGCTTCGACAGCAGCCCGGTGGAGCGCCGACAGGCTGCCCAGGCTTTCACTGACACCGACGACGACCTTCGGCACGAGCCCCTCCCTCTCCACTCCGTTCGGGTGATCCATCCAACATCAGAGGAGAACCACCGGTCCCGTTCGCTGACGGTCTTCTGACGCGGTCGGCCGCGATTCTGACGCGTTGCCGACACCTCCCGCCTGCGGCCGTCAGCGATCCGTATGGACTCCGCCGATCGCCGTCAAGATCCCATCAGGGGCAGACCACGACCTCTACCTCCCCGTCCGGCCGGGAACGGCGGAGGCGGTGGTACGCATGTTCCGCACCGCGCTGGGCGCACGCACCGCCGTCGGCTTCACCGCCCCGCCCGTCTGGCCGCCACGCTTGGCACGGAACAGCCGTGGATCCGGCTGCCCGAGCCGGCGCTCCGGACGATGGCCGAACCGCTCGGAGCGACACCGCCGACCGCTGACCGTCGACCCGACGTTCACCGCTCCAGCGGTCACAGAGCGCCCCATGGCGGGCTCCCCCATGACCGGTCCCGCAACCGGTCCCGGCCCTGCGGCCCGGGTGGGCCGGATCGTCATCGGCAGCCTCCCGGGGTCCCGCCCGTATCGCCGCTGCCGTCGGGTCGCCATGGCCTCCGGCTACAACATGGCGGGCCGGCCCCCGGTGCCCCGCTTTCGCGAGGGACCGGCGGAATTCCTGGCGCTTCCCGTACGAAGTGGTCAGCCCGCGTGGACGTGCGGCCGACGGGAGCGGTCGGGTTCGGCTTCGCGGATGACCTCGCGGGTCACGGGGGCGACCTCGCCCTGTCCGAAGAGGAAGAACCGGAAGAAGTTGGCCATCGGGTTGCCCTCGGTCCACTCGAAGTAGATGTGCGGCCGCTGGCCGGTCTCGTCGCGGACATGCAGGAGGAGTGCGGCGAGGGCGTTGGGGATGCTGGAGCTCTCCAGGGTCAGGACGCGGTAGCGGTCGTGGAGGACCTCGCCGCGTACGCGCATTCCGGATTCGAACTCGGACGCGTCCAGGACGGTGACCTCGACGAACATCACGTCGTCCTCGGCCGGGATGTCGTTGTCCGCACGGATCTGTGCCTTCTTCTGCCGGTACTCGTCGAGGTCCCGGTTGTCGGGCTCGTTGGCGATGAAACGGATCGTGCGGTTGGCGGTGTCCCGGATGAACCGCGCCGCCATCTCGTCGAACTCCACGTGTGTGACGCGCAGCTCGAAGACCCGGGCCAGGCGGGAGAGGAGGGACAGGGCCATGATGCCGGCGATGAAGCAGGCACCGATCTTCACGCCGTCCGGCCGCTCGACCACGTTCACGGCCGTGGTGTAGATGAAGACGGCCGAGATGAGGCCGAAGCCGATGGTCCAGCCGCGCTCGCCGGCCCGGCGGGCGGCGATGGTCACGGCCACGGCCGCCGAGGTGATCAGGACGAGCACGCCGGTGGCGTAGGCGCCGCCCTGCGCGTCCACGTCGGCGTTGAAGATCCAGGTCACGAGGAAGGCGATCAGCGTGAACACGATGACCATCGGGCGCAGGGCCCGGGCCCAGTGCGGGGCCATGCCGTAGCGGGGCAGGTAGCGGGGCATCAGGTTCAGGAGGCCGGCCATGGCCGAGGAACCCGCGAACCACAGGATGAGGATGGTCGAGACGTCGTAGACCGTGCCGAAGGCGGAGCCCAGGTGCTCGTGGGCGAGGTAGGCGAGGGCACGGCCGTTGGCCTCGCCGCCCGGCTGGAACTGGTCGGCGGGGATCAGCAGCGTCGTGATGAAGCTGGAGCAGATCAGGAAGACGCTCATGATGATGGCCGCGGTGGTGAGCAGCTTCTTCGCCCCGCGGATGCGGCCCGCGGGCCTCTCCACGGTGTCGTCGGGGTCGCCCTTGACGTGGGGCATGACGGCGACGCCGGTCTCGAAGCCGGAGAGGCCGAGCGCGAGCTTCGGGAACACGATGAGGGCGATGGCGATCATCATGAACGGGTTGCCGTGCTCGGTGGTCAGCGCGTCCGACCAGTCGGTGATGACGTGCGGTTCGGTGATCACGTTCCACAGACCGACCGCCACGACCACGACGTTCAGGCCGAGGTAGGTGGCCACGAGGACCACGGCGACGCCGATGGCCTCGCTGAACCCCTTGAGGAACACGGCTCCGAGGAGCGCGATCATGATCAGGGTGATCAGTACTTCGTGGCCGTGCAGCGTGCTGGTGAGGTGCGGGTTCTCCACGAGGTGTGCGGTCGCGTCGGCCGCCGAGAGGGTGATGGTGATCAGGAAGTCGGTCGCCGCGAACCCGAGCAGGGTCAGGACGAACAGCTTGCCCTTCCAGAACGACAGCAGCTTCTCCAGCATGGCGATCGAACCCTCGCCATGGGGGCTCTCCTCGGCCACCCGCCGGTAGACGGGCAGCGCGCCGAAGAGGGTGAGCAGGACGAGCACGATGGTTGCGAGCGGCGACAGCAGCCCGGCCGCGAGGGCCGCGATGCCGGGCTGGTAGCCCAGGGTGGAGAAGTAGTCGAGACCCGTGAGGCACATGACCCGCCACCAGGGCCGGCCGTGCGGCTGGGCCGCCGCCTCCTTGGCGGCGGGCGAACTGTTCTCGGCGGTCAAGCCTTCCAGCAGCCACGCGCGCAGGCGCGCGGAGCGGGCAGGGGTGGCCATCGTGGGGGGCTCCTGTCGTACGGCAAAGAATCAGCCGTCGACGGCGACGGCTGAGCCAGCGTACGCAGCCAGATCATTCCTGCACGTGAGTGAGCCGATCCTGACGCTTCCTTAACGCGGAGGAAGCCTCCTGTGGCGTAGGAGATTTGGCCGCGGTGGCTGCGTGGGCGGTGCTGGGCGGACTGCTCCTGGGTGTGTTCCCGGACCTGGTGCTCATCCCCGCGCTGGCCGTGATCCTGCTCGTCTCCGCGGTCGAGCTCGCCCGGCACGGCTGAGAGCCGGTGCCTCACGGCGGGTCAGGTGCGGCAGTCGCAGCCGGGCCGGCAGCCGCACGGGTCCGCGGCGGCCGAGTTCCGGGCCGTCGGCACCGCGGGGGTGGCGCTGGGCGGCGGACAGGAACGGCATCACGGCCAGGGACAGGGCTGCCAGGGCGATGCCGACCGTGGAGTGTTCGGCCTCTCCCGCGCCGGTGAGGGCCCGTACCGACTCGGCCGTGACGTAGGCGGCGAGGACGAAGAAGGACACGGCGATGATGCGCAGGGTCGTCTTCTCGCGTGCCTCGCGCAGTGCGTGATCGGCCGCGGAGAACGGCCAGGCGACCGCGGCGGCGGAGGAGACCTCGATGACGGAGTCGAGGCCGAAGCCGATCAGGGCGGTGGAGGAGGCCATCGTGCCGGCGGTCAGGGCGACGGCCGCCTCGAGGAGGTTGTAGGTGATCGTCGCGGCGACCAGCAGCCGTACGCGGCGGGTCAGGGCGTCACGGCGGGCCGGGGACGGGCCCGGGGACAGGTGTATGCCGACGGTCATCAGCAGCAGTCCTTCGTCTCGGCGTCCGGGCAGGTGCGGTCGGTCTCCAAAGTGTGGATTCTCGGCCCTTGCTCGATGCGCCCGGCCCCGCAGGGGTTCTCATCCGAGGCCGGGGATGGTGGAGACCATGAGGTCGATGAGCTTGATGCCGACGAAGGGCAGGATGAGGCCCCCGAGGCCGTAGACGCCCAGGTTGCGGCGCAACAGGTCGTGGGCGGAGGCCGGCTTGTAGCGGACGCCGCGCAGGGCGAGCGGGATCAGCGCGACGATGATGAGGGCGTTGAAGATGATCGCCGAGGTGATGGCGGAGGTGGGGCTGCTGAGCCCCATGATGTTGAGGGCACCGAGTCCGGGGTAAACGGACGTGAACATCGCCGGAATGATCGCGAAGTACTTCGCGACGTCGTTCGTGATCGAGAAGGTGGTCAGGGCGCCCCGGGTGATGAGGAGCTGCTTGCCGATCTCGACGATCTCGATGAGCTTGGTGGGGTTGGAGTCCAGGTCGACCATGTTCCCGGCCTCCTTGGCGGCCGAGGTGCCCGTGTTCATCGCCACGCCCACGTCGGCCTGGGCCAGGGCCGGGGCGTCGTTCGTTCCGTCGCCGGTCATCGCGACCAGCCTTCCGCCCGCCTGCTCCCGCTTGATGAGGGCCATCTTGTCCTCGGGCGTCGCCTCGGCGAGGTACTCGTCGACCCCGGCCTCCGCGGCGATGGCCCGGGCGGTCAGTTCGTTGTCGCCGGTGACCATGACCGTACGGATGCCCATGCTGCGCAGCTCCGCGAAGCGCTCGCGGATGCCGTCCTTGACGACGTCCTTGAGGTGGATGATGCCGAGGACCCGTGGTCCGTCCCAGTCATGGACCGCCACCAGCAGGGGCGTGCCCCCGGACTCCGACACGGAGGCGGACCAGGTGGCGGCCTCCGCCGCCACCGTGCCGCCGCGCGCCGCGACCCAGTCGCAGACCTGCGCCACCGCTCCCTTGCGGATGGCGCAGCCGGCCCCGTTGTCCCAGCTGAGGTTGATGCCGCTCATCCGGGTGCGGGCGCTGAACTCGGTGAAGCGGGGGTTGCCGAGGTCCTCCGTGGCGACCGGCTGGAGTCCGTACCGCTCGGCCAGGGCGATGACGGAGCGGCCTTCGGGCGTCTCGTCGGCGAGGGAGGAGAGCTGGGCGGCGTCCGCGAGCTTGGTGTGGTCGATGCCGGGGAGCGGGATGAAGGCCGCGGCTTCCCGGTTGCCGTGGGTGATGGTGCCGGTCTTGTCGAGGAGGAGGGTGTTCACGTCGCCGGCCGCTTCGACGGCGCGGCCGCTCATCGCGATGACGTTGCGCTGGACCAGGCGGTCCATGCCCGCGATGCCGATGGCGGACAGCAGCGCGCCGATCGTGGTCGGGATGAGGGTGACGAGGAGCGCGACCAGCACGGTCGTGGACTGGGCGGCGCCCGCGTAGGCGGCCATCGGCTGGATGCTGACCACGATCAGGACGAAGATGACGGTCAGGGCGGCCAGCAGGATGTTCAGGGCGATCTCGTTCGGGGTCTTCTGCCGCGACGCGCCTTCCACCAAGGCGATCATCCGGTCGATGAAGCTGTTGCCCGGGCGCGAGGTGACCCGTACGACGATCGAGTCGGACAGGACGGTCGTCCCGCCGGTGACCGCGGTCCGGTCGCCTCCCGATTCCCTCAGCACGGGCGCCGATTCGCCGGTGACGGCCGACTCGTCCACCATCGCCGCCCCGTCGACCACGTCGCCGTCGGCCGGAACCGGTTCACCGGCTTCCACGAGGACGAAGTCGAAGGGCTGGAGCTCGGCCGGGGATACGGCCTCCGTCCTCGCCTGCCGCAGGTTCGCCCCGTACGTCCAGTGCTCCAGCCGCAGCGCGACCGTGTCCGTACGGGCCTTGCGCAGGGACTCGGCCTGGGCGCGGCCCCGGCCCTCGGCGACCGCCTCGGCCAGATTGGCGAACAGGACCGTCAGCCAGAGCCAGACGCTGATCACCCAGGTGAAGACGGACGGGTGGATGAGGGCGGAGAGGGTGGTGAGTACGGCGCCGACGGCGACGACGAACAGCACCGGCTTCTTGACCAGCTCACGCGGCTGGAGCTTGGCGACGGCATCCCGGGCGGATGTGGCGAGGAGCTCGGGCTCCAGCACGTTCACCTGGCCGGGGCGTTTCCGGGAGGGCCGGTTGACCGGGGTCCGCGGCGGGGTTCCGAGACCCGGGGAAACGTGCTGGGCGGCGGCGGGAGCCATGAAGAGACCTTCTGGTGAGTGCGGCTGGGTACCCCACATCGGCCCCGGCGGGTGAGAGGCGGGTGCGCGGGTGAGGGGTGTCGCCGCCGGGGGGCCTCTCCCTCGACCCCCTCGGCCATCATGTGGGTATGCGAGACCCTCGGCGGCGCAACAGGCAGGAAGTTACTGCCTGTTGGTCAGGCGACCCCCTTTCCGGCAGGGGAATTGGCGCCTTCTTGACGGCGGCGTACGGGCCGCATCAAAGCACCGTCAAGAGTGCGTCAGCGCGCGTCGGACGTGACGCGGAAGCGCAGCCGGCAGATCACCGCGTCGGTGTCCCGGCGGACCGCGTGGGCGACGACGGAGCCGCGCTGGTTCTGGAGCAGCCGCTGCCACAGCCGGGCCGGTTCGGTCTCCGGGATCAGCACGGTGACCTGGGCGTCCGGGTGGGTCCGCGTCAGCTCGCGCACGTAGCCGGACACCGGACGCCCGAGGGACCGGCTCTGCGAGGAGAGCTCGATCAGCTCCACGCCGGGCTTCCACAACTCCCAGTCCCGGCACAGCGCTTCGGCGGCCTGCCGATCCTCCGGGGTGGTGTGGGTGACCGTCACGGCGAGGACTTCGTCACCAAGGGAACGCGCGGCGGTCAACGCCTGGCAGGTCAGTCGCGACAGTCCCGAAACGGGCACCACGACCAGGGACCGTGAGCGGTGCGGGGCCACGGGGATCCGGCCGAGCTCCAGCCGCTCACCGATGTCGGCGTACGCGCGGTGGACCTTCTCGAAGCCGAGGACGATCAGCGGCAGTGCGACCACGATCAGCCAGGCCCCCTCGGCGAACTTCGTGGCCGTGACGACGACGGCCGAGACCCCCGTGAGCAGTGCGCCGCAGCCGTTGAGGGCGGCCTTCGCCCGCCAGCCGCGCGGGCGTTCGCCGTACCAGTGCCGGACCATGCCCACCTGGCAGATGGTGAAGCCGACGAACACGCCGATCGCGAACAGCGGGACGAGGGTGTTGGTGTCGCCGCCCGAGAACACCAGCAGGGCGGCGGACACGAGGGCCAGCCAGACGACACCGTGGCGGTGGACCTGGCGGTCGGCCTTCAGCGCGAAGACGTGCGGCAGGTAGTTGTCCCTGGCGAGCAGGCTCATCAGGACCGGCAGTCCGCCGAAGGAGGTGTTGGCGGCGAGGGCCAGCAGCACCATGGTGGCGAACTGGACCACGTAGAAGGCGGCGTTGTGGCCGAAGGAGGCGTCCGCGAGCTGCGCGAGCACCGTCACGCCCTCGACGGGCTGGAGGTGGAAACGGCCGATCAGCACCGACAGGCCGATCAGCATGACGCCCAGCAGGGCGCCGAGCGCGACCTCGGTGCGCTGGGCCCGGCGGGCGGCCGGGGCGCGGAACGACGGCACGGCGTTGGCGACGGCCTCGACGCCGGTCAGGGCGGAACAGCCGGCCGCGAAGGCCTTCAGCAGGAACAGCGCGCCGACCGTGGTCGCGCCCTCGCCGAGGACGGAGGCGTGCCCGGCGGCGGAGGCCGTGCTGACGGGCGCGTCCCGGAACAGCCCAACGGTGATCATGGCGAGGATCGAGCCGACGAACAGCGCGGTCGGCACCAGGAACGCCTTGGCCGAATCGACCACGCCCCGCAGGTTGACGGCGGTGACCAGGACGAGGACACCGAGGCAGATCCACACCCGCTCCCCGTACAGGCCGGGGAAGGCCGAGGTCAGGGCGGCCACGCCGGCCGTGACGGAGACCGCGACGTTCAGGACGTAGTCGAGGATCAGCGAGGCCGCGGCGGCCAGGCTGGTGCGCCGTCCGAGATGCCGCTTCGCGACGGCGTACGAGCCGCCGCCGTCCGGGAACGCGGCGATCACCTGGCGGTACGAGGCCACCAGCACGGCCAGGAGGGCCGCGATGGCGAGCGTCACCGGGAGGGTGAAGCCCATCCCGTACGCGCCGGCCGCAGCCAGCACCAGCACGATCGACTCCGGCCCGTACGCCACCGACGCCATGGCGTCGAGCGACAGCGCGGCCAGTCCCTGCAGGGCGGTCAGTTTGTGCTGGTCACCGGCCACTGCCACGGGCGTCGCCACGCCGGTATCAGGAGGCTCCTCCGTGCCGGGAGCCCGTCCCGCCGCCGTCGGCTTTCCCATGTGTATGGACATCTTCGCTGTTCCTCCGTTGGACAAAGTGAGGCCAGCGTCGGGACGGGACGGCAGGACGACCAGTCCTCTTGGCGAGATCCATACGCCGGGTGCCGCACTCTTCACGCGCTCCTGACGCCGGGGGGCGGAAAGCCGTATGGGGTGCGTCAAGACACCGCGAGGGTGCGCGGATCCCCCCGCACCGGGAGCACCCTGGACGTGGGCGACACCCGCCACGGACGGCACACTCACCCTCGAGGACACGCCCGGCGGCGGCCTGACCATGGTCCTGTCCCTGCCTGTCGCCCCCACCGATGTGTCCGCAGGGCGGCACCGACCGCCGGTGTCCTACGCGCGGGACCCTGCTCTTCACCGTCGTCGACGTCGGCCGGCACCGCGAGGACCTCGCCGGGTGCAGCCCCCGCCCTCAGGGCTGCCGGGCGATGTGCCGCGATGCTGTCCGGTCAGGACGCGTCGAGCACGATGGGCGCCGTCGGCGGAGGCGCGTCAACGCCACTGGAAACTAGCTCCCCCCTTTGAGCAGTCCCTCGAATCCGGCGAGGGTGGCCCGCAGGCCGAACTCGAAGGTGTTGTCCGGGGCCTCTGCGTAACCGGCCCCGGCGCTGCCGACGATGCGCTCGCGCAGCCGCGGGAAGGCCATGGCGATCTCGGCGGCCGCCGCCATGGTGTCCGCCAGCTCCTTCTCAGGGTCTCCGGTCCTGCTCAGCCGGCGGGTCAGCGAGACCTGGGCGGCGGAGCCGAGGGCGCTGCCGAGCACGAAGACGAACACTGCGGCTGCCGCCCGGTCCGCATCGGCGGGCGAGAAGCCGGCCTTCTCGTAGAGGGCGAGGCTGTGGTCGTCGTGCCGGGCCTTACCAGGTCCGTACAGCAGATGGCTGCCGAAGGCCTGCCCCAGCCACGGGTGCCGGGTGAGCATCGCGTGCGTGCTGCCGGCCATGGCGGTCGCGGCGCTGCGCCAGTCCATGGCGTCGAGGTCGGGCAGCTCGACCTCGTTCCACACGGCGTCGGCCGCGAGCCGGACGAGTTCGTCCTTGGTCTTGATGTGCCAGTAGACGGCGGTGGCGGCCGCGCCGAGCCGCCCGCCCAGGCTGCGCATGTTGAGGCCGTCGAGGCCTTCGTCGTCGAGCAGTTCGATGGCGGCGCGGATGATCTGGTCCGGGGTGAGGGTGCTCCGAGGCATGCCCAAGAGACTACTTGAACTTAGTGAAGTGATGCGCCTATGCTCAATTGCACTTAGTTCAAGAATCCCTGTGACTCACGAACCCGAGGGGGAAACCATGCAGGAGCAGCAGAACAACCACGGTGATTTCAGCGCGGTCGTCGCGGCCCTGGCCGAGGATTACGGCGTGCCCGGTGCGTCCGTCGGCATCCTGGCCGGCGGCCGGACGTTCTTCCTGAACCACGGCGTCACGAGCGTCGCCCACCCGCTCCCGGTCGACGAGCACACCCTGTTCCACCTCGGATCCACCACCAAGACCTTCACCGCCACCGCGCTGCTGCGGCTCGTCGAGCAGGGCAAGGTCGACCTGGCCGCGCCGGTCCGGCGGTACGTGCCCGAGCTCGTCCTCGCCGACGAGGCCGCCGCCGAGCGGATCACCGTCCTCAACCTGCTGAACCACACGGCAGGTCTGGACTGGAACGTCATCGACAGCGAGGACGAGGACGGCTCCCTGGCCGCGTTCGTCGCCAAGCTGGACCGGCTGCCGCTGATCGCGCGGCCCGGCGCCCGAGCCTCGTACAGCCAGGCCGGCTACAACCTCCTCGGCCGGATCATCGAGAACGTGACCGGACAGACCTACGAGCAGGCCGTGGCCTCCCTGCTCCTGGAGCCGCTCGGCCTCGCGGACACCGTCTTCGGCCTGGACGACGTCATGGTGCGGAAGTTCGCGGTGGGCTACGTCCGCGACGAGGCCGGCGAGTTGAAGCCCGCCCGGCCCTGGAAGGCCTACCGGGCCGGCGCCCGCGGCGACAACCCCGGAGGCGGCATCGTCTCCAACGTGACCGACCTCCTCGCCTGGGCCCGCTTCCATCTCGGCGACGGCGACGGCCTGCTGACCACCGGCACCCTGCACGGCATGCGCGAGCGGACGGCGGAGCTGCGCGGCAGCGCGCTGGGCGACGGCTTCGGCATCTGCTGGTTCCTGCGCGGCGTCGACGGGGTCCGCACCATCGGCCACGGCGGCTCGGGCAACGGCCAGTTCGCCGAACTGCACCTGGTCCCGGAGCACGACTTCGCCGTCGTGTCGCTGGTCAACTCCGAAGACGGCTACGTCTTCAACCAGGCGGTGATCCGAGCGGCGTTCGAGCACTACCTCGGCCTGGTCGAGAAGGACCCCGAGCCCGTGCCGCACGACGAGACGCGGGCCCGCGAGGTCGCCGGCCGCTACGAGAGCGACGTCATGAACATCGACATCGTCACCGACGGGCAGCGGCTCACCCTCGCGGTCGAGATCAAGCCGGAGATCCGCGCAGCCTCGGACGCCGAGATGCCGCCGGACTACGCCCCGGCCGCCATGGGCTTCCTGCCCGGTGACGGCGACGAGTACCTCCTCACCGAGGGCGGCCTGAAGGGACAGCGCGGCTACTTCACCCGCGCCGCCGACGGCACCGTCACCGGCGTCGACCTGGGCGGCCGACTCTTCACCCGGGCCACGGGGGCCCGGACCGTGTCGTAGAGCACGTCCCTCCACCGAGGCCTGTCCTGCCGGGCGGCTCGCCAAGCACGCGGCAGGCGCTCCCGTCAGAGCGCTCAGGAGTTCCCGTACGGGCTCACGCCGCCGCTGCGTGCCTGTGGAAGGTCTGGCGGCGCGCCGGGCCGGTCGCGTAGTGGACGTATTCGCGGGTCAGGCGGAAGCCTGCCGACCAGGCCAGGAGGCGGCTGGGGCGGTTGTCGCGGGAGCAGGTCCAGCTCGGTGTACGGCCGCGGGCGGCGATGTCCCCGCACAGGGCGGTGACGCAGGCCAGTGCGAGGTGCCGGCGGCGGTGGCCGGGGGCGGCCAGGGCGGCGACGTCCTCGTAGCCGCTGCCGAGGAAGTAGGTGCAGGCCAGCGAGAGGGCCCGGCCCCGGTGGAAGGCCCCCCAGCCGAGGCCGGAGGCGGCGAGCTGCTCCGGACCGCCCCAGGTTTTGCAGATCCAGGCCGTCTCGGGTCCGAGCGCGAGGATCGCCGGCGCGTCCTTGGGTGTCAGGCGGCGCACGGTGATGCCGTGCGCCGGGCGGGCGGCCACGGCGGGCTCCTGGTGCACGTAGACCATGCGCTCCCACGGGTCGACGCGGGCGAACGCGCCCCCGAGGGCAGGCAGGAAACGGGCCGGCGCCTCGACGTAGCTGCCCTCGAACCGTGCGAGCGCCTCGGGGGAGAGTGCGCCCGGTTCTCCGCGGAGCAGTACGTGATCGCCGCTGGAGACCGCCACGACCCGCGGGTCCACGGCACGGTCCGCCCACCAGCGGCCGTTGCCGGTGGCCAGGGCGTGCTCGGGGAGGGCCGCGACTCCGGGCGCCCCGCCGGGGAACCAGCGGGCGAGAGCGGGGAGACGGGACGGAAGGAGCTCGATCACGACGGATGCCGCCTAGCTTCAGGGGAAGGGGAGCGGGGGCGGCCCTGGACGGCGGGCCGCCCCCGCGGGGAACCGGCGCCGTTGAGCGTCGGCGCCGGTCGGCCTTGCGGCCGCGGTTGGCTTGCTGTCAGGCGGAGTGGCCGACGAGTACGCCGGCCAGCTTGTTCAGCCGCTTGACGGTGCGCTCCTCGGTCGCGCAGGGAGCCGGGTCCATCCGCGCGTTCCGGTCGTAGTAGGCGCCGTTGACGATCTCGACCGCCGGGTCGCAGAGGCGCACTACGTGGGCGGCGCCCTCGGAGGGCGTCGCGCCCTCGTGCCCGTACAGCGGCCTCAGCGCGGTCTCGCACACGCCCGGGTTGACGGACACGGCGGTGACCCTGGGGTCGGCGGCGAAGACGGTGAGGGCCAGCTGTGACTGCGCGTAGGCCGCCAGGCGTGAGTAACGGCGGGTGCGGTTGGGGTCGTTCCACATGATCGAGGCGGTGCGGTGCATCGAGGAGGAGACGTTCACGACGCGTCCTCCCGGGGAGGTGGTGAGTGCCGGTTCGAGCAGGTTCGTCAGCAGGTAGTGGGCGAGGAAGTTGACCTGGAAGGAGAGCTCGTTGCCGTCGGGGGTGACCGTGTGGCGCTCCGGGGCCGCTACCGCGGCGTTGTTGACGAGGACGTCGAGGTGCGGGTGCCCGACGATGACCCGGTCGGCGAGCCGTTCGACCTCGTCGAGGTGCGCGAAGTCCGCCGCGCACGGGCGCAGGAGTTCGGCGTCGACGTCGGCGGTGGCGATGAGCCGGGCCACGGCTTCCCGTGCCTCCGAGGGCGTACGGCCGTGAAGCAGAACGGTGGCCCCGTATTCGGCGAGCAGGCGGGCGGTCTCGTAGCCGATGCCCGAGGTGGCACCGGTGACCATGATGGTCCGGCCGGACAGGAAGGAAGACATGAGTGATTCCAGGGGAAAGGCATGGCTACGCGATCCGATGCGGCGGGACCGTGGCCGTGCGGTGAGAGTGATTCCGTATCGCGTGCAGGCATGGGCCCTCGGCAACGCGGCCGAGGGGCCTTCGCGGTTCGACGGGCGCTAGCGCACCGGTAGGTGAACAGGGCACATCGTCGGCAGCACCTGATTCGGTGGCCGGTCGTCATGGCGCAGACCGATGTTCACGTCATCCATCCAACCGGCCTGCGAGGGAGACCTCAAGCGCCCTGACGGCTCCCTGACGACGCCTTGACGGAATTCGGCCCGGTCGGCAGAGCGAGTCCCGTCAAGCGTCTTGAGTGAGACGTCGTGAGCCTTTGGTGCCGATTCCGCGGTGATGCGGAATCGGAGCCTACAGACGACCGCGCCGAGGCGCCTTGAGCGTCCAGGCGCTCACGCGAGGAGCAGAGGACCGAACGTCTGGCCGGCGATGTGCTCGGCGGTCGGCTGGTCGAGCACGCGGCTCGGCACGTCCGGGTGCTGCCGGACCCAGCTGAGGGCGTTGCGCACGTCCGTGAAGAAACTACGACGATCGCGGACGGCGGCTACCTGAGCACCGGGCTGATCATGCCGCACCGCCGGCGCAAGGGCGAGGAACCACCCGACTGGAAGCAGGCCCACAACAAGAGCCACAAACGGGTTCGCGCCCGCGTCCAGCACGCCTTCGCCCGTATGAAGACCTGGAAGATCCTGCGCGACTGCCGTCTGAGGGGCGACGGTGTGCGCCACGCGATGCACGGCGTTGCACGCCTACACAACCGCGCTCTCACGGGATGACTCCCGCCGCATGCGGGACCTGAGAGGTCCGCGGGAGACCGGCCTTGGGGAACATCGGGGCAGCCGATATCGGCTGCCCCGATGTTCCCCAAGGC
>NZ_JBVJWV010000001.1:507313-525608 GCF_055602105.1 Streptomyces sp. NPDC037421
TCACCGCGACCCCCCCCCCCCTGTGCAGGGCTGGCGAGCCCCCCCCCCCCCCCCCTTGCCCCCCCCCCCCCCCCCCCCCCCCCCCCCCCCCCCCCCCCCCCCCAAGGCCGGAGATGGCTCCCCACCTCGCAGTCTCAGAGGAGGATCAGGCGAGGCAGAACTCGTTGCCCTCGATGTCCTGCATCGTGATGCACGACTCGTTGACGCCATCGGCGCGCTGCGTCAGCACGTGTTTCGCGCCGAGTGCCATCAGTCGTGCGCATTCGGCCTCGAGTGTGGCAAGGCGCTCCTCACCCACGAGCCCGGTGCCGGCCCGCACATCGAGATGCACCCGGTTCTTGACGACCTTGCCTTCGGGAACTCGCTGGAAGAGCAAGCGCGGGGCCACACCCGAGGGATCGGTGCACGCGAAGTAGATCTCATCCTCGGGCGGCAGCGAGAGATGGTACTCCTCCCACGTGGCGAAGCCCTCCGGGACCGTCGGCACGACGTACCCCAGCACCTCGCACCAGAAGGCGGCGAGGCGCGCAGGCTCCGCGCAGTCGAAGGTCACTTGGAACTGCTTGATCGTTGACATCGGCGCACGATAACAGGGCCCTGCTCATCTCCCCAGGTCGCAAGGTCCGCACGTTGCCGGGGGGAGGCGTCTGCCACCCGCTGTTGTGTCGTGCGGTCGCAGGGGTGAACCGAGGTCAGTGCCTCCCCATGGGGAACCTGGGATGCGGTACCGGCCAGCCACTCTCGTACTGCCAAAGATCAGTTACGGGACAGCCCTTCGGGCTTGCCGGGAATCAAAACGTCGGTTTGATGCCCGGCAAGCCCTTAGGCGTGGCAGCAGCCGGCGATTTGCACCGCCCGCAGCATGCGCCTGGGCTCGAGCTGTCCTCGTAACCGATCGAACGCCAAGCGCGCCGCATCGAATCAATACTCATCCGCCTCTGCCCGGCGGCGGGAACGCCAGGGCACACCAAGCCTGGCAGCGCCGCGGAGGCGTACCAAGATCTGGGCCATTCACGGACCGGCAGGACCCTTACGGCGCCCGACGCGACCATTGCCGCTGGTCAAGTGGTGTGAGAGCTGTGTACTACCAGCAGACGAAGAAACATCTTTTGTAGCCATTCCCCGAAGGCACTGGGGCTCTTCTAGCACGCCAAGTCTGTCCACCTGTCTGGAAATTGCTCACCCATATCCAGCACCGAATCAGTCACCGTCGGACTCCAATCCAGTACCTCAAGTAGTCGATTCGATCGCTCAGCGTTCGCCTCCGGACCAGTCACGGACCTGACTCCCGCCCGGGGTGAGGCAGGCGGCAACCCTCTGACAGGTGTAGCGGCACGGCGAAGCGGGGCGGCTCAGGGCTCTGCAGCGCTTCCTCTTCCGCATCGCCGGCGTGAGGGGTAATCGCCGGTGGTGAGGACGATGGTCGTTTCACGCTTGGCCTCGATGTCCTCCTCTGCCCCAGCCTCCCTGTTGAGCCAGATGGCGAGACCGTCCACCTCGCTCGCCGCTGCGCCGAGCGGCAGGACGGGGCTTTCCGTGGGCGGAGCCCACCGGCAGTTCGCACAGAGACGCACGGCGCCTCTGACCGAAATCACGTGCACACGGTTGGGTCCATCGATCTGCCAGCCTTCGACTTGTCCTCCGCCTCTGCCCGTCAGGGCACACGATGGCCCGGACCGCTCAGCGGTCCGGGCCATCGGCGATCCACGAGGTCCTGGGCCAGAAGGAACCGTTCCTCCCGTCCACCCGTCTTCTCTCCACGGGCCGCTCCTGCATCGGTGTGACGGCCGCCTTCGCTCTTCACCGTCCAGGACCGAGGAGATCCATGTCCGACACCGTCCACCCGCTGATCGCCCGCCTTCACGAGCTGCTCGTGACGCACCTGATCGATGGGGCCACCGACATCGCCCCGGGCCTCGAGGACGTCGTGGCGCGGGGCGCGGCGCTCGGACCCGACGGCGCGTGGATCGCCGCCGCGGCTCACGCGAACCTCAGCGGCCTGGCCCTCGTGCATGGGCGGGCGGACCGGGCGGTCTCCCACCTCGAAGCCGCGGTGGCGGCCGGCTACAACGACTGCGTGGCGCTGCACGCCGGCCCCGTGCTCCCGCTGCACCAGGATCCGCGCTTCCGGGCCCTCTACCAGCGCATGCGCATCACCGAGGGCGACTTCGAGGAACTGTTCTGGCTGCACCAGGAGATGCGGACGGCGGTGAGGGACGCGCAGGACGCGATGGTCGACAACATCGGCCGCCTCGACACCGGGGTGTCCCCGCTCCCACAGGCCCCGCTGCCCACCCGCGAGCCGCACACCCGAGGCGTCCTGGCCACCCGCGTCGACCTCGCCGCACTCCAGACCGCGCTCCAGCGGGCCGCCCTCAAGGCGGAGTTCCAGCGCAGCTCCGGCAACACCAGCCTCGATCTCATCGACGGCTCGTGGGACCATCCCAGGGCCAGGCTCGACGCCTGGCACGCCGACGCGTCGGACACCCGGCGCCAGCGGGCCGCCGAGGCCCGGGCCTTCGTCGAACGCCCCAGCGCCGGGTCGTCCCTCCTCGCCCCCTGCCCTCCGCTGGGCTCGATCACGTACCCGGCCTGACCCCAAAAGGAGGGCCGGGCCGGGCGGAGGAGGGGCAGCACTCGAGGGCTTGCAGGAGAGCCGCCTCCAGACGGGCCAGGACCAGGCCACACAGAAGCTCCTGGGAATGGCCGGAGGTCTCCTCATCAGCATGGTCGGCGGCTGACCGACAGCACGCGATTCAGCAACCGGAAGGCGCCTGAGCCGCGCCCCGCGGGCCACCTCTTTCCAGTTACCGGAGGTCAGCGCACTCGGCCGCGCGGTTTGAGGTGGGTCGGGGGCAGGTCAGGAGCCGGAAGCGGAGGGCCGTCATACCCCTTCACCTCGCCGAATCTGGTCCCATTCGTCCAGTCCTCGCGGGCCTGTGCGATCTCCTCGTGGGAGCGGCCGATCCAGTTCCAGAACATCACGATCTCCTCCTCGAACGGCTCCCCGCCCAGCAGCATCAGACCCGCGTCCGAGGCCGCGCGGAGCGGGAGTTCGGTGCGGCCGCAGCCCAGGTAGAGCATCGAGCCGGGCAGGACCGGGACGCCGTCGACGTGGGCCTCGCCGGACATGGAGAGGACCGCGTACTCGAAGTCCGGGTTCAGGGGGAGGCGGGTTTCGGTGCCGGCCGTCAGGGCGAGGTCCGCGCCGACGATGGGGGTGTAGGCGGTGCCCGGGGAGGTCGCCGTGTCCAGGGTGCCCAGGATGACCGTCGCGTCCAGGCCGGGGGCCGTGACCCGCGGGAGTTCCGCGTGGTGCTGGAAGTGCGGGGCGACGTCGCGGTGGGCGTCGGGGAGGGCCACCCACAGCTGGGCGCCGTGCAGGAAGCGCGCGTGCGGGCGGGGGCTCTCCTCGGAGTGGCTGATGCCCCGGCCGGAGGTCATCAGGCCCAGCTCGCGCGGGCGGATGGTGGCGAGGCTGCCCGTGCTGTCGCGGTGCAGCACCTCGCCGTCGTGCAGCCAGCTCACGGTCTGCAGCCCGGTGTGGGGGTGGGGCGGGACCTGCATGCCGGGTTCGTCGGCGATGTCGTCCGGGCCGTAGTGGTCGACGAAGCACCAGGCGCCCACCATGCGGCGGCCCAGGTTCGGCAGGAGTCGGCGGACCTCGGTGGATTCCCCCAGCTTGACCGTGCGCGGGCTGAGGAGCTCGCGCACCGGTTCGGCCACGACGAAGCCGCGGCCGCCGCAGGCGGAGAGAGCGGGCTGGCGATCGAGATTGCTCATGCCGCACAACTTAGTGGCGCGGCGACGGGCAGGCACCGCTCCTTTGCGTGGAATGTCGGGGCGCGGGGTGCGGCCGGGCACGGGTCTGGGGCCGTCTCGGCTAGCCTGGGTGCCAATATGAACCGCCTGACCACGCCTTTCGGCTCCTACGAACTCACCCGCTTCCCCGCCGACCCCCGCGACCGGCTCCGTGCCTGGGACGCCGCCGACGAGTACCTGCTGCACCACCTCGACGCCGGTACCGGCGAGCGCGGCCCGGTGGACCTGGCCGGCGCCGGGCAGATCACCGTCGTCGGCGACCGCTGGGGGGCGCTGACCACGGCCCTGGCCGCGTACCACCCCGCGCAGATCACCGACTCCTCGCTGGCCCGCGCCGCGACCGAGGCGAACCTGGACCGGGCCGGGATCGGCACTTCCAAGTCCACGGTGACCCTGCTGACCACGCAGGACGCGCCGCCCGCGCGGATCGACGTGCTCATCGTCCGGGTCCCCAAGAGCCTGGCGCTGCTGGAGGACCAGCTGCGCCGGCTGGCCCCGCACGTGCACGAGGGCACCGTGGTCGTGGGCTCCGGCATGGTCAAGGAGATCCACACCTCCACGCTGAACCTCTTCGAGGAGATCCTCGGGCCTACGCGCACCTCGCTGGCCGAGAAGAAGGCCCGGCTGATCTTCTGCACCCCCGACCCCGCGGTCCTGGCCGCCGCCGGCGCCTCGCCGTGGCCGGTGACGTACACGGTCGACAAGGACGGCGGCTCGGGGGCCGGGCTGACCACGGTCAACCACGCCGGGATCTTCTGCGCGGACCGCCTGGACGTCGGCACGCGCTTCTTCCTCCAGAGCATCCCGACCAACACCGACGGCGCCCGGGTCGTGGACCTGGGCTGCGGCAACGGCGTCGTCGGCACGGCCGTGCAGGTGGCCGACCCGGACGCCGAGGTGGTCTTCACCGACGAGTCGTACCAGGCGGTCGCCTCGGCCCGGGCCACGTACGAGGCCAACGTCCGGCCCGGCCGGCGGACGGCGGAGTTCCTCGTCGGCGACGGGGTGGCCATGCTGGCGCCCGCCTCGGTGGACCTGATCCTCAGCAACCCGCCCTTCCACTCCCACCAGGCGACGACGGACGCGACGGCGCTGCGCATGTTCGCACAGTCGCGCAAGGCGCTGCGCCCGGGCGGGGAGCTGTGGGTGGTCGCCAACCGGCACATGGGCTACCACACGCACCTGAAGCGCCTCTTCGGCAACTGTGAAGTCGCCGCGAGCGAGCCGAAGTTCGTGGTGCTGCGGGCGGTCAAGCGCGAGTCGCGGCCCCGCCCCATGTGACCTGCCGGTACACCCGCCGGTAGGTCCTACACTCGGCCGCGTGGGCACCGAGGCGCAGGCGGACGGCAGGGTTGGCGGCGAGGCGGAGGGCGCCGGCGGGGAGCGGCGCTACCGCCGGGAGGACGTGGCCCGCGCGGCCGGGGTCAAGGTGCGCAACCTGCGCTACTACCAGGAGCGCGGGCTGCTGCCCCCGCCGCGCCGCGAGGGCCGGATCGCCTGGTACTCCGACGACCACCTGACCCGGCTGCGGCTGATCAACGACCTGCTGGGGCGCGGGTACACGGTCAACGGCATCGGCGAGCTGCTGACCGCCTGGGAGCACGGCGGCGGGCTGTCCCAACTGCTGGGCCTGGAGCGGGAGATGACCCGGGACTGGGTGCAGGAGGAGCCGGTGACCATGACCCGGGCCGAGTTGCGCGAGCTGTTCGGCCCGGGGGCGACGGCCGAGCACACCCGGCGGGCGGCCGAGCTGGGCTACGTACGCCTCGACGGGGAGCGGGTCACGTACCCGAGCCGGCGGCTGCTGGAGGCGACGGTGGCGCTGGTGCGGCAAGGCGTGCCGCTCGGGGAGATCCTGGACGCGGGGGACTTCGTCCAGGTCCAGGCGGCGGCGCTGGCGGACCGGTTCGTGGCGCTGTTCCGGCGCCACGTGATCGGTGCGGAGGGGCTGGGGCCACTTTCGGCCAGTCAGCTGGATCATGTCCGGGAGGCGGTGGCGGCGCTGCGGCCGGTGGCCGGCGAGGTGGTGGCCACGGAGTTCGCCCGGGCGATGGGTCGCCGGGTGGAGGCGGAGGTCGCCGAACTGCTGCGTACGGAGCAGTAGGAGTCGGCCTAAAGGGTGCTCTCGCACAACCTTGCCAACCACCATTGGCACTCTTACATTCAACTCGTCGGTAACAAAGGTGCACAGCCGAGATAGGGACCATCTCATGGCAGATTCACCGAACTTATCCGAATCCGGGCCCGGCTCCCCTCCCGGGGCCGAGCCGCCCGGCGAAGAGCTCGTCAGAGACGGCGGCCGGGTCCGCTGGCGCAGGTTCGTGCTCCTGACCGCCCCCGCCGTCGCGGTCACCGCGGGCCTCGGCATCGCCCTCGCGCAGGGTGCGCTCGCCGCCTCCTTCGCGGTGTCGGGCCAGCAGTTCAAGGTGTCGGCGAAGAGCCTGGAGGGCGAGGGCTTCGCCCAGTACGGCAGCGTCGACGTCAACGCCCGTCAGGAGCTGATCCCGGTGGCGGTCACCGCCATCAAGGAGGCCAAGCTGCACGACCTGTGCCAGTCGGTCGTCACCAGCCTCCCGGTCATCGGCGACATCTCGCTCAACCTGACCGCGGGCAAGAAGACCCCCGTCGAGGCCTCCAACCTGTTCGTGGACGCCACCCAGCTCGCCGGCGACGCGGAGTTCACGAACATCGAGATCGGCCGCGACGCCTCCACCCTCGACAAGGGCCCGGCCGAGGCGCAGGGCATGCAGGACCTGTTCGCCCAGCAGGCCGACAAGGTCAGCATCAGCAGTCTCCAGCAGACGGCCTGGGCGACCAACGCCGGCACCTTCAAGCTCTCCGGGCTGAGCATGAACATCAGCAAGGGCAAGAAGGAATGCTTCTGAGCCGATGGCGGCGGTGGCGGCGCGGCCGGCCCTTCTGGGGCGGGCTCTTCGCCGTCCTGGCCGGGGTGTGGATCAGCGTGCTGCCGCTGGCCCCGTTGAAGATCATGCTCCAGCAGGGGGTGGCGGGCGTCCCGTCCGTCCTGATGGGCCTCGTCATGATCGTCCTCGGTCTCACCGGCTGGTTCTCCCCCGCACAGCGCACCCTCGCCGGGATCCTCACCACGCTCGTCGCCACCGCCGCGCTGGTCATGTCGAACCTCGGCGGGTTCCTGATCGGCACCCTGTTCGGCATCCTCGGCGGCGGGCTGATGTTCGCCTGGCAGCCGTACGCCGCCCCGCGCGCCGGGGGCTCCGCCGCCCCCGCCCGGCCCTCCCCCGCCGGGAACTCCCCCACTCCGCACCCCGATCCCCAAGGAGCACCGCCATGAGCCGTACGCGCACCGCGCTCGTCCTCGGCATGGCCGCCGCGGCCGCACTGACGGCGGCCTCGGCCACCGCCACCGCCGCGCCGTTACCGGCGGCCGGGTCGACCACCGTCACCCCGGCCGGGCACGCCTTCAAGGCCACCCTCAGCGGGAAGGCCACCCTCAAGGCCGGTTCGGTCACGGTGACCTGCACGGTCTCCGTCTCCACCGGCTCGGTGCCGGCCGCCCCCGGCAACCAGAACCCGGCGGGTCCGGTCTCGTCGCCCATCTCGCCGCCGACCTACAGCTCCTGTACGACCAGCATGCCGGGCGTGAGCGCGACGGTGACCACCAGCGGGTCCTGGGCGGTGTCCATGCAGAACGGCTCCCCGGTCACGGCGACCATGACGGTTCCGTCCGGCGGGCTCGTGGTGCAGACCTCGGGCCTGGCCTCCTGCACCGTCACCGCCGCGCCCGGCGGGGCCGCCAGCGCCCCGGGCACCTGGACGAACGGCGCCCCGTCGAGCCTGACCTTCACCAACGCGACCGTCCCGGTGACCGTCACCGGCGGCTTCGGGTGCCCGACGAGCGCGACCACGTCCACCTTCAACGCCGTCTACAAGGTCACCGACACCACCGACCCGGCCCAGCAGATCACCGTCACCCCCTGACGGCTCCCGCTCCGCGTCCCCCGCTCCCCGGGCCGTCCGGGGAGCGGGGAAAACGCATTGCACGGCCCGGCGGGCGCGGGCGAAGCTCTGGGCATGTCACAGATCACCGATCAGCACAGCACCGGTCAACACAGCACCGGTCAGCACAGCACCGGCCAGGAGGAATCCGCGGACCGCCGGCAGCGGCGCGGGGTCGCCGACCTCTTCTCCGGAGGGCGTCTCGTCGCCATCCCGCGCAAGGCCGCCCGCCGCGAACAGCTGCTGGAGCACCTGACCGAGACCCTGTTCGCCGCGGACCGGGAGTACTCGGAGCCCGAGGTGAACGACGCGCTGCGGACCGTGCACGAGGACTGCTCCGCCCTGCGCCGCTACCTCATCACCTCGGGCCGGCTCACCCGGACCCGCGACGGCAGCAGCTACCGCCGGGCGACGACCACCCGGTAGTGGGTCGTCAGCCGCCCGTCCTCGCCCAGCACGTGGAAGGCGACGGCCGGCGGCTCGTCCAGGTGGACGTGGTGGTCGGGGCCGTCCTGCGCCTCCCACGGGAGCCGCAGGGTGGACACCACCCCGGGCGCCACGAGCAGCGGGCGGCCCGCGAAGGTGGTCGCCGCCGCCGTGTGGGCGTGCCCGCACAGGAAGGCGCGCAGGTGGGGGTGGCGCAGGGCCAGCGCCTCCAGGCGCTCCTCGCCGAACTGCCTGATCCCGTCCACGTACGGAGTGTGCAGCGGGACCGGCGGGTGGTGGAAGGCCACGAGGACGGGCACCTCGTGCGGGGTCCCGGTCAGGATGCCGTCGAGCCACTCCAGGGTGGAGTCCTCCAGGTACCCGTGGTGCTCCCCCGGGACCGAGGAATCGCAGACGGCCAGCACGAAGCCCGCACCGCGCAGCACCTGGTCGACCGGGGCGGCGGAGGGCTCCTCCTCGCCCAGCAGCCCCCGCCGGAAGGCGCGGCGCTCGTCGTGGTTGCCGGGGCAGATCACCAGCGGATGCCGCGAGGTGAGCAGCTTGCGGGCCTCCTCGTACTCGTCGGAGGTCCCGTTGTCGGCGATGTCCCCGCTGACCAGGACCGCGGCGAGGTCGCACGGGAGGCCGTCCAGGTACTCCAGCACGGCGCGGGTGCGCTCGGCGGCCCGGGGCCCGCCGTCGAGGTGGACATCACTGAGCTGCGCTATCACGATCACGGGCGGTGGCTCCTTCGTCGCGGGCGGACGTCCGGCGCGGAGGTGACGTCCGGTCACCGGGCGTTCGGGTACGGTGCGTTCAACCTATCGGACACGATCTTCGGCGGGCGGCCCGGCGGCCGGGGGTGCCGTGCGCGCCGGGGGTGCCGGTCCGGCTCCGGGGGCGCCGTGCGCGCCGGTCCGGCTCCGGTTGCGGAACGCCCGGGGATGGGGTTCGTTCGAAGGGGGCGCCCGGAACGGGGTGAGCCGCTGTGATCTTCACCGACCGTGCGGACGCGGGACGGCGTCTCGCGGACGCGCTGCTTCACCTGCGGGGCGAGGACCCCGTCGTGCTCGGGCTGCCGCGCGGCGGGGTGCCCGTGGCCTTCGAGGTGGCGCGGGCGCTGGGCGCCGCCCTCGACGTGATCGTGGTCCGCAAGCTCGGCGTGCCGCACCACAGTGAGCTGGGGTTCGGCGCCATCGGCGAGGGCGGGGTACGGATCATCAACGAGGAGATCGTCGGCCGCAGCCGCGCCTCGGCGCGGGAGCTGGCCGAGGTCGAGCACGCCGAGGAGGCGGAGTTGGAGCGCCGGGCCCGCCGGTTCCGCGAGGGGCGGGCGCGCGTGCCGCTCGGCGGCCGGACGGTGGTCGTGGTCGACGACGGGATCGCCACGGGCGCGACGGCCGCGGCCGCCTGCGAGATCGCCCGGGCGGCGGGCGCGGCGCGGGTCGTGCTGGCCGTCCCGGTGGCCCCGCCGGAGGCGGTCGCCCGGCTGCGCGGGGCGGCGGACGAGGTGGTGTGCCTGTCGTCGCCGCCCGCGTTCCGCGCGGTCGGCGAGTGGTACCGGGACTTCTCGCAGACCCCGGACGAGGAGGTCGTGGCCGTGCTCGCCGAGGCGGCGGCCGGGCGTGGGCCCGGCGGGGGTCAGCCCCGGTAGGTCTCCAGGAGCCGCAGCCAGACCTCGCTGATGGTGGGGAAGGCGGGGACCGCGTGCCACAGCCGGTCGATCGGGACCTCCCCCGCCACGGCGACGGTCGCCGCGTGCAGCAGCTCGGCGGTGCCCGGGCCCACGAAGGTGGCGCCCAGCAGCACCTGCCAGTCGAGGTCCACGACCATGCGGGCCCGGCCCCGGTAGCCGTCCGCGTACAGGCCCGCGCCGGAGACCTTGCCGAGGTCGTGGTCGACGGCCCGGACCCGGTGGCCGGCCCGCTCCGCCCCGGCGAGGGTGAGGCCGACCGCCGCCGCCTCCGGGTCGGTGAAGACGACCTGCGGGAGTGCGTCCGTGTCGGCGGTCGCCGCGTGCGCGCCCCAGCGGCCGGTGTCCGGGGCCGGGGCGCCCGGTCCGGCGGCACGGGCGACGATGGCGGCGCCCGCGATACGGGCCTGGTACTTGCCCTGGTGGGTGAGGAGCGCCCGGTGGTTGACGTCACCGACCGCGTACAGCCAGTCGTGGCCGCCCACCCGGCAGCTCTCGTCGACCCCGATCCAGCCGCCGGGCTCCAGCCCCACCGTGTCCAGCCCGATGTCCTCGGTACGGGGTGCGCGGCCGGTCGCCATCAGCAGCTCGTCGCCCTCCAGCAGCTCGCCGCCCTCCAGGACCACCGTGACCGGGCCGGTCGGGCCGTCCCGTACGACAGCCTCCACCGCCACCCCGGTACGGACGACCACCCCGGCCCCGGTCAGGGCTTCGGTGACCAGCTCCCCGACGAAGGGCTCCATCCGGGGCAGCAGCCCGGAACCCCGTACCAGCACGGTGACCTGCGAGCCAAGGGCCTGCCAGGCGGTGGCCATCTCGGCGGCCACCACCGAGCCGCCGACGATCAGCAGCCGGCCGGGCACCTCCCGGGCGGAGGTGGCCTCGCGGCTGGTCCACGCCCCGGCGCCGGCGAGGCCGGGCAGGTCCGGGAGCACGGCCCGGCTGCCGGTGGCGACGACGACGGCGTACCGGGCCGAGAGCACGTGGTGCACGCCCTCGGGGCTGGTCACCGCGACCTTGCGGGTGCCGTAGAGGCGGCCGTGGCCCCGGTAGAGGTGGGCTCCGATGGAGTCGAGCCAGTCGAGCTGGCCGTCGTCCTTCCAGTGGCCCGTCCAGTAGTCGCGGTGCGCGAAGACGGCCTCGGCGTCGAGCGGCCCCCGGACGGAGTCCGCGAGCCCCGGCACCCGGCGGGCGTCGGCGCGGGCGAGGGCCGGGCGCAGCAGGGCCTTGCTGGGGACGCAGGCCCAGTACGAGCACTCCCCGCCGACGAGTTCGCTCTCCACCAGGGCCGTGCTCAGCCCGGCGGCGCGGGTCCGGTCGACGATGTTCTCGCCGGCCGGGCCCCCGCCGAGCACCACGACGTCGTACTCCACGGCTTCGGTCATGCGGTCCAGTGTCACCGCAGCCCCTGGGCCGCGTCCGGCAATCTCAGGCCTCCGGCGTGCCGGGGGCCCCCTCCTCGGCCTGGGAGGCGGCGATCTTCGCCCGGACCTCGTCCATGTCGAGGGCGCGGGCCTGCCCGATGAGGTCGGTGAGGGCGGCCTCCGGCAGCGCTCCGGGCTGCGCGAAGACGGCGACCTGGTCGCGGACGATCATGAGCGTCGGGATCGAGGTGATCTGGAAGGCCGCGGCCAGCTCCTGCTGGGCCTCGGTGTCCACCTTGGCGAAGACCAGGTCCGGGTTGGCCTCCGCGGCCTTCTCGTAGACCGGCGCGAACTGGAGGCAGGGGCGGCACCAGCCGGCCCAGAAGTCGATCAGCACGAACGGGTTCTCGCTGACCGTCTCGTCGAAGTTCTCCTTGGTGAGCTCGACAGTAGCCACGGTTTCCAGACCTCCTGTATTGCGGGTGTCCTGAAGGAACGAACGGCCGCCCCGCCGCATTCCGCGACCACGCGGGAACCGCTAGAACGGGTGGCCGGGCGCGGTGGTGCGGGCCGTGGTCCAGCGCAGTTCGGTGAAGGCCTCGAGGTTGGCCTCCCCGCCGAACCGGGCGCCCGTGCCGGAGGCGCCGACCCCGCCGAAGGGGGCCACCGCCTCGTCGTTCACCGTCTGGTCGTTGACGTGCGCGATGCCGGTCGGGATGCGCCGCGCCAGCTCCAGGCCGTGTCCCGCGTCGGCGGTGACGATGCCCAGGGAGAGTCCGTACGGGCCCGCCGAGGCCAGCTCCACCGCCTCGTCCTCGGTCGCGAAGGAGCGTACGGGTGCCACGGGGCCGAAGACCTCCTCGGCGTAGGCGGGGGTGTCGTCGGCCACGCCCGCCAGCACCGTCGGCCGGTAGAAGAGGTCCCGGTGGGTGCCGCCCGCGACGAGCTTGGCGCCCTGCTCGACGCTGGCCTCGACCAGGCCGTGGACCCGCTCCAGCTGGGTCCGGTCGAGCAGCGGGCCCAGGTGGACGCGCTCGCGGAAGGGGTCGCCGACGGCGAGGGCCTCGGCGCGGGCGGCGAGCCGCTCCACGTACTCGTCGTAGAGCGAGGTGTGCACGAGGTGGCGCCCGGTGGTCATGCAGATCTGGCCCTGGTGGAAGAAGGAGCCCCAGGAGGCCTGCGCGACGGCGGCCCCGACATCGGCGTCGGCGAGGACGACGAGGGCCGAGTTGCCGCCCAACTCCAGGTGGGCGCGCTTGAGGTGACGGCCCGCCAGCTCGCCCACGGCCCGGCCGGCGGCGGTGGACCCGGTGAACGAGACCACGCGCACCAGCGGGTCCTTGACCACCGCGGCGCCCGTGTCGGCCCCGCCGGGCAGTACGTGCAGCAGCCCGGCCGGCAGTCCGGCCGCCGCGAACACGGCGGCCAGGGCGAGGCCGCCGCTGACGGCGGTACGGCGGTCCGGCTTGAGCAGGACGGCGTTGCCGAGCGCGAGGGCGGGGGCGACGGAGCGGATGGAGAGGATCAGCGGGGCGTTGAACGGCGCGACCACCCCGACCACCCCGGCCGGGACGCGGCGGGTGAAGGAGAGCCGGGGCGCCTCGCTCTGCAGCACCTGCCCGGCCGGACGGGAGGCGAGCGCGGCGGCCTCGTAGCACTCCTGGGCGGCGACGTGGAGTTCGAAGTCGGCCTTGCCGGGTATGGAGCCGGACTCCCGGACCAGCCACTCGCGCAGCTCGTCCGCGTGGGCCGCGAACAGGTCCCCGGCGCGGCGCAGTACGGCCGCCCGCTCCAGGTGGGTGGCGCGCGCCCAGTCGAGCTGCGCGGCCCGGGCCCGTACGGCCGCCTCCGAGACGTCGGCGGGGGCGGCGAGGTCTACGGTGGCGAGGGTACGGCCGGTCGCGGGTTCGACGACCGGGGCGGTACCGCCGGTGAGCGTGGGTCCGTCCTGCCAGAGTGTCGGATCGAGCAGCGGCATGGCGCGGGGCCTCCGGTGGGGGTGGGCGGGCTGGGCGGGGGCGGCAGCAGGCGCCATCGTGCCAGACCGGGGGCGTCATCTCTGTTCAGTTATTGGGCAGTTGGCGGGACCCCGTGACCGGAAACGATCGACGGGGTCCGTGGCCGGCGGCGGGACTACCGTTCGAGGACGAGGGCGATGCCCTGGCCGACGCCGATGCACAGCGCCGCCATGCCGGTGCCGGAACCTGCCGCCGCCAGCTGGTGCGCCACCGACCCGGCCAGCCGGGCGCCGGAGGCGCCGAGCGGGTGGCCGATGGCGATGGCGCCGCCGCGCGGGTTGACCACGGCCGGGTCCAGCTCCGGCCAGGCCGCGAGACAGCCCAGCGCCTGCGCGGCGAAGGCCTCGTTGAGCTCGAAGGCCGCCAGGCCGGAGAGGGAGCGGCCCGCCTTGCCGAGGGCCCGCTCCACGGCGTCGACCGGGCCGAGGCCGAACAGCTGCGGCTCGATGCCGGTGACGGCGGAGGCGCTGATCCGGGCGAGCGGCTCGCGGCCCGTCGCGGCCAGACCCTCTTCGTCGGTGAGCAGCAGCGCGGCGGCGCCGTCGTTGAGGGGGGAGGCGTTGGCGGCCGTGACGGTTCCCGAACCGTCGGTCCGGAAGGCCGGCTTGAGGCGGGCGAGCGCCTCGGGGGTGGAGCCCTCGCGGATGCACTCGTCCCGGGCCAGGTCCGCTCCGGGGTAGGGGACGACCTCGTCGTCGTACAGCCCGGCGGCCCAGGCGGCCGCGGCCTTGCGGTGGCTCTCCAGGGCGAAGGCGTCCTGCGCCTCGCGGGTGATGCCGTGCTTCTCCGCGACGAGCTCGGCGCCCTCGCCGAGGGAGGCCGTCCACTCGGCGGGCATCCGGGGGTTGGTCATCCGCCAGCCGAGGGTGGTGGACCACATCTGCTGGTGCCCGGCGGGGAAGGCGCGCTCGGGCTTCTGCACCACCCAGGGGGCGCGGGACATCGACTCGACGCCGCCGGCGATGGCGACGGAGGCGTCGCCGAGGGCGATCGCGCGGGCCGCCTGGATCACGGCCTCCAGGCCGGACCCGCAGAGCCGGTTGACGGTCACGCCGGGAACGGTGACCGGCAGTCCGGCGAGCAGCACCGCCATGCGGGCGACGTCGCGGTTGTCCTCGCCGGCGCCGTTGGCGTCGCCGAAGACGACGTCGTCGATGCGGGCGGGGTCGAGGTCGGGCGTACGGTCCACGAGCGCGCGCACGACGTGGGCGGCGAGGTCGTCGGGGCGGACCCCGGCGAGGGCTCCGCCGAACTTGCCGATCGGGGTGCGGACGGCGTCGACGACGTAGACGTCGCGGACGGTGCGGATGCTCATGGGGGCTCTCCTGGGCGGCTCCGTACGGTCGGCGGCGGACCGGGTGCCGGCGTGGGCACCGGGACCCACCCCCGGGCACGCCCGGTGGGGCGCGCCCGCAGTCTCCGCCGAGGTGTCGGGGTGTGTCAACGGTGACCCTGCCCTGGCCGGGCGGGGTTCGGGCGGGGCGCCGCCCCGGGCCGGGGTCGGGTGCGTCGCCCGGGTGCCTGCGGGTCGGGTCCGGTGCGTCGCCCGGGTGCCTGCGGGTCGGCGTCGGGTGCGTTGCCCAGGTGCCTGCGGGTCGGCGTCGGGTGCGTCGCCCGGGCGCCTGCGGGTCGGGGTCGGATGCGTTGCCCAGGTGCCTGCGGGTCGGCGTCGGGTGCGTTGCCCGGGTGTCGGCCGGGTCGGGGTCGGATGCGTTGCCCGGGGTGTCGGCCGGGGTGGGGTGGCTACGGGGGCCGGGGTCGGTGCCGGGGTGGGGTGTCGTCCGGGACGGGCTTCGATGTTCGGCGCCCGATCCGGATCCGGTTTGTACGGGGTACCGCGCGCCGAATTCATCTCGTTTTAGTCCCGGACGACACCCCACCCCGTCCCCGCCCCCGGCCGGTACCTTCCGGCCCCGGTCGGCACCTCCAGCCCCGCCGGCGATTGAGGCGCGGGTCCGGGCAGCGCCCTGGGGGTACCTCCAAGCAGTAGCTGATGGAGGGTCTGGGGCGGAGCCCCCAGGAGCGGTCCGGGCGCAGCCCTGGGGGCAGCCCTGGGGGTACCTCCAAGCAGTAGCTGATGGAGGGTCTGGGGCGGAGCCCCCAGGAGCGGTCCGGGCGCAGCCCTGGGGGTACCTCCCAGCAGTAGCTGAAGGAGGGTCTGGGGCGGAGCCCCCAGGAGGGGTCCGGGCGCAGCCCGGGGAACGGGCGAAGGGCGGGTAGGGGACCCAGCCCCGCGCAGCGGCCCACCCGGCGGCAGACGACCACCGGCACCAGCCAGGTGCACCGGCCCCGCCCGGCAGGCCGCCGGACGGAGTCCGTGGAGAAGGCGTGGCCGCCTGCGGCCGAGCCGCGCGAGCGGCGCGTGGAGAAGGCTAGCGGCGCGTCAGAGCGGGGGTCGACTCGCGGGGCACCGCAACGGCCGCCATCAGGTCATGCCGCTCCGTGATCTCCGAAGGATCCCGCACCGCCGCGTCCACCAGCCCCGCCAACCGCTCCCCCGTCGGCATCTCGATCCGCACCGTGCTCAGCCTCGGCCGCAGCAGCCGCCCGATGAGCAGGTCGTCGGCGCCGATCACGGCCGCGTCCTGCGGGATCCGCAGCCCCGCGTCCTGCAGGGCCCGCATCAGCAGCATCGCGTACTCGTCGTTGTACGCGAACACCCCGTCCAGCCCCAGCGCCCCCCACCGCGCGGCCAGTGCCGCCGCCGACTCCTCCGTGTAGGCCATCGGCAGCGCCCGTACCAGTTCGGCGCCCGCCACCGACTCGGCGCCCGCCAGCCTGGGTGCGGAGAACAGTTCCAGGCCGTCCTCCTGCGGCACGACCACCCCGATGCGGCGGCGGCCCCGTTCCACGAGGTGGGCGGCGGCCCGGGCGCCCACCTCCGCCTGGTCCATCACGAGCGCGTGCGCGCCCGGGACCGTGTCCGGCCCCATCGTGATCACCGCGCGCGCACCGGCGCGTTTGAGGGTGGCGACGTTCTGCGGGGACAGGGCGGTCTCCCCGAGGGAGATCACCGCCACGGGCCGCAGTTCGGCCCAGGCGCGGGCGGCCTCGTCGCCGCTGAGGCCGAGGCTGCCGTACTGGACCACGGTGTAGTCCAGGCGGCGCAGGGCCCATTGGAGTTCGTTGAGGAAGTTGATGTAGAGCGGCCCGGCCGGCACGTGCGAGGTGGGCAGCAGCACGATGCGGGTGTGCCCTGCGCGCAGGCTGCGGGCGGCGGCGTGCGGTACGTAGCCCAGTTCCTCGGCGGCCTCGCGGACCCTGCGCCGCGTCGGCTCGCTGATGCGCACGGCTTCCGCGTTGTTCAGGACGTACGAGACCGTCGCGCGCGAGACCCCCGCCAGGCGGGCGACGTCGGCGCTGGTCGGCACGGGTGCCGCGGTGGGCGGGGCGGGCGGCGTGCGCCGGCCCGGCGGGTTCGGTGAGTCAGACATGGCCCGGGCATCTTTCCAGACCGATTGCGCACGGGGGCTGGCGGTTGGCCGGAAACGGATGCTACACACTGCTTACACGTTTCAGTGACACGTGTAACTCTGCTCGCCGGCCCCTCCCAGACATGCCGCCGCCCCTTCGCGCCCCGCCATCCGCGACGGGGCGGCGCGCACCCCTCCACCCCTGCCCAGGAGGGCACGATGGCTCCTTCCTCCCGCGCCACCGGCACCGCCGCCACCTCCGGCAGGCCCTCCCCCGAGCGCCGGCTGCTGCCGCTGCTGCTCCTCGGCAACACCGCGATGTACGCCCTCTACGTCGGCGTCGCCGGCATCCTGCTCGCGCTCCAGGTGGAGCTCGTCGACCCGGCCCACAAGGTCGCCGACTTCGGCCTGATCGCGGGGGTTTCCGCGGTCTTCGCGACGGTGTTCAACCCCGTCGCGGGCGCCCTGTCCGACCGCACCGGACGGCGCAGCCCGTGGATCCTCGGCGGCGGGCTCGCCGCGGTGCCCGCGATGCTGCTGCTGGGCCTGGCCGACACGATCCCGCTGATCGCCATCGCATGGTGCCTCGGCCAGGCCGTGATGAACGTCTACCAGGCCGCCATCACCTCGCTCGTCCCCGACCGGGTGCCGGTGAGCGCCCGCGGCAAGGCCTCGGCGGCGGTCGGGCTCGGCATGCCCTTCGGCTCGGTGCTGGGTGCGCTGGCCGGGGCGGCCTTCTCCGACCACTTCCGCACCGGTTACCTCGTTTTCGGCGCGATCGTGGCGGGCGCGGCGGCCTGTTCACCGCCTGCACCCGTGAGCAGCGGCTCCCGGCGCGTGCTCCGCTGCCCGTCCGGGCCCAGCTCGCCGCCTTCGCGGGCGCCCTGCGCGACCACGACTTCCGCTGGGCGTTCATCGGGCGGGCGCTGCTCGTGCTCGGCTACTTCGCGGTGAGCGGCTACCAGCTGTACATCCTCCAGGACCACACCGTGCTGCCCGAGGGGATGGAGCCGGAGGCGGCGGTGGCCGTGCTGATGCCGCTGACGAGCGTCGCGATGGTCCTCTCCACGGTGGCGGGCGGCTGGCTGTCGGACCGGCTCGACCGGCGCAAGCTGTTCGTCGGGGCCTCTGCCCTGCTGTCGGCGGTCGCGCTCGTCATCCCGGCCGTGTCGGCGAGCTGGACCGCGATGCCGGCCTTCTCCGCGGTCAACGGGCTCGCGTTCGGCTGCTACACGGCCGTGGACACGGCGCTGGTGACGATGGTCCTGCCGACGGCGGAGGACGCGGCGCGGGACATGGGCGTGCTCAACATCGCGAACGCCGGGCCGCAGATCGTCGCCCCCTTCGTCGCCTCCGTGGTCGTCTCGGTGAGCGGCGGCTCCACCGCGCTGTTCGTCGTCGCCGCCGTACTGGCGGTGGCGGGCGCGCTGGCGGTACGCCCGATCCGCGGCGTCCGCTGACCTCTTGGGCCTCGTTGGAGGGCTGGGTCCGGCCCGGGGGGTGGGGGGGGGGGGGGGGGGGGGGGGGGGGGGGGGAGAGGAGGAAAAAAGGGGGGAGAGTGTGAGCTCCGGGCCGCGGGAG
>NZ_JBVJWV010000001.1:525618-640618 GCF_055602105.1 Streptomyces sp. NPDC037421
CCCCGCTGCCTTTTTGTCTTTGTTGGGGTTCTGTCCTCCACCTGGCGGCTCCCCCCCCCCCCCCCCCCCCCCCCCCCCCCCACGGCACTAGAACGGCGGGCAGTCGCTGTAGCCCCAGGGCACCGGCGGGGGGACTTCGGGGAGCGGGGTGCGCAGGAGGGTGACGGCCTCCTCCGGGCGGCCCAGTTCCACCAGGAACGGGGCGAGGGTCCGGCGGTGCTGCGTGCGGTCGGTCTCCAGGAGGGCTACGGCTTCCTCCGGGCGGCCGGAGCCGGCCAAGAGGCGGGCCAGTTCCTCCACCGCGTACCAGCTCGCGCCCTCGGGGTGCGCGCGGGCCTGCTCGGCCGCCTCGTCCAGCCGCCCGCAGGCCGCCATCAGCGGGCCCCGCAGCCGGAACAGTTCCCATTCCTCCTCGCCGCGCCGGGCCTTGAGGGCGTCCAGGTGGGCGAGGCCCTCCTCGGCCCGGCCCTCGGCGGCGAACAGCCCGCACAGCAGGTCGAGGGAGCAGTCGTCGTGGGTTTCGCGGGCCCGCATCACCTCGATGGCCTCGCCGCCCCGGCCGTGCCGGGCGAGGAGTTGCGCGAGCAGGGTCCGGGCGTGCCCGAAGTCCTGTTCCGCGTGCGGCCGGTAGACCTCGGCCGCGCCCGCCACGTCCCCCCGCTCCTCCAGGAACTCCGCCAGCCGGCGGACCGCCGACGGGTGGTCTCCGTCGGCCGCGTAGGCGCGGAGTTCGTCGATCCGGCCGTGTCTTACGAGGAGTTCGGCGAGCGGGTCCCGGTTGTTGACCGGGACCGGGCCGTGCGCGTACAGCACATCGAAGGCTTCCTGCGTGCGGCCCTGCCGCTCGCGGACGGACGCGATGAGGTTCACCGCGTTGAACGGCGCCAGGTGGCGTCCGCCGCACTCCGGGCTGCCGCACCGGTCGCACGGGCGGCCCGGCGCGATCCGGGCGGCCAGCAGCTCCGCGACCTCGTCGCCCCGGCCCAGCGCGAGGGCCACGTCGGCCAGCGGTTCGGCCAGGTACCAGTCCGCGAGGTGCGGCACGAGCAGTGCGTACGCCTCCTCGGCCCGGCCGTGGCGGGCCAGCAGCGGCGCCAGCTCCCGCAGCGCGGACCGCTCCCCCTCCAGCGCGAAGGGGCGCAGCAGGCCGATGGCCTCCTCGCCCCGGCCCTCCGCGTCGAGCAGCCGGGCGGCTTCCGCGGCCGCGGTGAACCAGCCCGTCGCGAGGTAGGGGGCCAGCACGGCAAGGGCCTCTTCGGGTTCGCCCTGCCCGGCCAGGCGGCGTGCCCAGGCCCGGGCGCAGAACCAGTCGCCGTCCTCCGCCAGGGCCTGCGCGCGCACGAGGTCGGCGTGCCCGAGGTCGAGGAGCCGCTCGACGAGGTCGGGCGGTACGCAGTCCCGGTGCATGCGGGTCCGTTGGTCGAGTACTGCGGAGTCCATGTGGTGCACCCTAAGCGGCCGGGCACGTGCGCGGTTCGGGCCTCAGATGATGGTCGCGGTCGTCGTCGCCACCGTGATCGCGGCCATCGCCGCCTGCGTGTCGCGGATCGCGGTGCGGACGCTCTCGGCCGCCCACTGGCCGTCGGCTATCTCCGCCATCCGCGCGGCCACCGCCTTGCGCGGGCCGTCGGGGAAGGCCAGGCCGTGCAGTTTGGCAGCGTGGATCAGTGCGATGAGGCCGGCCGTCCGGGTGTCCGGCTCCTCGCCGTCCAGCACTACGGCGGCGAGGCGGGCGCGCAGCTCGCGCTCGATCGTGCCGTCCGCTTCCGGGTAGCGGCGCACCGGGAACATCCCGAGGACCTTGCGCTTCTCCTCCACGATCACCCCGCGCTCGCAGAGGCGCTGCACGGCCGCGGTGACGGCCTTGGGCTGGTCCTTCGTCAGCCAGTCCGTCGCACGGTGCCGGCCGCGCCCCCGCAGCCAGGTCCCGATCAGCTCCGCGCGGCCGTCGAGCAGCGGCTCCCCGGTCGGGGTCGGGTCCGTCACCGTGAGGTCCTTGCCGTTGACGGAGACCCGTTCGGCCAGGACCAGTTCGAACAGGAACCCCCCGGCGACGGCCCAGCCGGCCGCCTGCCGCTGCTGCGCCGAGCCGGACTCGTCGTCCAGCGAGAGCAGCACGATCTCCTCCGCCAGTGTGATCGCCATACCGCTACCCCCGCACGCTCCGTGATCGTCCTCTCGACAGGTGAGACGCCCGGCGGCCGGGCGGAGTTCCCCCGGCGCTCCCGGATTCTCCGGCGCGAGTCGGAGGCGGCCGGCCGCCCGCGCGCCCGGTCCGCCTGTGCTCACGGCGGGTCGATCGGGTGGATCGGGTGGATCGTCGATCTCGGACGGGATCCGAAGGGGGAGTTCGCGTACATGGGCGTGCACGACGACGTGGAGCCGGTCGACATGGCGCGCCGCCAGGTGTTCGGCGAGGTGGCCGAGCTCTACGACGCCGCGCGCCCGGGGTACGCGGACGCCCTGGTGGCGGACGTGCTGGCCTACGCGGAGCTGGGCGGCCGTACGGCGCTGGAGGTCGGCGCGGGCACCGGCAAGGCCACGGTGGCGTTCGCCGAGCTGGGCACGCCGCTCGTGTGCGTCGAGCCCGACCCGCGCATGGCGGAGGTGCTGCGCCGCAACACCTCCCGCTTCCCGGGGGTCCGGGTCCACGTGGGCGGGTTCGAGGAGTGGCGGCCGGGCGGGCGGCGGTTCGGGCTGCTGCCGGCCGCCGCGTCCTGGCACCGGGTGGACCCGGAGCGGCACTGGGACCTGGCCCGCACCGCGCTCGCGCCCGGCGGGGCGGTCGCGCTGTTCTGGAACCCGCAAGGGGTACGCGACCCCCGGGTGCACGCCGCCCTGGCGGAGCTGGACGCCCGCCACGGGATGACCGGCACTCCGCACGGCGAGCCGGCGTCCTCCTACGGCGACGCGGCCGGGAACTGGGCGGGGCTGCCGGGCTGGCCCGAGGACGAGTGCCGCCGAGACGGCCGCTTCACCGGCCTGCGCGGCGTCCGCCACCGGCAGGACCGGTACTACGACACCGAGCGCTACCTGGCCTCGCCCTCGCGCTACCGCGTCCTCTCCCCCGGCCGGCGGGAACAGGTCCTCGCGGACACCGCCCGGGTCCTGGACGCCCACGGCGGCGGCATCGCCATGGAGCACTTCAGCGACCTCTTCCTCGCCCGGGTGCGGTGAGCCCCGCGTCATCCCGTACGGGACGGCGCGCGCCGCTCGTGGCCCGCGGCCGTGGCGGGAACCACTAACCTCGCCCGCATGACGGCACTTTCGCACCACGGCAGCAGCCACGTCGAGCAGCCCGGCCGGGACGGCCTCACCGCCACCACCGAGGCCGATCCCCGCGCCATCGGCCCGGTCCGCACCGAGTACGCCCCGGACCCGGACGGGGATCCCGATCCCGGCGAGATCGTGTGGACCTGGGTCCCCTTCGAGGAGAACGACGGGCGGGGCAAGGACCGCCCGGTGCTGGTGGTCGCGCGCGAGGGGGGCGGGGCGACGCTGCTCGCCGTCCAGCTCTCCAGCAAGCGGCACGACCGCGACCGGGAGTGGGTGCCGATCGGCTCGGGCCCCTGGGACGGCGCGGGCCGGGAGTCCTGGGTGGACCTGGACCGGGTGCTGCGGGTCCACGAGTCGGGCATGCGCCGCGAGGCCTGCGCGCTGGACCTCCCCCGCTTCCGCCTGGTGGCGGACCGCCTGCGCGAGCGCTACGGCTGGCAGTAGTCCCTCAGCCCGCCGCGGCCAGCATCCGGTGCGCCGCCGCCCGGAGGTGGGCGAGGACCGCCGAGTCGGCGTCCAGGACGTAGTCCGCGTCGAGGCCCGCCAGGGTACGGGCGATGCGGGGCAGGAAGTCGTCGGAGGCGTCGACGCGGCAGGTGGCGGCGGTGACGGGGCGGACGCGGGTACCCAGGCGGCTCAGGCGCCCGGCCGGGCACTCGACGGTCGCGACGGCCCGGTGGCGGGTCGGGGCCGCCGTCAGGCGCTGGGCGGTGAAGGCGGCCGGGTCGCCGCCGGGTACCTCGCGCGCCGGGACGCGCCGGCCGGTGGCGGCGGGGTCGGTGATGCGGTCGAGCCGGAAGAGGCGCCAGTCCTCCTTGCCGGTGTCGTGGGCGAGGAGGTACCAGAGGCCGCCGGAGGCCACCACGTGGCAGGGCTCCACCCGACGCGGCGCGGGCGGGCCCTGGCGGGTGGTGTAGGTGAAGGTGAGGACCTCGTGGTCGCGGCAGGCGGCGGCGAGCGTGGTCAGCAGGGCGGGGTCGATCCGGGGCCCGCGGTCCTCCCAGGTGATGCCGGCCAGGGAGGCCTGGAGGGCGCCGACCTGCCCGCGCAGGCGGCGCGGGAGGACCTGTTCCAGCTTGGCCAGCGCCCGCAGGGCGGTCTCCTCCATGCCGGTGAGGCCGCCCGCGGCGGTGCGCAGGGCGACCGTGACCGCTACGGCCTCCTCGTCGTCCAGGAGCAGCGGCGGCAGGTCGGTGCCGGCGGCCAGCCGGTAGCCGCCGGCGTGGCCGCGGGTGCTGTCGACGGGGTAGCCCAGCTGCCGCAGCCGGTCGATGTCGCGGCGGACGGTGCGGACGGTGACCTCCAGCCGGCCCGCCAGGTCGGTGCCGGGCCATTCCCGCCGGGTCTGCAGCAGGGACAGCAGCCGGAGCATGCGTACGGTCATGTCGCTCGTCATGGGTTCCACTGTGCCCGGGTCAAAGGACATGTCCTGTCCTGAAGTGCTCCTGCCCTGGACTTGTCCAGACGGAGCGAAGCGGGAGGAACCCCATGAAGATCGCTGTTCTCGGAACCGGCGGCGCCGCCCGGGCCCCCCGGCGTCCCCCGCGGCATGGAGGTGCAACGCCCGCCTGCACGGCGCCATCGGCTTCGCCCTCGGATTCGGGAGCCCGTTCGGGATCAAGGTCGTACGCTGACCCGCGCGCCCGGGGCCGCGCCGGTCAGCGGCCGTCGAAGGCCGCGGCGAAGGCCTCGCGGGTGCGGGGGTCGCGGTCCAGGATGCCGAACACGACCCGCTCGAAGGTCCCCGCGAAGCGGCCGGTCAGGGCCGCCCGGAAGGCCTCCGCCACCTGCGCCGGGTCGTTCCGGAACACCCCGCACCCCCACGCGCCCAGCACCAGCCGCCGGTACCCGTGCAGTGCGGCCACCTCCAGGACCAGCCCGGCCCGCCGGGCCAGGGCGGCCGGGATCTCGTGCGCGCGCTCCGGCTCCTGGCGGCGGATGGTGCCCGCGTTCGGGGCGGGGGAGGTGAGGAACCCGGCGCGGAACGGGGTGTCCAGCAGTTCGCCCCGGTCGTCGCGGAAGACCGGCACCCCGGGGGAGTGAATCACCCGGTCGGTGTAGAAGGTGCTCTTTCCCGCGCGGTGGACCTCGTAGTACTCCGGGGCCTCCAGCAGGGTCTCGTACAGGGCCGAGGCGCGGCACAGGGCCTCCTCCTGGGCCTTGGCCCCGCGGACGTACCCGCCCCCGGGATTGCGGGCCGAGGCGAAGTTCAGGACCGCCGTGCCGCCTTCCCCCGCGAGGCGGCGCGCCGCGACCGTGCTGCTCTCCCCCGTGACCTCGAAGACCGTCGCGCGGCCTCCCCGGACGGACTCACCGTCCGGTATGACCCGACTTGGCCCATATATTCTTGTTCCGGCCTTGGCTTCCGCCAGGTCGGCGGCGAGGGAGACCCGCCGCCCCGACCGCGTCCGGTACTCCCCGGACGCCGCGATCAGTGCGTTCTCCCGCGCGATCTCGCGCAATCTGCTGCTCACGCCGGAATCCTCGGCCCCATGGCCCCGGGACGGCAAAGGAATTAGCGCTCCGATGAGGGGTAGGGCACGGGTGACATCACGGCCGACGACAGGAGACGAGGTTCCGGTCATGCCCGAGAACTCGCCCGCTCCATTCGCCCAGAACGCCGATCAGACCCCCCTGACCGAGGCGGCCGCCGAGGACCTCGTCCACGGCATCTGCTTCAAGACCGGACCGCCCCGCCTCCTCGGCGCCGAACTCGAATGGCTCGTCCTGGACGCCGAGCGGCCCTGGCTGACACTGCCCCCCGAGAGGCTGACCGCCGCCCACGCGGCCGCGGCCGCACTGCCCCTGAACTCCCGTCTCACCGTCGAGCCCGGCGGCCAGCTGGAACTCAGCTCGGCCCCCGCCGACTCCCTCACCGCCTGCCTGGACGGCCTGCGGGCCGACCTCGCCGCCGTCCGCGGCGCCCTGCACGGCCAGGGCCTCGTCCTGCGCGGCCTCGGCCAGGACCCCCGGGCACCGCTCGACCGCCTGCTGGCCAGCCCGCGCTACGACGCGATGGAGGCCTACTTCGACCGCACCGGCCCCGCCGGGCGCGCCATGATGCGCTCCTCCGCCTCCGTACAGGTCTGCGTGGACGCCGGCCACGAGGAGCCCGGCCCGCTCGGGCACGGCCGGCGCTGGCACCTCGCCCACCTGCTGGGCGCCGTGCTGGTGGCCGCCTTCGCCAACTCCCCCGGCCGCGAAGGCCCCTACCGGGGCTGGCGGTGCGCCCGGCAGGGGATCTGGAGCGACATCGACCCGCGGCGCGCGCTCGCCCCGCCGCTGACGGCCGAGCCCCGGGCCGGCTGGGTCCGGCACGCGCTGGACACCGAGGTGATGTGCGTACGCGCGCCCGGCGACGGCCCCTGGACGGTGCCGAGCGGGCTGAGCTTCCGCGACTGGCTGCGCACGGGGCCGCGTACGGACACGGGGCGGCGGCCCACCGCCGAGGACCTGGGGTACCACCTCACCACCCTCTTCCCGCCCGTCCGGCCGCGCGGCCACCTGGAGCTGCGGATGATCGACGCGCAGCCGGGCGAGGACGGCTGGCTGGTCCCGGTCGCGCTCGTGCACGCGCTCTTCGACGACCCGGAGGCCTCCGAGACCGCCTACCGGGCGGTGAAGGCGCTGGCCGACACGTACGGACCCCGGTGCGCGCCGCGCAACCCCCTGTGGCGGACCGCCGCCCGGTCGGGGCTCGCCGATCCGGAGCTGCGCGCGGCCGCCGCCGCGTGCTTCCGGGCGGCGGGCGCGGCGCTGCCCCGGCTCGGGGCGGGCAGGGAGGTCCAGGACGCGGTGGGGGCCTTCGCGGAGCGCTACGTACGGCACGGGCGCTGCCCCGCCGACGAAGCCGAAGCCGAAGCCGTCAAGGCGCACGCCACCGCCACCGCCACCGCCGGAACCGGCCCGGGAGAACACCGGCGCCGGCCGACCGCCGCGAAGGGACAGCGCCCGTGACCGCCGAGACCCGCCCCGGGATCCACCCCGAGCTGCTGCGCGAGCGCGCCGCGGCCGCCCTGACCGCGGCCCGGGCCCGTACCGCCGCGCTGACCGACGTGGTGAGCGACCGGGACCTGACCGCGCAGCACTCCCCCCTGATGTCCCCGCTGGTCTGGGACCTGGCGCACATCGGGAACCAGGAGGAGCTGTGGCTGCTGGGCCGGGTGGCCGGCCGGGAGTCCATGCACCCGGAGATCAACTCCCTGTACGACGCCTTCGAGCATCCGCGCTCCGAGCGGCCGAAGCTGCCCCTGCTGGGCCCGGAGGCGGCCCGCCGGTACGCGGCCGAGGTGCGCGGCCGCGTCTTCGCCCTGCTGGAGCGCACTCCGCTGGAGGGTACGGCGCTGCTCGACGAGGGCTTCGTGTTCGGGATGATCGCCCAGCACGAACAGCAGCACGACGAGACGATGCTGATCACCCATCAGCTACGGGCAGGCGCACCGGTGCTGGCCGCACCGGACCCGGATCCTCCGCAGGGCCCGCCGCCGGCGGCGGCCGAAGTCCTCGTCCCGGGCGGCCCGTTCACCATGGGCACCTCCACCGAGCCCTGGGCGCTGGACAACGAACGGCCCGCGCACGTACGGGAGGTGGCGTCCTTCTGGATCGACACGGTCCCGGTGACCAACGCCGCCTATCAGGCCTTCATCGCGGACGGCGGCTACCGCGAGCCCCGCTGGTGGGCCCCCGAGGGCTGGGAGCAGGTCCGGGCGCACGACATCGGGGCCCCGCTGTTCTGGCACCGCGAGGGCGGCCAGTGGCTGCGCCGCCGCTTCGGGGTGACCGAGCCCGTCCCCGAAGAAGAACCGGTTCTGCACGTGAGCTGGTACGAGGCGGACGCGTACGCCCGCTGGGCGGGCCGCCGGCTGCCCACCGAGGCCGAGTGGGAGAAGGCCGCCCGCCACGACCCGGCCTCCGGCCGCTCCCGCCGCTACCCCTGGGGCGACGCCGACCCGACCCCCGCGCACGCCAACCTGGGCCAGCGCCACCTGCGTCCGGCCCCGGCGGGCGGCTACCCGGCCGGGGCCTCCCCGCTCGGGGTGCGCCAGCTGATCGGCGACGTGTGGGAGTGGACGGCCTCGGACTTCCTGCCCTACCCCGGCTTCCGCGCCTTCCCCTACCGGGAGTACTCGGAGGTGTTCTTCGGCCCGGCGCACAAGGTGCTGCGCGGCGGCTCCTTCGCCGTGGACCCGGTCGCCTGCCGGGGCACCTTCCGCAACTGGGACCTTCCCGTGCGGCGGCAGATCTTCTGCGGCTTCCGCACCGCGAGGGACGTCTGATGTGCCGCCACCTCGCCTATCTGGGGCCGGCGGTGGCCCTGGAGCGGCTGCTGAGCGAGCCCGAGCACTCCCTGGTCCGCCAGTCCTGGCAGCCGCGCCGCCAGCGGTTCGGCACCGTCAACGCGGACGGCTTCGGCGTCGGCTGGTACGCCGAGGGCGATCCGGTGCCGGCCCGCTACCGGCGTGCCGGGCCCGTCTGGGGCGACCTGACCTTCGCCGACCTCACCCGGGTGGTGCGCAGCGGCGCGTTCCTGGCCGCCGTACGCGACGCCACGCTGCCGGGGGCGGACGGGGAGGCCGCCGCGGCGCCCTTCGCCTCGGGGCCGTGGCTGTTCAGTCACAACGGGGCCGTGCGGGACTGGCCCGACGCGGCGGGCCCGCTCGCCGCCGCCCTGCCGCCGCGGGAGCTGCTCCAGCTGGCGGCGCGCACGGATTCGGCGCTGGTCTGGGCGCTGGTGCTGCGCCGGCTGCGGCAGGGCGACGACGTGGGCACCGCCCTGGCGGAGCCGGTCCGCGAGCTGTCCGCGGCGGCTCCGGGCTCCCGGCTGAACCTGCTGCTGACCGACGGCTCCGCGATCGCGGCGACCGCCTGGGGCGACTCCCTCTGGTACCTGGCCGACCCGGCTGCGGGGCGCGTGGTCGTGGCGTCCGAGCCCCATGACGACGACGCCCGCTGGTGCGAGGTGCCCGACCGGACCCTGCTGACCGCAACCCGCACGCGGGTCGCCCTGACCCCCCTCAAGGAGACCTCCCCGTGAGCGATTTCCAGTTGACCCGGACCCTGGACGAGCACGCTGCCGACGAGGCGTTGCGCGGCGACGTCCTGAACGGACTGACCCGCTTCCCGAAGGAGCTGCCGCCGAAGTGGTTCTACGACGCCCGGGGCAGTGAGCTCTTCGAGGAGATCACCCGGTTGCCGGAGTACTACCCGACCCGTGCCGAGCGGGAGATCCTGCTGGAGCGGGCCGGGGAGATCGCGGCGGCGAGCGGGGCGCGCACCCTGGTGGAGCTGGGCTCCGGCTCCTCGGAGAAGACCCGGCACCTGATCGAGGCGATGCCCGCGCTGCGGACGTACGTACCGGTGGACGTGAGCGAGAGCGCCCTGACCGGCGCGGGCGAGCTGCTGCCGGCGCGGCATCCGGGCCTGCGGGTGCACGCGCTGCTGGCCGACTTCACGAAGCCGCTGCACCTGCCGGACTCCGAGGGACCCCGGCTGGTGGTGTTCCTGGGCGGCACGATCGGCAATCTGCTGCCGCCGGAGCGGGCGGTGTTCCTGGCGTCCGTACGGGCCATGCTGTCGCCCGGGGACGCGCTGCTGCTGGGCACCGACCTGGTGAAGGACGAGGCGGTGCTGGTGGCGGCGTACGACGACGCGCAGGGGGTGACGGCGGAGTTCAACAAGAACGTGCTGGCGGTGATCGACCGGGAGCTGGGCGCGGACTTCCACACCGCCGGCTTCGACCACGTGGCGGTGTGGAACCGGGAGCAGGAGTGGATCGAGATGCGGCTGCGGGCCCGGCAGGCGGTGACGGTCAAGGTCCGGGGGCTGGACCTGCTGGTTCCGTTCGAGGCGGGCGAGGACATCCTGACGGAGATCTCCGCGAAGTTCCGTCAGGACGGGGTGCGCAAGGAGCTGGCCGGAGCCGGGCTTGAGCTGACGCACTGGTGGACGGACGCGGCGGGCCGCTTCGCGCTGTCCCTGTCGGTGGCCGGGGGCTGATCCGGCTCCCCGCCGGGCCGCTGCTGCGCGGGTACGCCCGTCAGCAGCGGCAGCTCCCGCCCGGGGGCGCCGAGTACGGCCCGCCGCGCCGCCGCCGCCAGTTCGCGGCGGTCGGTGTGGCGTCCGGGCGGGATGCGGGGCAGCAGCCGTACCTCGGCCCGCACCCCGCGCGCCCGGGCGATCCGCCACAGGGAGGCGGTCAGCGGGTCCTCCCCGACGAAGGCGGGCGCCCCGGCGAGCCCCCCGTTCGCCAGCCGGTACGCGATCCGCACGGGCTGTACGGGTACCCGCGCGTCCAGCGCCGACTGGAACGCGGCCCGCCGGAAGGGCCCCTGGGCCCGCCCGCACCAGGTGGAGCCCTCGGGGAAGACGGTGACCCGGTCCCCGGCCAGCATCGCGCCGGCGAGGGCCGCGACCGTGCGGGGCAGGGCCCGTATCCGGTCGCGTTCGATGAACAGGGTGCCCGCCCGGGCGGCGAGCGGGCCGAGCACCGGCCATGCGCCGATCTCGCTCTTGGCCAGCATCCGGCTGGGCAGGACGGCGGCGACGAGCGGGATGTCCAGCCAGGAGATGTGGTTGGCGACGATCAGGCGGCCCCCGTCCGGGCCCGGGATGCCGTGCACGGTGATCCGTATCCCCATCGACCGCACGAGCGCGGCGGACCAGGCCCGGACCAGGGCGCGCCTGGGCCCGGCGGGGAGCAGCCGGACCGGCGGGGCGGCCGGGACGGCGAGCAGGACCAGGGCGAGGGCGGTGGCGAGCCGGAGCACCGCGCGGGCCGCGCTCGCGCTCGCCCCCGGGTGGCCGGCGCAGGCCTCGGGGGTGCAGGGGGAGGTGGGCAGCCAGGTGCTCATGCGCCCGGGGCGAGCGAGAGGAAGTGGTTCAGGTAGCGCGGGTTGGTCCGGCGCAGGGAGAGCAGCACGTACAGGTCGGCGCAGCCGAACTCGGCGTCGAAGGCCGGCTCCCCGCAGACCCAGGCGCCCAGGCGGATGTAGCCGCGCAGCAGGGGCGGCAGCTCCATGCGGCCGGGCACGGTGATCCCCTCGGGGCTCCAGGGCAGGTGCGGGGTGACGCGGTACTCCTGCGGGGCGAGGTTGCGGGCGAGGACGGTCTCGCGGGTGGCGGCGGCCAGCACCCCGCCGTCGGCCAGCGGTATCGAGCAGCACCCGGCGAGCCAGTTGTGACCGGTGCGTTCCATGTAGCGGGCCAGGCCGGCCCAGATCAGGGCGATGACGGCGCCGTTGCGGTGGTCGGGGTGGACGCAGGAGCGGCCGACCTCGACCAGGTCGGGGCGGATCGGGGCGAGGGCGGTGAGGTCGAACTCGCCCTCGGAGTAGAGGCGTCCGGCGACGGCGGCGCGCTCCGGCGGCAGCAGCCGGTAGGTTCCGACGACCTGCCCGGTCTCCTCGTCGAGGACGAGGAGGTGGTCGCAGTACGCGTCGAAGGCGTCGGCGTCCAGGCCGGGCTCGGGGCCGTCGAGGCGGGCGCCGAGCTCTCCGGCGAAGACCTGGTGGCGCAGCCGCTGGGCGGCGCGGACCTCGTCCTCGTCGCGGGCGAGGCGGACGGTGTAGCGGGGGGCGGTGGGTGCCGCGGGAGCCGTGGGGGCGGCGGCCGGGGCTGGGTGTGCGAGGGGGGACGGGGACAGGGGGGCGATGGTCATGGCTGCTCCTGATCCGGGCACGGGGAGCCGGGCCGCAGGTGGTGGGCCCGGCTCCTCTACTTCTTCCGTGACCGGCTGGATTCGACATGACCGATCGGCGGCTCCCGGATGTGCGGAGGCTGAACTCGGCGGTTGGTGCCCCGGCGGGTTCGCTGGCCGGAGGGGTCAGCGGTCGGAGTTGAGGACCCGGCTCATGGTGTCGGAGGCCGTCTTCGCCGCCTGGCGGGGGTCCTGGCCGCCGAGCACGGCCGTCATGTACGGCTTGATCGGGTTGTTGGCCTCGACCTCGGCCCAGCGCGCGGACTTCGGGGTGGCACGGCCCTGGGCGGCGCCGGGGGCCATGGCGGCGGCGCCGTCGTTGCCCTCGACCACGCGGGCGAGGGTGGTCTTGTTGGGGACGTAGCTCATGCTGCGGGCGAGTTCGGTCTGCCACTTCTCGCTGACCAGGGCGGTGATCACGTCCACGGCGCGGGCCCGGTTGCCGGTCTTCTCCGGGATGATCAGGTCGGATCCGCCGGTGAAGACGGAGCCCGCCTTGTCGGCGGTCTTGCCGGGGATGGGGAAGAAGCCGAGCCTGCCCTTGAGCGCGGGGTTGGCGGCCTCGATCTGGGCGACCTGGCCGGGGGTGGCGATGATCTGGGCGACCTGCCCGCGGGCGAAGACCTCGGACTGCGGGGGCGTCTCCTCGTCGCCGCCCCTGGGGCCGTCGCCGAGGGCCTGGAGCTGCTTGTAGAAGTCCATTCCGGCGAGGGCCTTCTCGTCATCGAGGGCTCCGACCCACTGGCCGCCGGTCTCGACGGCGAGGTCGCCGCCCTCGTCCCAGACGAACCCGGCGAGGACGTACCAGTTCTGGCCGGGCAGGTAGATGCCCTGCTGGTCGCCCTTGTCGAGCTTCTGGGTGGCGGCGATCCAGTCCTGGCGGTTCCTGGGCGGGGTCTTGATCCCGGCGGCCGCGAACAGGTCCTTGTTGTAGATCACCACCCGGTTGGCGGCGTACCACGGGACGCCGTACTGGGCCCCGTTGACGCTTCCCGGGTCGGAGAGGCCCTTGAGCCAGTCCTTGCTGCCCCATTCCCGCAGGCCTTCGAGGGTGACTTCGCAGACGCCGCCGGTCTCGACGTACTGGGCGACCTGGGTGTTGCCGACCTCGATGACGTCGGCGCCGTCCTTGGCCTTGCCGCTGAGGACGGAGTTGACCTTGTCGCCGATCCCCTTCCACTCCTGGATCCTCACTTCCAGGTCGATGCCGGGGTGCTGCTTCTCGAAGTCGGCCGTGAACCTCGCGATGAAGTCCTCGGAGGCGCTCCCCTTCATCAGCCACAGGGTCACCTTGTCGGAGCCCCCGCCGGATCCCGCCGACTGGCCGCAGCCGGTCAGGGCGGTCGCGGCCGCGAGGGCGGTGCACACGGCGAGGAAGCGCATCTTCACGGGGGGTCACCTTCTGGGGATGGATCTCAGATGGCTTGAAATTGGCATAGACCAATGGGCGGGTCAACCCCCTTTCACCCGGGATTGTTCACGCAAAGTTCGCGGACCGGGGCTTACTGGGGCACCGTGGAACAAGGCAACAGCGACGACTGGCGGGAGACCCCCATGTCCAACCACACCTACCGGGTGACCGAGATCGTCGGCACCTCCCCCGAGGGCATCGATCAGGCCATCCGGAACGGGATCGCGCGTGCGGGGCAGACCCTGCACAACCTGGACTGGTTCGAGGTCACACAGGTGCGCGGACACATCGAGAACGGGCAGGTCGCGCACTACCAGGTCGGGCTGAAGGTGGGCTTCCGCCTCGACGGCGAGGACTGAGGACCGAGGGCGGGCGGGCCGGACGCCGGCGCCCGCCCTCACGGTCCGGGCGGGCACCGGCGCGGCCGCGGACCGGCGGGCCGGTCAGGTGCGGCCCTCGCCCTCCTGCGCCTGCTTGAGTTCCGGCGCGTCCGCGGCCCAGTCCGCGAGCAGCACCCGGAACCCGGCCGCACGGGCGGCCTCGCAGACGAGTTCGTCGTCGTCGACCAGCACCCGCACCTCGCGCCCCCGGGCGATGCGCCGGAGCACCTCAAGCTTCGTCACCCGGGCCGGACGCCGGTCCTGGTTGCCGCGCATCCACACCCGGCCCTCCGGCAGCCCGTGCCGGGCCAGCCAGTCGGCGGTGTCGGCCCGGCAGCGCTCGGGCCGGCCGGTCAGGTACACCACCTCGCAGTCGGCCGCGCTCTCCACCGCCAGCGCCACGCCCCGGGCGAGCGGCGGATCGGCCGGCGCCGCGCCGAAAAAGCCCGCCCAGTCGCGGGGCCGGCCCTCCAGGAAGTGCTGGCGGTGACTGGTGTCCGCGAGGGTGTTGTCGATGTCGAAGACGGCCAGCGGACGGCGGGGCGGGGTCTGTGTCATCCCCGCAGCCTAGGCGGCCGGTACGACAACCCGACCGAGCCGGGGAATCACCGCCGCCGCCGCGCGTTGAGACGGGTGTGATCCGAAAAGTCTCGATACTCGACCGGTCCCGCACCCGCGAGGGGCACACCGCCCCGCAAGCCCTGCGCGACACCGTGGAGCTGGCCCGCGCGGCGGACGAGCTGGGCTACCACCGCTTCTGGGTGTCGGAGCACCACAGCGTGCCCGGGGTCGCCGGCTCCGCGCCCACGGTGCTGGCCGCCGCCGTCGCCGCCGCCACCCGGCGGATCCGGGTCGGGACCGGCGGGGTGATGCTGCCCAACCACCAACCCCTGGTCATAGCCGAGCAGTTCGGGGTCCTGGAGGCCCTGTTCCCCGGCCGGATCGACATGGGCCTCGGCCGCTCCGTCGGCTTCACCGGCGGCATCCGCCGCGCCCTGGGCCGGGACACCGCCGACGCCGACCGCTTCGAGGAGCGGCTGGCCGAGCTGCTCGGGTGGATCGACGGCACCCAGCGCGCCCACCCCGAGGTGCACGCCCGTCCCGCCGAGGGGCTGCGGATCCCGCCCTTCGTGCTGGCCACCGGCGAGGGTGCGGGGATCGCCGCCCGGGCCGGGCTCCCGGTGGTGGTCGGCGACCTGCGCGGCCGCGCCAAGGTCGCGGAGGCGGTGCGCCGGTACCGCGAGGAGTTCCGGCCGTCCCCGTGGGCGGCGGAGCCGTACGTGGTGGTCTCCGGGACGGTCGCGGTAGCCGCCACCGAGGAGGCCGCCCGGCGGATCCTGCTCCCGGAGGCCTGGTCCCTCACCCGGTCCCGGACCCGGGGCAGCTTCCCGCCCCTGCGCCCGGCCGAGGAGGTCGCGGCGCTGGAGATGACCCCCCGGGAGCGGGAGCTGTACCAGGGCGGCCTCGCCGGGCACATCGCCGGTACGGAGCCGCAGGTGGCCGCCGCCCTGGCCGGGGTCGCGGAGACCACCGGGGCGGACGAGCTGCTGGTCACCACCTCCACGTACGACCGCACGGCCCTGCTGGACTCCTTCACCCGGCTGGCCCGGATCACCGGGCTGGGCCGGACCTGAGCCGGGGCTCTAAACTGGGGCGAATGCACCACTCCCCCGACATCCCCGCCGAGCCCGGCCGGCCGGACGCCCCCGATCCCTGCGTACGGGTGCGCGGCGCCCGGGAGCACAACCTGCGCGGGGTGGACGTGGACATCCCGCGCGACACCCTGACCGTCTTCACCGGGGTCTCCGGCTCCGGGAAGAGCTCCCTGGCCTTCGGCACCCTCTACGCCGAGGCACAGCGGCGGTACTTCGAGTCGGTCGCCCCCTACGCCCGGCGGCTGATCCACCAGATCGGCGCCCCGAAGGTGGACTCGGTGACCGGGCTGCCGCCCGCGGTCTCCCTGGAGCAGCGCCGTTCCGCCCCGGGTTCGCGGTCCTCGGTGGGGACGGTGACACTGCTCTCCAACTCCCTGCGGATGCTGTACTCGCGGGCCGGCAGCTACCCGCCGGGCGCCGGGCGGCTCGACTCGGACGCCTTCTCCCCCAACACGGCCGCGGGCGCCTGCCCTTCCTGCCACGGGCTGGGCCGGATCCACCGCACCAGCGAGGAACTCCTCGTACCGGACCCGGATCTGTCCATCCGTCAGGGTGCCATCGCCGCCTGGCCGGGCGCCTGGCAGGGCAAGAACCTGCGCGACATCCTCGGCGTGCTCGGCCACGACGTGGACCGGCCCTGGCGGGAGCTGCCGGCCGAGGACCGCGAGTGGATCCTGTTCACCGACGAGCAGCCGGTGGTCACCGTGCACCCGGTGCGGGAGGCCGACCGGATCCAACGGCCCTACCAGGGCACGTACATGAGCGCCCACCGCTATGTGATGCGGACCTTCTCCGACACCAAGAGCGCCACCCTGCGGGCGCGCGCGGAGAAGTTCCTCACCGACACCCCGTGCCCGGCGTGCGAGGGGCGCAGGCTGCGGCCGGAGGCCCTGGCCGTGACGTTCGCGGGCCGCACGATCGCGGAGCTGGCGGCGCTGGCGCTGAGCGAACTGGACGGCGTACTGGCGAGCGCACGCCTTGAGGGTGAGGCGGCGCGGGTGCTGGCCGGGGACCTGCGGGCGCGGATCGCGCCGGTCGCGGAGCTCGGGCTCGGCTACCTGAGCCTGGACCGGACCGCGCCGAGCCTGTCGGCGGGCGAGCTCCAGCGGCTTCGGCTGGCCACCCAGCTGCGGTCGGGGCTGTTCGGCGTGGTGTACGTGCTCGACGAGCCGTCGGCGGGGCTGCACCCGGCGGACACCGAGGCGCTGCTCGGCGTACTGGAACGGCTGAAGCGGGCGGGGAACACCGTCTTCGTCGTGGAGCACCACCTGGACGTGGTGCGCCGCGCCGACTGGGTGGTGGACGTGGGGCCGCTGGCCGGGGAGCACGGCGGCCGGGTGCTGTACAGCGGGCCTCCGGCGGAGCTGGCGGGCGTCGCGGAGTCGGCGACGGCACGGCACCTGTTCGCGCCGTCCGGCCCCGGCCGGGGGCGGACCCCGCGCGCGGCCACCGGCGGGATCCGCCTCTCGGGCGTGGACCGGCACAACCTGCGCGGCGTGGACGTGGAGTTCCCGCTCGGGGTGTTCACGGCGGTGACGGGGGTGTCCGGTTCGGGGAAGTCCACGCTGGTGGGGCAGGTGCTGGCGGGCGAGGTCGCCGGGCGGCTGGCCGGGGCGGACTTCCCGGTGCGGCGGCTGGTGGAGGTGGACCAGAAGCCGATCGGGCGGACCCCGCGCTCCAACCTGGCCACGTACACGGGCCTGTTCGACGTCGTCCGCAAGCTGTTCACGGCGGCTCCCGAGGCGCGGGCGCGCGGCTGGAAGGCGGGCCGGTTCTCCTTCAACGTGCCGGGCGGGCGCTGCGAGACCTGCCAGGGCGAGGGCTTCGTCTCGGTGGAGCTGCTGTTCCTGCCCAGTACGTACGCCCCGTGCCCGAGTTGCGCGGGCGCCCGGTACAACTCCGAGACGCTGGAGGTGCGTTACGCGGGGCTGACCATCGCGGAGGTGCTGGGCCTGACCGTGGAAGCGGCGGCAGGGTTCTTCGCGGAGGTCCCGGCGGCGGCGCGCAGCCTGCGGGCGCTGGAGGACATCGGCCTGGGCTACCTGCGGCTGGGGCAGCCCGCGACGGAGCTGTCGGGCGGGGAGGCGCAGCGCATCAAGCTGGCGACGGAGCTCCAGCGGCTGCGCCGCGACCACACCCTGTACCTGCTGGACGAGCCGACGACGGGGCTGCACCCGGCCGATGTGCGGGTGCTGCTGCGGCAGTTGCACGGGCTGGTGGACGCGGGGCACTCGGTGGTGGTCGTGGAGCACGACATGGAGGTGGTGGCGGGCGCGGACTGGGTCATCGACCTGGGTCCGGGCGGCGGGACGGAGGGCGGCCGGATCACGGCCGCGGGCCCGCCCTCGGTGGTGGCCGCCTCGCCGGACGCCCGCACGGCCCCGTACCTGGCGCGGGCGCTGGGGCTCTAGGCCCTGTCCGGGCGATCTTCGCGGGCCCGCGACGTCCGGCACGGCACCTCGCCGCGTTGTCGGAGCGCGCGAGTACGGCCGAGTACGAGCTGCGCTCCTCCGCCTTGCGATGCACCGCACCAGACCCCGCGGCCTGATCCACGAAGATCGCCCGGACAGGACCTAGGCGTGTCTCAGGCGTCTCCGGGCAGCAGCTCCTGCGGGAGTTCGCGGAAGGCCCACTCGCCGCGCGTGCGGGTGAGCGTCCAGACGAGGTCGTAGCGGTCGGGCCAGGCGGCGGGGACGCCGAGGACGCGGTGGGCTCCGAGGGCGTGGACCAGGCGGGGGATGCCGGCGGCCTCCCAGCACACGAGTACGGGTGTCCGGGCCTCCAACGCCGCCCGGGCCAGGCCGGTTTCGGCTCCGAGCGCGAACTGCGCGCGTACGGGGATCCGCAGGGCGGCGGCCAGGGGCGCCAGGGTCTGCCTGGACCGGGCGGGGGCGGATCCCGGCCCGCCGGTCGCGAACAGCGCGGCCGGGCGGGGCAGCCGGGCACTGTGGGCCGGGCCGAAGAGCCGGGGCAGCTCTTCCGCGCGGCGGCGGCCCCGGCCGGCGAGGGAGCCGGGGTCCTCGTTGCCCTCGTCGTCCTCGCCGGCGGCTCCGGCGAAGGGCTTCTCCGCGTGCCGGATCACCATGACGAGGGCGTCCCTGGCGGCGGGCTGGCCGGGGGCGGGGCCGTGCGGCCTCTTGCGGGTCGCGGTGTCCTCGGCCGTGCAGCCGGCCGCGGCCAGGCAGGCGAGGGCTGCGGCCAGCGCGGTGCGGCGGCGCGGTCCGGACCCGGCGGGGGCTTGGGGCATGGGGTCCACTGAACCCCACGCGCCGGACCGGGCCGGGCGCGGCGCGGCGTACGGCCCGTACGAGCGCCCGGTCGGCGGATCGGGTCAGCCGATCGGCCCAGGCAGGGGGCCGGGGGCGGCTCGTACGGCGGTGCGGGGGCGGCGCCCGGGCGGGGCGCCGCGGCGGTCAGGCCTTGCGCAGGGCCCGCAGCCACTCCTTGTTCATCGCGGCGATCGACGGCAGGGGGATCCCCTTGGGGCAGGCGGTCGCGCATTCGCCGGTCAGGGTGCAGCCGCCGAAGCCCTCGTCGTCCATCCGGGCCACCATGTCCAGGACCCGCGTCTCGCGCTCGGGCGAGCCCTGCGGGAGCACGTTCAGGTGGTTGATCTTGGCGGAGGTGAACAGCATCGCGGAGCCGTTGGGGCAGGCCGCCACGCAGGCGCCGCAGCCGATGCACTCGGCGTGTTCGAAGGCGGAGTCGGCGGCCGGCTTGGGCACGGCGGTGGCGTGCGCCTCGGGGGCGGCGCCGGTCGGGGCGGTGATGTAGCCGCCGGCCTGGATGATGCGGTCGAAGGCGCTGCGGTCCACGACGAGGTCCTTGACCACGGGGAAGGCCGAGGCCCGCCACGGTTCGACGTCGATGGTGTCGCCGTCGGCGAAGGAGCGCATGTGGAGCTGGCAGGTGGTGGTGCGTTCGGGGCCGTGGGCGTCGCCGTTGATGACGAGGCTGCACGCGCCGCAGATGCCCTCGCGGCAGTCGTGGTCGAAGGCGACCGGGTCCTCGCCGCGCAGGATGAGGTCCTCGTTGAGGGTGTCGAGCATCTCCAGGAAGGACATGTCCTTCGATATGCCGTCGACCTGGTAGGAGGCCATGGCGCCGGGGGCGTCGGGGTTCTGCTGGCGCCAGACGCGCAGGGTGAGCTTCATGCGTAGCTCCGCTGGGTGGGGTGGACGTACTCGAAGACGAGGTCTTCCTTGTGCAGGACGGGGGCGGCGCCGGTGCCCTGGTACTCCCAGGCGGCGGCGTAGCCGAACTCCTCGTCGCGGCGGGCGGCTTCGCCGTCCGGGGTCTGGGACTCCTCGCGGAAGTGGCCTCCGCAGGACTCGGCGCGGTGGAGGGCGTCGAGGCACATCAGCTCGGCGAGTTCGAGGTAGTCGACGACGCGGTTGGCCTTCTCCAGCGACTGGTTGAACTCCTCGCCGCTGCCCGGGACCTTGATCCGCCGCCAGAACTCCTCGCGGATCTCGGGGATGCGGGCGAGGGCCTTGCGCAGCCCTTGCTCCGTGCGGGCCATCCCGCAGTACTCCCACATGAGTTCGCCGATCTCGCGGTGGAAGGAGTCAGGGGTGCGGTCGCCGTCGACGGCCAGCAGCCGTTCCAGCCGCTCGCGGGTCTCGCGGACCGCTTCCCGCGCCTGGGGGTGGGTGTCGTCCACCGCCTGCTGGTGGGGGTGGCGGGCGAGGTAGTCGTTGATGGTGGAGGGGAGCACGAAGTAGCCGTCGCCGAGTCCCTGCATCAGGGCGGAGGCGCCGAGGCGGTTGGCCCCGTGGTCGGAGAAGTTGGCCTCGCCGATCGCGAACAGGCCGGGGACGGTGGTCTGGAGGTCGTAGTCGACCCACAGGCCGCCCATCGTGTAATGGACGGCGGGGTAGATCCGCATCGGGACCTCGTACGGGTTCTCCGCGGTGATCCGCTCGTACATCTCGAAGAGGTTGCCGTACTTCTCGGCGACCCTGTCGCGGCCCATGCGGCGGATGGCGTCGGCGAAGTCGAGGTAGACGCCCTGTCCGCCGGGGCCGACGCCGCGGCCCTCGTCGCAGACGTTCTTCGCGGCGCGGGAGGCGATGTCGCGGGGGACGAGGTTGCCGAAGGAGGGGTAGGTCCGCTCCAGGTAGTAGTCCCGCTCGGCCTCGGGGATCTCGGCGGCGGGGCGGTTGTCGCCCTTGGCCTTCGGGACCCAGATGCGGCCGTCGTTGCGCAGGGACTCGCTCATCAGGGTGAGCTTGGACTGGTGGTCGCCGGTGCGCGGGATGCAGGTGGGGTGGATCTGGGTGAAGCAGGGGTTGGCGAAGTACGCGCCGCGCCGGTGCGCCCGCCATACGGCGGTCGCGTTGGAGTTCATGGCGTTGGTGGAGAGGTAGAAGACGTTGCCGTAGCCGCCGCTGGCCAGGACCACGGCGTCGGCGTAGTAGGTGTCGATGCTGCCGGTGATCAGGTCGCGGGCGACGATGCCGCGGGCCACCCCGTCGACGGTGATCAGGTCGAGCATCTCGGTGCGGGCGTGCATCTCGACGTTGCCGGCGGCGATCTGCCGGGACAGCGCCTGGTAGGCGCCGAGCAGCAGCTGCTGGCCGGTCTGGCCGCGGGCGTAGAAGGTGCGGGAGACCTGGACGCCGCCGAAGGAGCGGGTGTCGAGGAGGCCGCCGTACTCGCGGGCGAAGGGGACGCCCTGGGCCACGCACTGGTCGATGATCTCCACGGAGATCTGGGCGAGGCGGTGGACGTTGGACTCGCGGGCGCGGAAGTCGCCGCCCTTGACGGTGTCGTAGAAGAGGCGGTGTACGGAGTCCCCGTCGTTGCGGTAGTTCTTGGCGGCGTTGATGCCGCCCTGGGCGGCGATGGAGTGGGCGCGGCGCGGGGAGTCGCTGAAGCAGAACTGGACCACGTGGTAGCCCTGCTCGGCGAGGGTCGCGCCGGCGGCACCGCCCGCCAGGCCGGTGCCGACGACGATGATGGTGTGCTTGCGGCGGTTGGCCGGGTTGACCAGCTTGGCCTCGAAGCGGCGGCGGTCCCAGCGTTCGGCGATCGGGCCCTCGGGGGCCTTGGTGTCGCGGACGGGCCCGCCGGTGGTGTAGGCGGCGTACTCGGTGCTCATGGTCAGCTCACCACTCCGGTCATGACGGCGACGGGGACGGACACGAAGCCCGCGAAGAGGACGAGGGCCAGGGCGTTGGCCAGGGACTTCAGGGTCCGGTCGCGCCGGGCGTTGCCCGCGCCGAGGGTCTGGGCGGCGCTCCAGAAGCCGTGGCGGACGTGGAGGCCGAGGGCGGCCATGGCCACGATGTAGACGGTGTTGCCGTACCAGGTGGAGAAGGTCGCCAGGACGTTCTCGTAGGGGTGGCCGGCCCAGGCGCGCTCGTTGACGGTGAGGGTGGTCAGGTCGAGGAGGTGCCAGACGATGAAGAGGCCGAGGATGACGCCGCCCCAGCGCATGGTGCGGGTGGCGTAGCTCGCGCGGCGGCGCTTGCGGGCGTACTTGACCGGCCGGGCCTTGATGTCGCGGCGGCTGAGCTGGTAGGCGCAGACGGCGTGGGCGACGACGGCGGCGACCAGGACGACGCGGACGATCCACAGGGCCCACTCGTGGTGCAGGAAGGGGGCGCCGAGGGTGCGCAGCCAGTGGGCGTAGCCGTTGAACTCGTCCGCCCCGAAGAAGATCTTCAGGTTGCCGAGCATGTGCACGACGAGGTAGCCGAGCATCACCAGGCCGGAAGCGGCCATCACGGACTTCTTGCCGACGGTGGAGTCCCAGAGCGTGCGCGTGGTGGACGGCCGTCGATCCGTCCGCGTTGCCAGAGCCATGCCATTGACCGTAAGGACCAAGGTCCCGAGAGGTCCAAGACATGGTGGAGCTGATCGCGATAGGCAAAGCCTATGGAGGGCGTTAGCCTGGGGGCATGCAGTTCCAGCAGCTGGTCTATTTCGTGGCCGTCGCCGAGACCCGGCACTTCACGCGCGCCGCCGAGCGGGAGCACGTGGCGCAGCCGTCGCTGTCCCAGCAGATCAAGGCGCTCGAACGGGAGCTGGGCGCCGAGCTGTTCAGCCGGGCGCGGGGGAACATCGCGCTGACGGACGCGGGCGAGGCGCTGCTGCCGCTGGCGCGGCGGATCCTGGCGGACGCGGACACGGCGCGGCTGGAGGTGCAGGAGCTGGCACAGCTGCGGCGCGGCCGGGTGCGGCTGGGGGCGACCCCGAGCGTGTGCACGGGCCTGCTGCCGGCCGTGCTGCGCGCCTTCCACACGGCGCACCCGGGCATCGAGCTGCTGATCGAGGAGAGCGGCTCGCTGGACCTGGTACGGGAACTCGCGCGCGGGGTGCTGGACCTGGCCCTGATCGCGCTGCCGCTGCCGCCGTCCGCGCCCGCCCTGACCACGGTGGAGCTGCTGACGGAGGACCTGGTGGTGGTCTCGTCCGCGGACCTCCCGCCCCCGGCGGGCGGCGGGGAACTGGCCATCGCCGACCTGCGCGAGGAGCCGATGGTGATGTTCCGCCACGGCTACGACCTGCGGGACCTGACGGTGGGGGCGTGCCGGGCGGCAGGCTTCGAGCCGGTGTTCACGGTGGAGGGCGGGGAGATGGACGCGGTACTGGGCTTCGTACGGGCCGGGCTGGGCATCGCGGTGGTCCCGGCCATGGTCGTGGACCACGCCGGTCCGGGCCTGCGCGCCACCCGCCTCGCGGGCTCCCCTCTGCGCCGCACCATCGCCCTGGCCCACCGCACGGACGTGGCACCCCCGCGGGCGGCCCGCGAGCTGAAGCGCATCCTGGTCGGCGACTGAGCCGGCCGCTCCGTCCGCACGGGAGGCCGGGACGGGGCGGGAGGCCGGACCCGGGAGCCCGGGCCGCCTCCCGGGTCCTGCATGATGACCGGCATGAACACGGAAACGGCCGACCCGGCGGAGCTGGCCGCCCTACGGGAGGTCTTCTCCTCCCGCCCCGAGGCCGCGCCGCCGGCCGGCTGGGGGGCGGTTCGGTCCTTCGAGGCGGAGCACGGCGTCGTCCTGCCGGAGCCCTACCGCACGTTCGTGGCGGAGATCTGCGACGGACTGCCCCACTACGGTCTGCTGCCGCTCGCGCAGACGCCCCCGGACTGGGGCTCGGACCGTCCCGAGCGCCTGCTCGCCGAGCCCTTCCCGCTGACGGCGGCATGGCTGTGGGAGGCGGAGGACGACGGGGCGGAACTGTCCGGGGAGGAGTTCGAGGCCCTGACGGACTCCGTGTTCGACCACGGCTCGCTGCTGCTGGGCACCGACGGCTGCGGCATGTACTGGCACCTGATCGTCACCGGCCCGCAGCGCGGCCACGTCTGGCAGATCGCCGGCGAGGGCGCGATGCCCTTCGGCCCGGACTCGCCCGACGCCGTGATGCCGGGCACCCCCGGCTTCACGGGCTGGGCGGCCCACTGGGCCCGGGGCCGCTCCTGGTTCCCGGACGCCTAAGGCCGTCTCCTTCGGATCATGCCGGGCGCGGCGGGGCCCCGGAGGCGGGCGGTGTGGGTGTCCCGGATGCCGCGCGCTGCCGCAGGCGCCGCTTGTCGGGCTTGCCGCGACCGGTCAGCGGGATCTCCCGTTCCCAGAACACGGCGGTCGGCCGGTGGGCCGGGGCCAGCTCCCGCTCCACCAGGTCACAGGCTCCGGCGGCCGCCGCGCCGCTCGGCTCGCAGCCGGGGGCCGGCACCAGGAAGGCGCAGACCTCCTCGCCGGTGTGCGGGCTGGGGCGGCCGACGACCACCGCCTGCGCCACGGCGGGGTGCCGTGCCAGTGATGCCTCGACCGGCAGGCAGTAGATGTTGACGCCGTTGACGATCACGATGTCCTTGACCCGGTCGTCGAGGTAGAGGTACCCGCCGTCGCCGACGTGCCCGATGTCCCCGGTGCGCAGCCATCCCTCGCCGAGCACTTCGGCCGTCAGGTCCGGCTGGTTCCAGTAGCCGGCCATGACCGTCTCCGAACGGACCCACACCTCGCCCTCACGCCCGGCGGGCAGTACGGCGCCCCGGTCGTCCCGCACCTGGAGCTCCACCCCGGCCGCGGGCCGGCCCGCCGACGCCAGCAGCTCGGGGCGGCCGGCGATCGCCGCGTCGTGGTCGGTGGGGGTGAGCCGGCAGATCACCGCCGCCTCGTTCATCCCGTAGCCCTGCCGCCACCGCACGCCCCACCGGGTCACGGCCTCGCGCAGACGTGCGGGGAGGACGGGCGAGGCGCCGTAGGAGACGGCCTCCAGCCCCGGGATCCCCGCCGCGGTGGCCGGGTCGTCCAGGAGCCGGTAGAGCATCGGGGGCGTCAGGTACGTGGACACCCGGCCCAGGCGCCGGCAGGCGGCGGCGAACTCCCGCGGCTCGAAGGGGTCGAGGATCTCCACCCTGCCGCCGGCCCGCAGTTGCTCCAGGCACCGGCCGCCGGAACGCTGGGCCAGGGTGGTGACCGAGAGGTACACCGACTCCGTCCAGCGGGCCCCGCGCCCGCTGTCACGCGCCGCCAGGGCCCCGAAGGTCGAGGCCACGCCCTTGGGCCGCCCGGTGGTCCCGCCGGTGTACATGACGCGGGCCAGGTCCTCCTCTCGCGCCCGCACCGGCACCTCGGCGGGCTCTCGTACGGCCGCCGCCGCGAGCAGTTCGTCCAGGCCGATCCGGGGCGCGCCGGTCTCCGGCACCGGAGCGTCGTGCACGACCAGGCCCGGACGGCAGTCCCGCAGGATGAAGTCCACGCCGTGGACGGCCGGACCGCCCACCACCTGGGTGAGCCGCGCGCCCAGCACGTGCGCGGCGAGCCGCACCAGCAGCGCTTCCGGCCGGTTCCCGCGCGTCACACAGGCCAGGCCGGTGCCCCGCCCGACGCCGGCGTCGTCCAGTGCCCCGGCCAGCCGGTACACGGCGTCCAGGACCTCACGGAACCGCAGGACCTCGGCGCCGGCGCCGATCGCCGGCCGTTCCCCGTGGCGCTCCAACGCCCCGATCAGCTCGCTGACATACCTGGCGGCCATGCGCTCTCACCCGCTTCCGTGACCCGGCTTCCCGGCGGTGCACCCGTCCGCCGTCGTCAGGAGGGTATGAGCGGCCCGAGGGTCCGGTCGAGGCCGTCGGCCAGCATGGCGAAGGCGTGGTCGGCTTCCGCGGCGGCGGCCGGGTAGGCCGCGTCGGCGCTCTGGCCGGCGGAGATCCGGCGCCAGTTCTCCCGGCCCAGCTCATGACGGACGGTCACCAGGTGCAGCGCCGCCAGCCGCGCGGTGAACGGGGGGACGTCCTCCGTCTCCAGGGCGGCCGCGAGCGCTTCCACCTCACCGGCCGTGTAGTGGGCGATCCGCGTCTGCAGGCTGGCGGTGGAGTACAGCAGCCCCTGGAAGGCGAGCACGTTCGGGTGGTCGCAGAGCCCGGTGATCGGGTCCCGCTCGGCGAGCGCCGCCAGGAAGTGATCGTGGACCGCCCGCACCGGGGTCAGGCCCGCCGGGCGGTCGCGCACGATCCGGGCCGCCTCGTCCTGGTGGTCGGCGAACCGGTCGAGCACCAGGTCCTCCTTGCTCGGGAAGTACCGGAACAGGGTGGGCTTGGAGACCTCGGCCGCGGCGGCGACGTCGGCCACCGACACGGCGTCGAAGCCGCGCTCGAGGAAGAGTTCGAGCGCGGTGGCGGCCAGCTGCTGCCGCGTACGCGCCTTCTTGCTCTCGCGCAGTCCCGTGCGCGGACCCGTGGTGTGCTCCATGCCTCCACCGTATCACAAAACAATGACCAAGTTAATTTCGTGACCGGGTTGCATTTTTGCCCGGGTCGCGCTTTCCTTGTGTCATCGAGCGATTCGGCCCCGACGAGAGGACACTCCGATGAGCGACGTACTGATCGTGGGCTCCGGCCCCACCGGACTGACGCTGGCCTGCGACCTCGCCCGCCGGCGCATCCCGGTCCGCGTGCTCGACCAGCGGCCCGGTCCGCACCGCGAATCCCGGGGCAAGGGCCTCAACCCGGACAGCCTGGAGGTCTTCGCCGGGCTCGGCCTCGCCGGGCGCTTCGCCTCCGTGGGCATCGGCGGGCTGGTGCTGCGCAAGTACTTCGACGGCGCGCACATCAATGACACGCCCTCCGGGGGCGGCCTCTTCATGGGCCAGTGGCAGATCGAGGAGATCCTCCGCGAACACCTCGCCTCCCTCGGCGTCCGGGTGGAGTACGGCACCCGGGTCACCGGGATCGGCCAGGACCCGGAGGGGGTCACCGCCCGGCTGGCGGACGGCGGCTCGATCCGCGCCGGATACCTCGCCGGCTGCGACGGCGGCCACAGCACGACCCGCAAGCTCCTCGGCATCCCCTTCGAGGGGACCACGGACGAGACCCAGGTGATGGTGCTCGGAGACGTCGCGGCGCCGGCGCTCAGCCGGGACCGCTGGCACCAGTGGTTCACCTCGGACGGCGGGGCCGTGATGCTCTGTCCGATACCGGGGACGCCGATGTTCCAGCTCCAGGCCTCGCCCGAGCTGGACGCCGACGGCGAACCGGTGCCGCCCTCGCTGGAGGGCTTCCAGCGGCTCTTCGACCGGCACGCCCGGATGGAGGGGATACGGCTGACCGATGCGACCTGGCTCTCCACCTGGCGGGTCAACGTCCGCATGGCCGCCCGGATGCGCGAGGGCCGGGCCTTCCTCGCCGGGGACGCGGCGCACGTCCACTCGGTGGCCGGCGGGCTCGGGATGAACACCGGTATCCAGGACGCGATGGCCCTCGGCCGGACGCTGGGCGCGGCCCTCACCGGGGAGGCCGGGGCGCAGGTGCTCGACGTGTACGAGGCCGAGCGGCTGCCGGAGGCCGCGCGGGTGCTGGCCGACACCTCCGAGCGGCACCGGCGGGTCATGGCCGCGGTGCGCGAGCCCGGCCGGGGAACGGAGGCCGGCCTGGGCTGACCCGCTCGGACCCCGGCCGGAGGGGCCGGCTCAGGGGGTGGGGACGGCGTCCGAGAGGGAGAGGGCGTGGATCCGGTCCGGGGCGCCGGGGCGGGCGTAGTACCAGCCCTGGGCGGTGTCACAGCCGAGGGCGCGGAGCTGGGCCGCCTGGGCGCCGGTCTCCACCCCCTCCACGGTCACCGCCAGTTCCAGGCTGTGGGCCAGGGCCACGATGCCCTCCACGATCTTGACGTCGACGGGGTCGGCCGGCTGCTGCTGCATCCCCTGGGTGAAGGAGCGGTCCAGCTTCAGGACGCTGACCGGGAGGCGGCGCAGGTTGGCCAGGTTCGAGTAGCCGGTACCGAAGTCGTCGAGGGCGATGTCCACGCCGAGCGCGGCGAGCCGGCGCAGCGGTTCGAGGAGCTCGTCGTCGGCCCCGATCAGCGCCGACTCGGTGACCTCCAGGCACAGGGCGCCCGGGGCCAGCCCGGAGGCCTCCAGCACCCGGACGGTGTCGGCGACGAGGCCGGGGTGGTGGAGCTGGGTCGGCGAGAGGTTGACGTTGACGCGCAGGGCGGCCCCGCCGTGCTGGCGCTGCCAGTTGCGGGCCTGGCGGACGGACTCCTCCAGCACCCAGCGGCCGAGCGGCACGATCAGACCGGTCCGCTCGGCGAGCGGGATGAACCGGTCCGGGCCGAGCACCCCGTACTGGGGGTGCGACCAGCGCACCAGCGCCTCCGCGCCGTGCACGCTGCCGTCGTGCATGTGCACCAGGGGCTGGTACTCGATGAAGAACTCGCCGCGCTCCAGCGCCGCCGGCAGGGCGTTGGTCAGGCCGTGCCGGGTGATGGCGCGGGCGTCGGCCTCCGCGTCGGCGAACTCGAAGCGGTTGCCGCCGGCCGCTTTGGCCCGGTACATGGTGATGTCGGCGCTGCGCAGCACCTCCGCCGGGGTGCGCTCCCCCGCGCGGCCCTCGACGATGCCGATGCTGCCGCGCACCGAAAGCTCCCGGCCCTCCAGCCGGATGGGGGTGGAGAGCGCCGACAGGATGCGCACCGCGAGGTCGGCGACCTTCTCCCCGGGTTCCTCGCCGGTGCCGGCGGCGGGCCCGGTGGTGAGGGCCACGAACTCGTCGCCGCCGAGGCGGGCCACGACCTCGCCCGGTCCGGTGGCGCAGCTCTGCAGCCGGTCGGCGACCTCGACGAGGAGCCGGTCCCCCGCCGAGTGGCCGAGGCTGTCGTTGACCGCCTTGAAGCCGTCCAGGTCGAGGTAGCAGAGGCCGAAGCGGCTGCCGGGGGCGCCGCCGAGGGCCTTCTCCAGCCGCTCGAAGAACAGCGTGCGGTTGGGCAGCCCGGTCAGTGCGTCGTGGGTGGCCTCGTAGCGCAGCCGGAGGTTGAGCAGCCGGCGTTCGGTGGTGTCCTCCATCAGGGCCAGCTGGTACTGGGGCACTCCGTCGGCGTCGCGCAGCAGGGACACCGTCAGGTTGGTCCACAGCACGGTGCCGTCGTGACGGTAGTAGGGCTTCTCGACGCGGTAGTGCTCGCGTTCCCCGCGCACGAGCTCCCCGTACATCCGCCAGACGTGTGGGGTGTCGTCGGGGTGGCCCCATTCGCTGACGTTGCGGCTGCGGACGTGGCCCTCCAGGCCGCCGAACATCTTCAGCAGGGTGTCGTTGACCTCGAGGACGTTGCCCTCCAGGTCGGCGATGCCGATGCCGACGGCCGCGCCCTCGAAGACCGCCCGGAAGCGCTCCTCGCTGGCGTGCAGGGCCTGCTGGGCGTCCGTGCGGGCGGTCAGCGCGGAGCGGGCGATGGCCTCCTGCTCCCGCAGGGTGCGCTCGCGCAGCGCGCGGGCGAAGCCGGCGGCTATGCCGTGCTGGAGCCGGGCGCAGCGGGAGCGGTACTCCTCCTTGCCCTCGGTTCCGGCGCCGTCGGGGCCGCAGTAGAGCACGAGGTAGGACTCGACCACCCCGAGGGTGCCGGCGAGTGCCTCGGGGTCGGTGCAGTGGACGGCGACGAGTTCCTCGCCGACGCGCTGGGCGACGCCCGCGTCGAAGGGGCGGGCGTGCAGGGCCTCGGTCAGGGTCCGGGTGAGGGGGACGAGGTGCTGTTCGAACTCGGGGCGGGTCAGGGAGGTCGCCGTGACGGGGAAGATGGCACGGCCCCAGATGGTGGCGAAGCGGGCGATCCGGTCCTCCAGCCCGCTGCGCAGCTCACGCACCGGCGCCCGGCCCCTGTGCGGGCCGGGCGGCTGGGCGCGGTCCGCCGCACCCTGCGGGGGCTCCTGCCGTCCGGCGGTCCCCGCCTCGGCGGAGGCGGCGCCGGGGCCGGGGGTGACGGAGGCGGCGGTGACGGGGGCGGCGGTGACGGGGGCGGGGCCGGCCGGGCGCGGGCCGGCGGGCGGGGGCGTCGGGGCGGGGAGTCTCACGCCTTGCGTCCCACGCCGCCGTAGCCCGAGAAGGCGTACGGGTCCTCGGGCTCTTCGCCCTCCACGAGGGGCCCGGTGCTTTCGGGGCGCCAGTCGGGCATGGACACCAGGCCCGGCTCCACCAGCTCGAACCCTTCGAAGAAGCCGGTGATCTGCTCGTGGGTGCGCATGACGAGCGGGTTGCGGATGTCCCGGTAGACGCCGACGGCTCCGCCCGCGACCTCCTCGGTGAGCGGGATGCCCTCGTAGGAGGCGTGGGTGAGGACCAGCATGCTGCCCGGGGCCAGCGCGTCGCGCAGCTCGGCGACGGCCTCGTACGGCCGGTCGGTGTCCTCCAGGAAGTGCAGTACGGCGACGAGCAGCAGCGCGACGGGCCGTTCGAGGTCCAGCAGCCGGCCGGCCTCGGCGGAGCCGAGGATGTCCTTCGGCTTGCGCAGGTCGGCGGGGACGACGCCGGTGCGCTCGTCCCCGGCCAGGACGGCACGGCTGTGGGCGACGGCCACCGGGTCGTGGTCCACGTATACGACGCGTGCCTCGGGGCTGGCGGCCCGGGCGATCTCGTGGACGTTGCCGAAGGTCGGGATGCCGGAGCCGATGTCGAGGAACTGGGTGACGCCCTCGGCCACGGCGTGGCGGACGGCGCGGCGCATGAACGCCCGGTTGGCCTGCATGATCTTGGGCAGGCCCGGCATGAACTCCATGGCACGGCGGGCGGCCTGGCGGTCGACCTCGAAATTGTGGGAGCCGCCCAGGTAGTAATCGTAGATGCGGGACACACTGGGCACCGATATGTCGATGCCCGGCGGGGCCCAGGCGGGGCGTTCCATCGGGGTCTCCAAGCCTCGTCGTGCCGTGGTCGGGCGGGTTCCGTCCGGGGGGTGGGACGGTGGTCGGACTGCTGTCCGAGCCGAATGTACTGATCATTTCCCAACAGGGCGAGCAAAAGCGGAAATTGGCGGTCCGTTCTTGGTCACACACCAAAGGCACGTGCGGACCCCGCCACCTGCGAAGAAGAAGCCGACAAATACCATTTGAGATTTCACCCGCGAACACTCAGAAGCGGTCCGGAACTGGCTCAAACATCTACGCTCCACACTCCACCCGATCAGGCGAACCGACACCGGGCCTCACGTGCGCGGGCGCGCGCGGGCCCATGCTCCCCGGGTGAACAGAGCCTGTGCCAGACGCCTGCTGGCGGTCCCGGTCCTGCTGTGGGCGTCGCTTTCCGCCACGCCCGCCGTGGCCGATAGCTGCGCCTACGCAACGATCGGCACCGCGGACGGCGGAGCCGCCGTCGAGCTGTACGCGTTCGCCGGCAGCGGCGGCAGCGGGGCCGGCCGGGGTGGCGGACATCACGGCGGCCACGGCCACGGACACGCCTGCGGCCACCCCGGCAAGGGGCACGCGCACGACTGCCCGCCGCCGCCTCCCCCGCCGTGCCCGCCCAAACCGACCCCCAAGCCGCCGCCTCCGCCGCCGCCCCCTCCGCCACCGAAGCCGCCGCCCAAACCCACCCCGCCAACGCCGCCCGCACCGGCCCCCGAGCCGTCCCGGCCCGCCCCGGCCCCGCCGCCACCGCCCGAACCGGCCCCCAAGCCACCGCCACCGCCACCGCGGGTGTACAAGGCACCCGCCCCGCCGCCACCCGCTCCCGAGCCGCCGCCCGCACCGGCGCCGACTCCGGCTCCCACGTCCAAGCCCGTGGCCCGTCCCCGATACCACGCCCCCGCCCGCAAACCGGTGGAGCACCGCATCTCACCGGTCACCTTCACCCTCATGACCGCCGCCCCGGCCGTGCTCGCGATCGTCGCGCTGCGCCCGCGGTAGGCCGCACCCACCGCTCATCGATTGGGAGTCATCTTGTCGGAATGGCTCGTCCTGTCCCTCGCGATGGCCGCGGCCTGTGCCGTGGTGCTGTCCATCGCCTTCTTCAACCACCGCAGGATCGGCGAGGACGACGATCCGAACGAGACCCCGGACGTCATCGAGTACATGACGATGATGATCGGGGTGATCTACGCGATCGTCCTGGGCCTGGCGATCGCGGGCGTCTGGGAGGGCCGCGGGGCCGCCCAGGAGTACGTGCGCCAGGAGGCGCAGGCCCTGCACGAGATCAGCGTCCGCTCCGAGGTCTACCCCGTCGAGGTGCGCCGGAAGATCCGCTCCGACGTCGACGCGTACGTGACCTACGTGGTCGACACGGAGTGGCAGAGGATGGCCGACGGCGGCGACCTCACCGAACGCAGCGGGGAGCTGCTGGAGAAGATCCGCCGCGACGTCACCGACTACGAGCCGCAGACCGACCACGAGGGACAGGCCTATCAGCCGCTGGTCGACCAGGTCGCGATCGTGGACGACGCCCGCAACTCGCGCGGCCAGAGCGCCGGGGCCACCATGCCCGGCGTGGTGTGGTTCGGGCTGATCGCCGGGGCCCTGGTGACGGTGGGCCTGATCTTCACCCTGCAGATCCGCCGGTCCTTCCGCGAGATGCTGCTGGCCGGCCTGTTCAGCGCGCTGATCGCCTTCCTGCTCTTCCTCATCTGGGACTTCGACTCGCCCTTCGGCCGCGGCATCTCCGCCACCGCGGAGCCCTTCCTCGCCCAGTTCCCGCACCTGGAGCTGAAGAACTGAACGCGCGCCCGCTCCCGGGAAACCGGGAGCGGGCCTCCCGTCGCCGGTTCGGCCTACGGCCGTGCCCCATTCGCCCGCTCCTGATCGCGGGTCACCGGACCGGCGCCTAGCGTGGCGGACAACGAGGTGCACGACCCTCACCTGCGCAAACGCTGCGCGACTGCTCCTCGGGGATCCGGAGGACCGACCATGGGTGCGATACGCGGCTCCGCCACCGCCCTGCTCAGCGCCGGCGCCTTCCTCGCGCTCGGCGCCTTCGGCGCGTTCGGCCAGCCCGCCGCCACGGCGGCCGAGGCCGCGCCCGTCACCTCCTTCGGCTTCGCCGTCACCCCCTCCACGGTCGCCCCCGGCGGCCAGGTGGTGCTCTCCGTCACCGGCTGCGACGCCGCGTACGCCACCGCCTCCTCCGGGGTCTTCGACACCGTGAGCATCCCGCGCGGGCAGACCGTCCGGGCCACGATCGACCGCGACGCCCGGCGCGGAGCCCTGTACTCCGTCACGTTCACCTGCAACGGGGAGAACGGCTCCGCCGACCTCACCATCGCCGGCGGTACGTCGACTCCCAGCACCAGCTCCACCAGCGGCGTCCGGCGCACCCCCGCCGCGGAGACCACGACCGGCGTCCGGCCGCGAGCCACCGCCCCCACCACCGCGCGCACCGCCCCGGCCGCCCGGATCACGCCCACCGCGCGCGGCTCGGCCGCGGCCCCGCGCAGCAGTGCGGCCGCCCTCGGCGTGCGCGGCGGCCTCGGCGGCAGCGTGGCCGGGACGGACCTCGTGGAACTCGGGGTGGGCGCCGCGCTCTTCGCCACCGCGGCGGGCGGTGCCGCGTACGCCCTGCGCCGGCGCCGCCCGGCACGCGGCCACTGACCCCGCACCGAACACCAGGCCCCGCCCCTGATGCCGGCGGCCCGGCCGAACGGCAGCCCCGGGTCCCGGACCCGGGGCGGACCGTGGCCGCGGCTCGCGGGCGCGTCAGCCCCGGGAGCCGGCCGGACGGCGGCGGCGGATCACGTGCGCGCCCGCGCCGAGCGCCGCGGCGCCGACGAGGCCCGCGCCGATGGCCGTCTCGGCGGTGGACGGGCCGAAGGAACCGCCGACGCCGCCCTGTGCTCCGTTGCCCGGCAGGATCGTGAACCGGTGCGTGGCGACGAGGCTGTTGTCGTGGCACTTGACGGACAGCGTGTGGTTGCCCGGCGAGGCGTGGTTGAAGATCCGGACGGTCGCGAAGCCGATGGAGCCGGCCGACAGGTTGGTCTGCGGAAAGTTGCCGTTCGACCAGACCGTGCCGCCGTGGCCGCAGCCCGCGGCGCTGACCTGCATCGAGGCGCCCTGGTGCACGGAGTACGGATTGACGGTGACGTTGCTGGGCCCGTTGCCGCCGCCCTGCGGCGAGTTCGCGGCGGCGAACGAGGCACTGAGACCGATCGCGGCGCAGGCGGCCGCGGTCACGGTGAGAGCGCGCAGAACACGCATGGTGGAACCTCCAGCGGGAAGCGCCCCGGAGCGGTGGCCCGGGCAGATCGACGAGAACGCCTCCCATCACGAACCCTCGGGGCGCCGTGCAACCAGCGCATTTCCGCCTTTGGGCCGCCCGGTTGAGCGACACGCCGAAGCGCACACTGATCATCTGACGGATCCGCAGGTCATGAGCCGTCAGGCATTTATGTGACGAATACCTGGATGGGCGCACCCCAACCGGACGCGACCACCCGTTCGCCCTTCCCCGATCGCCGTCCCGACCGTGCACCCTTAGCGTGCGTGAAGAAGGGCGTACCGGGGAGGGACTGGAACGCGGGTCGGGACCCCCGCGTCGGGAAGGGAGAGCCATGACCGAGGACGAGTGCGAGCAGCGGCCGAGGAGACGCTCCCCCTGGGGAGTGCTCGCGCTGGTCATGCTCAGCGGCCTCGCCATGATCAGGAACGGGGCGAACGCCGAGGAAGGGCCGCCGCAGCCCACCGCCGCGGCGGCGGTCGCGCGCGCGGAACACCTGCCGGCCCAGGCGCCCAGGCCGCCGGCGGACATGGAGGTGCTGGAGCACTCGTCGGTGCAGCGCATCCGGATTCCGACGATCAACGTGGACGCGCCGGTGATGACGGTCGGGCTGGACGCGCAGGGCTGGATCGACGCCCCGCCGCCGCAGGACCGCAACCTCGCGGGCTGGTACCTCAACGGCATCTCGCCGGGCCAGCAGGGCTCCGCGGTGATCGTGGGCCACGTGGACAACGCGCAGGGCCCGGCGGTCTTCTACGGCCTCGGCTCGCTCAAGCCGGGGAGCCGCATCGAGGTGGAGCGCTACGACGGGCGGACCGCGGTCTTCGAGGTGTACGGCGTGGAGGTGTTCTCGAAGGAGGCCTTCCCCGGCTCCCGGGTGTACGGGGACACCGGCCACCCCGAGCTGCGCGTGATCACCTGCGGCGGCAGCTACTCCAAGGCCAAGGGCTACGACGGCAACGTGGTCGTCTTCGCCCGGATGGTGGCGGCCCGCTGACGGAACGTTTCACCAGACGAGGGCCGCACCGCCCCGGTGGTCCCCCGGGCGCACCGGGAGGGGGACCACCGGGGCCGGCCTCAGCGGGTCGGCAGCGTCATCCGGTAGCCGCGCCCGAGCAGCTGCGGCAGGTACGCCTCCAGCGCCCGGACGGTCTGCGAACGGTCGCCGCCGGCGTCGTGGTTCAGCACGATCACCCCCGGCCCGGCGCCCGACAGCACCCGGGAGATGATCGTGGCGCTTCCCGGCTCCTTCCAGTCGAGGGTGTCCACGGTCCAGGCGAAGGGCTCCATGTTCAGCTCGGCGCCGATCTCGAAGGCGGCCCGGTTCCACGCCCCGTAGGGTGCCCGGAACCACAGCGGGGCCTGCCCGGCCGCCTGGTGCACGACCTCGCTCGTGCGCCCGATCTCCGCCTCCAGGGCGGAACGGGAAAGGCTGGGGATGAGCGGGTGCGTCCAGGTGTGGTTGCCGATGACATGGCCCTCGGCGGCCATCCGGCGCAGCAGGTCGCGGTTCTCGGTGGCCATCTCCCCGCAGACGAAGAACATCGCCCGGACCCCGTACCGGGCGAGGGTGTCGAGGATGGCGGGGGTGTAGCGGGGGTCTGGGCCGTCGTCGAAGGTGAGCACCATGGCGTTGCCGGTGTCCGGCCCGGCCGGCAGTTCCAGGATGGGCCGGGTGCGGACGGCGGGCTTGGCGGCGGGGGGCCGGGCGGGGGCCTCCGCGGTCATGGGCCGCAGCCGGTAGGACTTGTCCGGGGGGCCTTCGGGGCGCAGCCCGGGGGCTCCGGGGGCGGGAGCGGGGGTGCCGGGTGCGGGGGCGCCGGCCGTGGACCCGCCCTGGGGGCCGCCCTCGCCGGCGCTGAGCAGTCCGGAGGCGGCGGCGATTCCGAGGAAGACGGCGGTACGCAGGAGCACGCGTCGTCCCACTGTCGGCTCGTCATTTTTCATTATTACTACGTATCAACGACATCGCCGGAGATGTCGAGAGGCGCGGACGCGCCCGGCCCCCGTCACCCTCCCGGACCAGCCACTCCGTTGATCAGCCCTGTCGCACCAGGGGGAACGGCAGCGTCTCGCGGATCGTCAGGCCCGTGAGGAACATGACCAGCCGGTCGACCCCGATGCCGAGCCCGCCGGTGGGCGGCATCGCGTACTCCAGGGCGTCGAGGAAGTCGTTGTCGAGCTCCATCGCCTCGGCGTCGCCCCCCGCCGCCAGCAGCGACTGGGCGGTCAGCCGGCGGCGCTGCTCCACGGGGTCGGTCAGCTCCGAGTAGGCGGTGCCCAGTTCGGTGCCGAAGGCCACCAGGTCCCAGCGTTCGGCCAGCCGGGGGTCCTTGCGGTGCTGCCGGGTGAGCGGGGAGACGTCGGTCGGGAAGTCCTTGTAGAAGGTGGGGAGTTTCGTCCGCTCCTCCACCAGCCTCTCGTACATCTCCAGGACCACGTCACCGCGGGTGTCGTCGGGGCCGTGCGGGACGCCCGCCCGGTCGCAGAGCACGCGCAGCAGGTGCTCCTCGGTGTCGGCGTCGACCTCCTCGCCGAGGGCCTCGCTGATGGCCCCGTACATCGTCTTGACCGGCCAGGGCCCGGAGATGTCGTGGACGACGAGCTTGCCGTCGGGGCCCGCCTTGTGCGCGACCGGTGAGCCGAAGGCGGCCGTCGCCGCGCCCTGGATGAGCTCCCGGGTGAGGTCGAGCATCACGTCGTAGTCGGCGAAGGCCTGGTAGGCCTCCAGCATCGTGAACTCGGGGTTGTGCTTGTAGGAGACGCCCTCGTTGCGGAAGGTGCGGCCCATCTCGAAGACCTTCTCCATGCCGCCGACGCACAGCCGCTTGAGGTAGAGCTCGGGGGCGATGCGCAGGTACAGGTCGAGGTCGTAGGCGTTGATGTGGGTGCGGAAGGGCCGGGCGTTGGCGCCGCCGTGGATCTGCTGGAGCATCGGGGTCTCGACCTCCAGGTAGCCGCGGTCCAGCAGCCCCTGGCGCAGTGCCTGCACCGCGCTGGAGCGGGCGCGTACGACGTCCCGCGCGTCGGGACTGGCGACCAGGTCGAGGTAGCGGCGCCGGACCCGGGCCTCCGGGTCGGCCAGGCCCTTGCGCTTGTCGGGGAGGGGGCGCAGGCACTTGCCGGTGAGCTGCCAGGAGCCGACCACGACGGACGGCTCCCCGCTGCGGCTGGCGCCGACCCGGCCGGTGGCCACGACGTGGTCGCCGAAGTCGACCTGGGAGGTGAAGGCGTCCAGCACGCCGGGGCCGGACTCGTCGCGGGTGAACATCAGCTGGGCGTCGCCGGTCCAGTCGCGCAGCACGGCGAAGACCACGCCCCCGAGGTCGCGTACGACCATCACCCGCCCGGCGAGGGTGACCTGCTCGCCGGTGCGGGCGCCGGGGGTCCGGCCGGGGGGGGCAGCCTTCAGGGCGGCGGCGGTGTGGGTGCGCTGCGGGATCCCGACCGGGTACGGGTCCGTCCCGGCGGCCCGGATCCGCTCCAGCTTGGCGTGGCGCACCCGGACCTGTTCGGGCAGCCGCTCGGCCTGGGCGCGCTCGCCGTCCTCCCCGACGAGGTCCAGGCCCAGGGAGTCGATGGAGGGCAGCCCGGCGGTGTTGGCGGGGGCGGTGAGGCCCTTGGCGTGGCCGTTGCCCCAGAGCTTGCGCATGCTGGGTACGGAGACGAAGCCCTCGGCGATGCCGGAGGCGAGGCTGACCCGGGCGAGCGAGCCGGCGTCCTGGTAGCAGAGGAAGCGCGGGTACCACTCGGGGCCGTACTTGACGTTGGAGCGGTACAGGGCCTCCAGCTGCCACCAGCGGGAGAAGAACAGCAGCAGCCGGCGCCACAGCTTGAGCACCGGGCCCGCGCCGATCCGCCCGCCCTCCTCGAAGGCCGAGCGGAACACGGCGAAGTTGAGGGAGATCCGGCGCACGCCGAGGCCGGGGGCGGCCGCGCACAGCTGGGCCACCATGAACTCCATGACCCCGTTGGGGGCGGACCGGTCGCGGCGCATCAGGTCGAGGGAGATGCCGTCCCTGCCCCAGGGGACGAAGGACAGCAGGGCGATCAGCTCGCCGCCCGCGTCGAAGGCCTCGACCAGCAGGCAGTCCCCGTCCTCGGGGTCGCCGAGCCGGTCCAGGGCCATGGAGAAGCCGCGTTCGGTCTCGGTGTCGCGCCAGTGGTCGGCCCGGTCGACGATGGTCCGCATCTCCTCCTCGGTGAGGGCCGAGTGGCGGCGGATCACGGTGGTGGCGCCGGTCCGCCTGACCCGGTTGACGGCCTGCCGGGTGACCCGCATCTCACGGCCGTCGAGGTCGAAGTGGGCGACGTGCAGGATGGCCTCGTCGCCGAGCTGGAGGGCGCTCAGGCCCGAGCGGGCGTACGCGGTCGCCCCGTCCTCGGAGGCGCCCATCACGGCCGGCTGCCAGCCGTGGCGGCGGGCGACGGCGAGCCAGGCGTCGATGGCGGGGGTCCAGGCGCCGGGGTCGCCCACCGGGTCGCCGCTGGCCAGGCAGACCCCGGCCTCGACGCGGTAGGTGACGGCGGCCTTGCCGTTCGGGGCGAAGACGACGGCCTTGTCGCGCCGGGTGGCGAAGTAGCCGAGGGAGTCGGCCCGTCCGTAGGCGCTCAGCAGCGCCCGGATCCGGGGCTCCTCGTCCCCGTGCAGGGCGGCCGTCAGCCGCTGCGAGCGGAACAGGGTCGCGGCCGCGTTCAGCAGGGCGAGGGCGCCGAAGAGGCCGAGCAGGAAGTAGAGCGGGCGGGGCGGGCGGCCGTCGAACTGCCGGGCGGAGAAGAGCCCGCCGAAGACCTGCTTGGCGGCCCAGTCCAGCCACTGCCCCTTGGGCAGGGTCCCGGGGAAGAGCGCGACGAGCGCCCAGCCGAGGAACACCGCGCCGAGCAGCCCGAGGCCGAGCACCAGCATGGCCCGCCAGACGGCGCCGGGGCGCGAGGCCGCGTAGAACTCCTTGCGGGCGGCGACCAGGACGCCGAGGGCGGCCACCGCGAGGACCATCGAGGGGCCCCCGACCCAGAAGTCGCCGTCGGCGATGATCAGCAGGTCGACCAGGATCAGCAGGGCCAGATAGGTGACGACGATCCACCAGGCGATCTTCTTGCGGGTGCCGAGGGCGGCGGCGAGGAGGAAGAGGAAGACGGCGTACGCGAGGTTTTCGCTGACCGGCACCACGAAGTCGTCGAGGAAGCGCACCACCGGCCGCAGGAGCCTGCGCAGCGTCGGGGAGAGCGCCAGCAGCGCGCACACCAGGCCCAGGGTTCCGAAGAACGCCCCGAAGGCGTCCGGGACCCGGTGCAGGAAGCGGTTGCGGGTCCCCCGGGTCTCCTCCAGCGTGGCGGTCATGCTTGGCACTGTAGGGAGGGCCGCGCCGCTCCGCGCGCCGAACCGGATGGCCTCGGGAGGGTGACGGAGCACGTGAACACGGGATTCGAGCGCGGCACCGACGGGCCGAAGGTGATCCTCGCCGGGGTTGACGGCTCGGAGTCCTCGCTCCTGTCTGCGGCCTGCGCGGCGGGGCCGGCCCGGCGGCAGAACGCACTGCCGGCCCTGGTGTGCGTCCAGCCGGCGCTCGCTGCCGGGGCCTCCCTGGGCGCGCCGGTGGCGGACACGACCGGGGACGGTGACGGTCGTCCCGCAGGCCCCTCCCGCAAGCCCCCTACCGGGCGCGTTTCAGGCCGTCCTTGGCGGCGCCGCGGCTGAGGACGGCCTCGGTGACGGCCTCGTCGGCACTCTCGTACTCCTCGTCGCCGGGGTCCTCGGCGAGGGCGGCGGGCAGGTTGACGACCCTGCCGGTGGACAGGTCCATCATCTGCGGGACGAACTCGGCCCCGGTCACCTGCCAGCGCTGCCCGGGGGCGGCGGGCGGGGCGAAGGTGAAACGGGCGATGGAGCCGTAGTTGCCGCGCATGTCGCGGGCGCCGGAGTGGTTGAACATCTCGCCCGCGACCTGGTCGCCCATCCCGTAGACGATCCAGGTCCCGTTGACCTTCTCGTAGGCCTGCGGGACGTGGGCGTGCGTTCCGAGGATCATGTCGATGTCCGGGCGTCCGCCGGTCTGCGAGGCGGTGAGCGCCTTCCCCAGCGAGAGCTGGGTCCCGTCCGGTTCGGTCTGCCATTCGGTGCCCCAGTGGATGCTGACCAGCACCACGTCCGCCCCGGCCTTCCGGGCCGCGCGGGCGTCCGCGAGGATCTCGTCCTGGCGCATCAGGTTGACCGCCCACGGCTGTCCGTCGGGCATGGGGTAGCCGTTGGTGTCGTAGGTGTACGCGAGGTGCGCGACCTTCGCCGGGCCCGCCGTGTAGAGGGTGGTCCTCGCCGCCTCGGCGGCGGTGCGCGCGGAGCCCGCGTGGCCGAGGCCGACCTTGTCGAAGCGGTCGAGGGTGCGTTTCAGCCCCTCGGCCCCGTCGTCCAGGGTGTGGTTGGAGGCGGTGGAGCAGCCGTCGTACCCGGCGTCCTTGAGGGCGTCGGCGACGGTGGGCGGGGAGACGAAGGCGGGGTAGCCGCTGAAGGGGCCGTCGTCCTCGCCGTAGATGGTCTCCATGTGGCACAGGGCGAGGTCGGCCGCCGAGACCACCGGCTTGACCCCGGAGAACATCGGCCGGAAGTCGTAGCCGTCGCCGCCCGCGTCGGCTGCCGCGCGCTTGATGACGGAGGTGTGCGGGAGTACGTCTCCGCTCGCGACCAGGGTGAACCCCCGGGCGGCGGAGGGGGCGGCCGGGGCCGTGCCGGCGGGGGCCCCGGCGGCGCTGGGGCCGAGGCGCGCCGGGGCGCGGTCACCGGCGGTGGAGCAGCCGGCCGCCGATGCCGGGAGCAGCAGGGCCGTCAGCAGGGCGAGGGCCCGCCGGGTGCGCTTGGTCATCTGTCCCAGCTCCCCTTTGTAGGACTGTCGGATCAACCGAAATCCATAGGAGAAGGGCTTTCAAGTCAAGGAGCGGCGCCGTCCTGCGGCCATGTCGCACCCCGACGGCCCATGGCCGTTCGCCGCGCCGTTCGACCGTTCGTCGCCCGGCGCGGCCGCCCACCGGACGACCCGGGGCCTTGGGCGCAACGCCCCCGCCGGACGGTTCCCGGGCGGCTCCGCGCAGGTGAGGGTGAGTGGGACGCCCACAGCCCGGCACGCGGCCCGGCCCACCGCCCGGCGGACGGCCCGGCCCTCGGCCCGGCAGCCCAGCGGACCCCGGACCCGGAAGGAGCCACTCGTGTCGCCCTCCCCCACCCTCCAGCGCACGGAACCCGAGGCGCTCGCCGAACTCCAGCGCGACCACGGGCGGGCCCTGTTCGGATTCCTGCTCGGCCTCACCGCCGGGGACGCCCAGCGCGCCGAGGACCTCGTCCAGGAGACCCTCGTACGCGTGTGGCAGCACCCGGAGGTACTGGCGACCGGGCACGAGTCCATGCGGCCGTGGCTGTTCACGGTGGCGCGGCGGCTCGCGATCGACGCCCGCCGGGCGCGGCTGTCGCGGCCGCAGGAGGTCGACCCCGACGGTCTGGAGCAGGCGCCCGCCCCCGAGGACGCGGTGGCCGGCTCGGTCACCGCGATCGACGTACGGCGGGCCGTGGGGAGCCTCGGGCCCGAGCACCGGGCCGTGCTGATGCAGGTCTACTTCCAGGACCGCTCGGTGGCCGAGGCGGCGGCGGAGCTCGGCATCCCCGCCGGAACGGTCAAGTCCCGTACGTACTACGCCCTGCGTGCCCTGCGGAAGGGGCTCCAGGGGTACGGGCTCGGCGCCTGAAGGGTGCTCCGCACCGCGGGCCCGGTGGAGAAACACTCAAGGAACGCCCCCGATGCGCACGATCCGGACACGGAGCACACCGATATCGGCACCAGTCCGTGCAAGTTGAGTAAACATCCCCCGTTCCGCGAGCCGTCCGGTGAAGGCTCGGGGGTGACGGCGGCAGGCTCGACACGCGGGAGAGGGTGGCACGGTGCAGCCCGAGGGTATGAACGGCACCAGTGACGGCGGACTGGCTGTGCCCATGGCGTGGCTCTACGCGGAGTACATCGCCGACGAACTGCTGCGCACGGGGCGGCTGATCCCGGTGAGCACCCTGGAGTTCCGGGCCGGGCGCGACACCCTCGCGCTGACGATCTACCTCTCGGACGCGGCCGGCGAACTGTCCGGGATCCGGGTGGTCTCGCAGCTCGACGAGTGGCTCTCCCTGACGGCGTACGGGCACCCCTGGCGCGACTGGGTCCACACCCGGTTCCTCGCGCTGGGCGAGGAGGCCCGCGAGCGCGGCCGCGGCGAGGACCCGGACCTCGAACTGGCCCGGGCGGCATGGCGCTGGCTGGACCACACGGAGCTCTTCGCCACCAACCTCGACCCGGGCCGGCACGGCCAGGGCGAGAACCCGCCGGCCCTGGACGAGAACGCCCGCGTCTGGACCCCGGCCTGGCAGCTCGGCCTGCCGCTGGGGCACCTGGCGATGCACCTGTTCTGAGGGCTGCCCCGTACTCCCCGGTGGACCGGCGCACGGCGTCGGATGCGGTGCGCCGCAAGGCGCAGGGGCGCCCCCGTACTGGGCGCGTTCGGGCGTTCCGACAGCGCGGCGAGGTGCCGTAGCCGGCGTCGTGCGCCCGCCGGGGATCACGGGGCAGCCCTTGGGATCCCGGCGCCGGGAAGGCCTACGCCGACTCGGCCGGGTCCGTCACCAGGCCCGTGAAGTCGGCCTCGTTGCGCTCGGCCCGGCCCACGTACCAGCGGGCGATCAGCCACATCACCGGGTACGCCACCAGCCCGAGCGCGACCCAGACCAGCGGGCCCGCGGCCGCCCGGGGCAGCAGGAAGCCCAGCGGCAGCAGCCCGAGCACGAGGGCCAGCACCGCCAGCGCGCCCAGCCCCGCGCGCAGCTGGCTGCGCATCAGGGCCCGTACGTAGGTGGCGCCGAGGCTGGTCTGCTCGGAGATCTCCGAGCGGGCGGGGGTGTGCGCGGGCGGACGGCGGCGGGCGCCGCGCGGGACGCCGGTGACGATCTCCCGCCGGGGCGGCGGCTGCTGCTCGGCCATGGTGCCGGAGTCTACGCAGGGCCCCGGTCACTTGAGGAGGCGGGAGAGCCTGCGGTCCGCGAGCGGCTTGCCCCCGGTCTGGCAGGTGGGGCAGTACTGGAGCGAGGAGTCCGCGAAGGACACCGAGCGGACGGTGTCCCCGCACACCGGGCAGGGCTCGCCGTCCCGGCCGTGGACCCGCAGCCCGCTCTTCTTCTCGGCCTTCAGGTCCTGGGCCGCCAGCCCGTGGGCCCGCTCCACGGCAGCCCGCAGGGTGTCCCGCACGGCCCCGTACAGGTGGGTGACCTGCTCCTCGTCGAAGGAGGCGGCCAGTTTGAAGGGCGAGACCTTCGCGGCGTGCAGGATCTCGTCGCTGTACGCGTTCCCGATCCCGGCGATCACGCTCTGGTCGCGGAGCACGCCCTTGATCTGCCTCCGCTCCCCGGCCAGCAGCGCGGCGAAGGCCTCCCTGCCGAAGCCCTCGGCGAGCGGGTCGGGGCCGAGCCGGGCGATGCCCGGTACCTCCCGGGGGTCGTGCACGACGTACACGGCGAGGCGCTTCTGCGTGCCCGCCTCGGTGAGGTCGAAGCCGCCGCCGCCGTCCAGTACGAGGCGCAGCGCGAGCGGGCCCTTGCCGGGCCGGGGCGGCTGCGCGGGGAAGTCCTCGCGCCAGCGGAGCCAGCCGGCCCGGGCCAGGTGGGTGACGAGGTGGAGCCGGCCGATGCTCAGGGCGAGGAACTTGCCGTACCGGGACACGGGTCCGGCGGGCTGCCCTTCGAGGGCGGTGGGGGGAGGGTCGTAGGTCTTGAGCACGCTGACCGCGAGCGGGAGGACGCGTTCGACCACCCGCCCGGCGAGGTGCTCGTCGAGGAACTCCCTCAGGGCCTCGACCTCCGGCAGCTCGGGCACCCTCCCAGACTGGCGCCCCGGCACGCGGCCCGCGACCGGAACCGGGCGGGGGCTCGACCGGCGCCCGGCCCGGCACTCAGCCCATCACGAACTCGCACCACACGCACTTGCCGCTGCCCCGGGACTCCACGCCCCAGACGTCCGCCAGCCGGTCCACCAGCATCAGGCCCCGCCCCGACACCCCCGCCTCCCCCGCCTCGCGGCGGCGCGGGAGGGCGCTGGAGCGGTCCTCCACCTCCACCCGCAGCCGGCGCTCCGGGCCGGCCAGGACGCGCAGGGTCACGATCGCCGGGCCGTCGGTGTGCATCAGGGCGTTCACGATCAGCTCGTCCGCGACCAGTTCGATCTCGTCGGCCCGCTCCCGTGCGCCCCACGACCGGACGGCAGCGCCGATCATGTGCCGGGCGGCGACGAGCGCCTCGGGGTCCCCGGGGGCCACGTGCTGCTGGAGCCGGCCGCCGCCGGGCCGGGTGTCCTCGCCCTGGCGGCGCAGCAGGAGCAGGGCCATGTCGTCGTCGCCGCCCCGGTCGTCGACGACCTCGCACAGCCGGTCGGCGAGCCGCTGGAGGTCGGCCGGGCCGCCGCGGACCAGGGAGGTCAGCAGGCTGACGCCGTCGTCGAGGTCGGCGCCGGGCTGCTCCACCAGCCCGTCGGTGCACAGCAGGAGCGTTTCGCCCGGGTCCAGCTCCACGGTGGTCACCGGATACTCCAGGCGCCCGAACTCCGCCGACAGGCCGAGCGGCATGCCGCCCTCCACGGGCAGCCTGCGGCACTCCCCGTCGCGGGTGCGCAGGAGCGGGTCGATGTGGCCGGCGCGCACCACCTGGAGGACGCCGGTGGAGAGGTCGGCCTCCACGTAGGTGCACGTCGCGAAGCGGTCGGTGTCCAGTTCGTACAGGAACACGGAGGCCCGGGCCATGACGGTGCCCGGGGAGTGGCCCTCGGCGGCGTACGCGCGCAGCACGATGCGCAGCTGGCCCATCACGGCCGCGGCGTGGGTGTCGTGGCCCTGCACGTCGCCGATGACGGCGCCGACCCGGCCGCCGGGCAGCGGGATGACGTCGTACCAGTCGCCGCCGATGTCCTGGCCCATCCGGGCGGACCGGTAGCGCACGGCGATCTCGGCCCCGGGGACCGACGGGATCCGGCGGGGCAGCATGGCCTGCTGGAGGCCCTCGGCGAGGTCGTGCTCCTGTTCCAGCAGCATGGCGCGCTGGAGGCTCTGGGCGATGCTGCTGCCCAGGGCGACCAGCAGGTTCCGCTCGTCCTGGGTGAAGCCGTCCTTGTCCTGGTAGAGCAGTCCGATCGCGCCGATCGGCCGGGCCTGCGCGATCAGCGGCAGGTACGCGGCGGCCGATATCCGCATGTACGAGATCTTCGACCAGAGGTCGGGGTACCCCTCGGCGAACTCCTCGGCGGAGTCGAGGAAGCGGGGCTGGAGCGAGCGGACGACCTCGCTCATCGGGTACTGCTCGTCGATGCGGGTGTAGCGGGTGCCGGGGACGAAGCTGTCGGCGGGGCCTTCGGCCACCAGGTGGATCCGGCCGGCCTCGACGAGGCCCATCACCATGCCCATGGAGCCGAGCCGCTCCAGGCCGTGGGCGTCGCCGATGACGTCGATGACGTCGCGGACGGTCCGGGCGTGCGCGAGGGCGGCGGTGGTGCTCTCGACCACGGAGGTCTGGCGCCGGCGCTCCTCGTCGAGGCCGAGGCGCTCGGCGGAGTGGCTCAGCTCCTCGGTCGCGTCGCGGACGATGCCGATGATCCGGTAGGGGCGGCCGTCCGGGTCGCGCATGACGCGGCCCTGGGTGTGGGTCCAGCGCAGGTTCCCGTCGCGGCAGCGGATGCGGAAGTACGCGCCGTAGGTGTCGACGCCGCTCTTGAGGGCGCTGGAGACGAGGGCGTCCAGCCGGGTGGACTCGGCGGGCGGGACGCGCGGGGACAGCGATCCCGGCCGTCCGTCGTACTCGTCCGGGGTCGTGTCGAAGACGTCGAGGGCCGCCGCGTCCATGTGCATGAGCCCGGTGACCAGGTCCCAGTCGAAACTGCCCATCCGGTTCAGTGACAGGGAACGGTCCGCGTGTGCGGGCCAGTCCTCCGGCAGCGATACGGTGCTCGGCACCGGTCCACCATGACACAGCGCCGCGTCAGGCGCTCTCCAGGTACGGGGGCTGGTCGTCGGCCTGCTGCCCGTCGGGGAAGCCGTCCGGAGCGGCGGGATCGGCCGGGTCCGGGGGCAGGGCGGGATCGTTGCCGGTGCCCGGGCCGTCGTCGGGGGTGTGGGTCAGGCCCTGGTCGGGCGGGACGTTGCCGGGCAGGTCGCGCGGGAGGTCGCCGTTGGCGTCGGGCGGGGTGGCTGCGGGGCCGTCGGACGGCGGCAGGGCGCCGCCGGGCCGTTCCTGGGGGCTGGCGGGCGCGCGCGGCGCGGTGTCGGCCTGGGACGGGCAGGGGCTGGGCGAGGGGGCGGCGGCCGGCGGGCCGGCGGCGCCGGGGCCGGAGGGCGGTACCGGGTCCGGGGCGGGGGGCGTTGCCAGGTCCGGGGCGGGGGGCGTTGCCAGGTCCAGGCCGGGCGGCGGCACCAGGTCCGAGGCGGGTGGCTCATCCGCGTCCGGGGCGGGGGGCGGTGCAGCGTCCGCGGCGGGGGACGGTGCCACGTCCAGGCCGGGCGGCGGCACCAGGTCCGAGGCCGGGGGCTCTCCCGCAGCCGGGGGGCCGGCCGGCGGGGTCGGAGGGACTGGGGGCGGGGTGGTCCGGGGCCGGTTGCCGGGGTCGGCCCCGGCGCAGGGGTCGGCGGGGTCGTCGGGCGGGGTCGCGGGCGCGTTCGGGATGCCGTCGGCGGGGTCGTAGGGAGGAACCGTCCTCGGGACCTTGTCCTGGGCGCCGTCGTCGCCCGCCTTGCGCTCGATCCAGGTGTTGTCGGCGATGTTGACGATGACCAGCCTCTTGATCACCTGGATGGTCGGCTCGATCACGATGACCTGGGTGGGCTGGTAGCCGTTCCACTGGTCGCCCTTGAGCACCGGGTTCCCCTTGGCGGAGCGCGGCGCGGCGAGGGGGTTGCCGCAGCCGCAGCGCACCCGGGGCATGCCGTGGTCGTCGACGAGGACGGCCGTCCCCGCCTGGAGCACCGACTGGTAGCCCTCGGCCCGTCCGTCCCGGAAGCCGTGGTTGGTGACCCGGGTGTCGGCCCGCAGCACCACCGGCGTGAGGGCCCGCAGGAAGTCGGGGATCTTCTCCCGTTCGATCCCGGCGGCCTGCGCGAAGGAGCGGGACTTGGCGTCGTCGGAGGTGAGGGCGGAGACCTGGCGTTCCACGTCGCAGCTGCCGAGCCGGTTGGTCCCGCCGTACAGGCCGGGGGTGGCGGCGCCGACCGTACGGATGCCGCGGCCGGTCGCGTTGGGCAGCGGGGGCTGGAGGGGGGCCGACTCGGCGGTGGCGGAGGAGGGGGTGAACGGGTCGGGTCCGGCTGCTCCCACGGGCTGGAGGGTGAGCTCCAGGCTCTCGGGGACCGGGCCCTTGGTCTGTTCGGGGGCGGCGCCGGAGCAGCCCGCGGCGATCAGGCCGAGGAGTGCCAAGAGGGCCGTGCGGACGGGCACGTGACGGCGCGGTGTCTGACGGGGCGGTTCCTGACGGGATGTCGGTGCGGGCACGTCGTTCAGGTCGTTCACGCTGCTCTCCCTTTTCGCCCCGGTTGCTCCCTCTTGTCTGACGCATGTCCCGCGGCACCGCAACCGGAGCGCCCCCACCCCGGTATTGAACATGTTCAACAGAGCCCTTAGGGTCGGGGGCACTGCTTGAACACGTTCAAAGGAGCGGTCGTGACGGTACTCGTGAACCTGATCGTCACCCTCGGGATGGGCTGGGTCGTGCCCGTGGGCCTGCGCCTGATCGACCCGGCCGGCCTGCGGACCGCCGCCCGGCTGTGGCCCCTGGCCGCCGCCCCGGGGGCCCTGTGCCTGTGGCTGCCGCGCGGCCCTGCGGCCACCGTGCCCGCCGGGCTCTACGCCGCGGCCGCCCTGGCCCTGGCCTGCCGGGGCGCCGCCCGGCTGCCGCGCACCCGACCGCCGGCGCCCGCCGAGGTCGCCGCGTTCACCGCGCTGGCCTCGCCCTCGGTGGCCGCCTGCGCCCTGGTCGCCGAACGCGCCGGGTACCGGCTGTTCGGCTTCGACCTGGACGTCCTGGCCCTGACCGTCCCGCACTTCCACTTCGCCGGGTTCACGGCCGCCCTGGTCGCCGGTCTGGTGTGCCGGGCGGCGACGGCCGGGCACTGGGCACGCTGGGCGGCGTACAGCGTCCCGGCGGGGACCCTGCTGGTCCTGCTCGGCTACTTCGTCGACGACTGGGCCGAGCTGCTGGGCGCGGTGGTGCTGACCGCCGGGATGTGGGCCGTGGCCCTGGCGACCTGGAGGGACGTCCGGCCCCGCGCCCGCGACCGGGGCACGGGGGCGCTGCTCGCCACCTCGGCCGCGGTGCTGGTGGCCACCATGCTGCTCGCCCTGTGGTGGGCCGCCGGCGAGGCCACCGGGATCGTCCACCCCACCCTGACCTGGATGGCCGCCACCCACGGCCTCGGCAACGCGCTCGGCTTCGCCCTGTGCTCGCTGCTGGCCTGGCGCCGCCTCACCCGGGACCGCACCGCCGCGCCCGCCCCAGACCGCACCGCCGGGGCCCGGCCCACGCCGGCCGCCCCCTGACCCCCACCCCGCGCGGCCCGGACGACCGCCGCCCGCACCAGCCCGATCGGAGATCCCGCCATGACCCGCCTCATCAACGCCGCCCGTCCCGTCCTCAACTACCCCGACCGCGGCGCGACGCTGCGGCGGCCGCTGCCCGACGGCTACCACCACCTCCACCACCGCACCCGGATCGGGCACGGCCGCGTGGTGTTCGAGGCGGCCGGCGCGGCCGTCACCGCCTTCGGCGCGCACCGGGCGACCGGGGCGAGCGTCCGGGCGGACGGGCCGGCCGTTCCGGGTGCCCGCGTGGAGATCGGCCTCGGCATCGGCCCGCTGCGGATCACCGTGCCGTGCGAGGTGATCTGGACCCCGGAGGGTCCCGACCGGGCCGGCTTCGCGTACGGGACCCTCACCGGGCATCCCGAATGCGGGGAGGAGTCCTTCGTGGTGGAAATCGCCGCCGACGGGACCGTGTGGTTCGAGGTCACCGCCTTCAGCCGCCCCACCGCCTGGTACACCCGCCTCGCGGGCCCTCTCGTCCCCGTGCTCCAGCGGGGCTACGCCCGGCTGCTCGGCCGCCACCTGCGCGCCCTGGCCGCCCACGGCTGATACTGGAGGGGATGGACTGGTTCACCGCGCCCGGCTACTGGCTGGGCCGGCTGGTCTTCCAGCGGGCCCTGGCCGGTGTCTACGTCTTCGCCTTCGTCGGCGCCGCCCTGCAGTTCCGGGCACTGATCGGGGCGCACGGCATGCTGCCCGTCCCGCACTACGTGCGGTACGTGCCCTTCCGCCACGCCCCGAGCCTGTTCCAACTGCGCTACTCCGACCGGCTCTTCGCCTGCTGCGCCTGGGCCGGGGCGGCCGTGGCCGCGGCGCTGGCCGCCGGGGTGGGGGACCTGGTGCCGCTGGGCGCCGCCATGGGGATGTGGGCGCTGCTGTGGCTGCTGTACCTCTCCATCGTCAACGTGGGCCAGACCTGGTACTCGTTCGGCTGGGAGTCCCTGCTGCTGGAGGTCGGCTTCCTCGCCGTCTTCCTCGGCAACGCCCGGGCCGGGCCGCCCGTGCTGGTGCTGTGGCTGCTGCGGTGGGTGCTGTTCCGGGTGGAGTTCGGCGCCGGGCTGATCAAGATGCGGGGCGACGCCTGCTGGCGCCGGCTGACGTGCCTCTACTACCACCACGAGACGCAGCCGATGCCCAACCCGCTGAGCTGGTTCTTCCACCGCCTGCCGAAACCGCTGCACAAGGCGGAGTGCGCGGCGAACCACTTCACCCAACTGGTGGTGCCGGTCCTGCTGTTCACCCCGCAGCCGGTGGCCTCGTACGCCGCCGGGATCATGGTGGCCACCCAGCTGTGGCTGGTGCTGTCCGGGAACTTCGCCTGGCTGAACTGGCTGACGATCACCCTCGCCCTCTCGGCGGTCGACTTCACGGGGATCGCCGGTCCCCCGCCCGCCGCCGCCTCGCGCGGGGCACCCGTCTGGTACGCGGTCCTGGTGTGCGCGGTGACCGTGCTGGTCCTGGTGCTCAGCCGGCACCCGGTGGCCAACCTGTTCTCGCGCCGCCAGGTGATGAACCGGTCCTTCGACTCCCTGCACCTGGTCAACACGTACGGGGCCTTCGGCACCGTCGGCCGGATCCGCGACGAGGTGGTCGTCGAGGGCACCTCCGACCGCGTCCCCCGCGAGGACGGCGACTGGCGCGAGTACGGCTTCAAGGGAAAACCGACCGAACTGCGCCGGATCCCGCGCCAGTTCGCCCCCTACCACCTCCGGCTCGACTGGCTGATGTGGTTCGCGGCCCTCTCCCCCGGCTACGCCCGGGACTGGTTCGGGCCGTTCGTGGAGCGGCTGCTGGCGGGCGACCGGGACACGCTGCGGCTGATCCGCCACAATCCCTTCCCGGACGCCCCGCCGCGCTTCGTGCGGGCCAGGCTGTACCGCTACCGGTTCACCACCTGGCGGGAGTTGCGCGAGACGGGTGCCTGGTGGCACCGCCGGCTGCTGCGCGAGTACCTGCCGCCGACCCGCCTCGCGGAGGCCGCCTCCTCAGAGCCCGAGTAGGGCCGCCTCCCGTTCCGCGGAGATCCCCTTGCGCGGACGGTCGGGGCGCTGCGGGGCTTCCCCGCCGATCGAGCGGAGCCAGGCCCAGGTGTCGGCGACGGTCTCCCCGACCGGCCGGCAGGTGAGCCCCGCGCCCAGGGCCTTGGTGACGTCGCTGCCGAACATGTAGTCGTGCAGCTCGCCCTCCGGGAGCCAGATCGGCAGTTCGGTCCACGGCTCGATCCCGGCCTCCCGGATCGCGGCCGCGTCGGTCCAGCGCAGCTCGGGCGTGCCGCCGGTGGCGGCGGCACACGCCTCCAGGAGGCTGCCCATGGTGGCGTGGCCGGCCGGGGAGACCAGGTCGTAGGCCCCGCCGAGACGGGCCCCGGCCGCGTCCAGCGTCCAGCGCGCGAGGTCGCGTACGTCGATGTACTGGAGCGGGAGGTCGCGGGGGCCGGGGGCGAGCATCGGGCCGCCGCGGGCGGTGCGGTTCAGCCACCAGGGCAGCCGGCCGACGTTCTCGTACGGGCCGAGGATCAGCCCGGCGCGCACGAGGAGGGCCCGGTCGCCGAAGGCGGCGAGGGCGGCGAGCTCGGCGCCCCGCTTGTCCTCGGCGTAGGCGGTCGAGCCGGCGTCGGGTGAGCCCTCCACCACCGGGCCGTCCTCGCCCTGCCCGGCGGGTGCGGGGTAGGTGTACACGGAGCGGCTGGAGATGTACGCGTACCGGCCGGCCCGGTCCGCGAGCAGCCGGGCGCTGTCGCGGACGGCGGTGGGGGCGCCGCCCCAGGTGTCGACGACCAGGTCCCACTCCCCCTCGGCGAGGGCGGCGAGCCCGTCGGGGGCGGTGCGGTCCCCGTGCAGCGCGGAGGTTCCGGGCGCCGGCGCGTGGTGCCCCCGGTGGAAGACGGTCACCTCCCAGCCCCGGTCCAGGGCGTCCTCGGTGATCGCGCGCCCGACGAATTCGGTCCCACCCAGCATCAGGAGTCTCATGGGCCCGACACTGCCGGGCGCGGCGGGGCGGCGGAAGACGTGATCGCCCAGAGCGATGACGCTGACGGCGTAGGGCCCCGCGGGAACCTCGGGGAAGGGGCCGTCTCACGTGCCGCGCCCCCGTCGCCGTGGGGCGCGGGGGCGCGGATCGGGTCTGCGGGGCGGCGGCCCGGGGGCCGTGCCGGTGCCGGTGCCGTCAGTCGATGCCGGGCAGGATGTGCGGCTCCGCCAGGTCGTCCTCGTAGCCGGCCAGCCGGATGGGTGCGGAGCGGGCCCAGACCTCGAGGCTGCCGAGTTCGTCGGACCGCGTGCTCGCCACCCGTCCCGTGAGCTCCAGAGTCGGGTCGGTCTTCTTGGTCTCAGTCACCGCGCACTCCCTATGTGTCGCGTAACCCGGCGGGCGGGACCGCGCGCCGGATAGGGGGGAATAGAGGTTCGTCCGGACGCGGTGGCGCCTTGGTGGAGCGGTGCCCGGGTGGGGCTCCTTGCGCCTTAGGGTACACATATGAGCGGGGGTCCGCTCGATGGAACGGTAAAATCCGCGCTGGACCGCTTGTTTTCGCCCCGAGTTCAGGAAGTCGTACGCCGGCGTGTCCGCCGGGGCTGATCTGCTCGTCGGCGGTGGCGCGTGCGCGCGGACGACGGAGGGAGCCGTTGTGGCTATGTCGGGGTTGCCCACGATCGACAGTGTCGACGAGCTGATGGAACTCCTGCACGCGCACCAGGGCGGCCCGGGGCTCCGGACGGCGGCCCTGCTCCGCCGCTCGCACCCCTTCGACAAGGAGCTCCAAGTGGCCGGGCTGGTCCACTTCCTGGGCCCGCTGCTGTCGGCCCAGGGGGGCGATGCGGCCGAGGCGGTCCGCCCCCTGCTGGGCGACCGGGTGGCCCGCCTGACAAGGCACGACGGGCCGGAGGCGGCCGGGGACGCGGCGGCCGAGGCACTGCGCCAGGCGGTGCGGTCGGGCGGCACGTCGGGCCTGGACGCCGGGGTGGTGGAGGACTGGCGGCCGCTGCTGGAACTGGTCGCGGCCGGGGCTTACGGAATCCACGGGACGGTTCGCCCGTACGAGTGAGGGGCCGGCCGTCCCGGGAGACGGCCGGCCCCTCGTGAGGCGTTTACCAGTTGGCGGGGGCGTAGTCCTTCAGGAAGACCCCGTAGAGGTCGTCGCCCGCCTCGCCGCGGACGATCGGGTCGTAGACGCGGGCGGCGCCGTCGACCAGGTCGAGGGGGGCGTGGAAGCCCTCCTCGGCGAGGCGCAGCTTGTCGAAGTGCGGGCGCTCGTCGGTGATCCAGCCGGTGTCGACCGAGGTCATCAGGATGCGGTCGCTCTGGAACATCTCCTGGCCGCTGGTCCGCGTCACCATGTTCATCGCGGCCTTGGCGGCATTGGTGTTCGGGTGCCCGGCGCCCTTGTAGCCGCGGCTGAAGACGCCCTCCATAGCCGAGACGTTGACGACGTACGCGCGCCCGCTGGACGCCTTGCGGGCGGCCTCGGCCATGGCCGGCCGGAGCGCGCTGATCAGGATGAACGGCGACGTGTAGTTGCACAGCTGGGTTTCCAGCAGCTCGACCGGGGAGATCTGGTCGATGGTCTGCACCCAGGTGTTGCTCTCGACGACGTCGGGCAGCAGGCCGCCCGCGTCGATGGCGGTGCCGGCGAGGTGCCGCTCCAGGCTGGCGTTGCCCGCGACGAGGGCGAGGTCGGCGACCTTCTGGGCCTCCAGCCCGCTGACGCCGACGGGCAGCGCCGCCAGGCCGTCGACCGCACCCGAATTGAAGGCGCCGATGACGTGGTGGGCGGGGAGCTCGCCGGCCGGCAGCGGGGCGCTCTCCCCCTCGACGAGCGCGGCGTACGCGGTGGGGAGGCGGCGCACGGTCTGCGTCGCGTTGTTGATCAGGATGTCGAGCGGGCCGGCCTCGGCCACCTGGTCGGCGAGCGCCACGGCCTGGGCCGGGTCGCGCAGGTCGATGCCGACGACCTCCAGGCGGTGCATCCAGTCCGCCGAGTCCTCCATCGCCTTGAAGCGGCGGATGGCGTCCTTGGGGAAGCGGGTGGTGATCGTGGTGTGCGCGCCGTCGCGCAGCAGCCGCAGCGCGATGTACATGCCGATCTTGGCCCGGCCGCCGGTGAGCAGCGCGCGCTTGCCGGCGAGGTCCGCGCGGGCCTCCCGCTTGGTGCGGTTCTCCGTGGCGCAGTCCGGGCAGAGCTGGTGGTAGAAGTAGTCGACCTCGACGTACCGCGTCTTGCAGACGTAGCAGGAGCGCGGGCGCTGGAGTATCCCGGCGATCCGGCCGGCCTCGGTGACGGAGGAGGGCAGGATGCCCTCGGTCTCGTCGTCGATGCGCTCGGCGGAGCCGGTCGCGGTCGCCTCGGTGACGGCCTTGTCGTTGGCGGTCTTGGCGGCGCGGCGCTCCTGGCGGCGGCGCTGCTTGACCGTGCGGTAGATGCCGGCGGTGGCGCGGCGTACGGTGATGGCGTCGGGGTGGTCGACGTCGATCTTGTCGAGCTCGTCGAGCACGCTGAGGCAGACGGCGAGGCGCTCGGGGTCGATGCCCGGCCCGTATGCGTGGTTGTCTTCGGTCACCGTCATGGCCGCTGCCGTTCCTTGCTCGCTCGTCCGCGTCCGCCTGCTGCGGAAGTCCCCAAAACGGAAACTGTACGGATCCGACACGCCCGGGACCAAACCCGTTCCCGTCCGCCTCACGGACCGCGAGTGAGCTGTCACGGTATGGAGGGGATCAAGACCCTTCGTCCCTCTGGGGCGGCTTGCGCGTACTCCCGCTGGTGTATGCCAGGAGGATGACTCGGCCCGCGATCAAGGGGTCTGCGGGCGGATGAACGGCGCGTTCCTTTGGGGCATGGTGGATCTCATGAGTGCCCTGGCCCTGTCGGTTCTGCTCTGCCTGGTCTCCGCCGTCGCGTACGCGGGTGGCGCGATCGTCCAGGAACACGTGGCGGCGAGTTCGCCGGACCGCCCCTACGCGCCGCTGCGCCGCGCGGGCTGGTGGGCGGCGGTCGCGCTGAACGGCCTGGGCGCGCTGCTGCACGTGGTGGCGCTGGCGTACGGGCCGCTGAGCCTGGTGCAGCCGCTGGGTGCGCTGACCATCGTCTTCGCGCTCCCGATGGCGGCCGCGTTCGTACGGCGCCGGGCCGGTGCGGCCGCCTGGCGCGGGGCGCTGCTGGCGACGGCGGGCCTGGCCGGGCTGCTGGCCCTGACGGGCGGGGAAGGAGCGGGGCGGCAGGCCCTGGCGGGCGGTGAGCGGAGCCTGCTGCTGGCGGTGACGGCGGCCGGGGTGGCGGTGCTGGTGCTGGCGGCGGGGCGGATGCGCCGGGCGGTGCTGCGCAGCGTGCTGCTGGCCGCGGCGGCCGGTACGGCCTTCGGGATGGGCTCGGTGTTCACCAAGGCGGTGGCCGAGGGCTTCTCCCCGGGCGCGCTCGGCTCCCTGTGGCCGGACCTGGCGGCGATCGCCGTACTGGCGGCCGGGGGGCTGCTGCTGTCGCAGGCGGCCTACCGGGGCGCCGGCCTGACCGCGCCGCTGGCCACGGTGACCGTGGTCAACCCGGTGGTCGCGGCCGCGGTCGGGATCTCACTGTTCGACGAGGGCTTCCGGTACGGGACCGCCGGGGCGGTGGCGGCGCTGGCGAGCGGCGCGCTGGCGGCGGCCGGCCTGATCCTGCTCACGGCCGTGCCGCCGCACGTGCGGGGGTCAGATTCCGACGCCCTTGTTCCGGAGGTACTTCAGCGGGTCGATGTCGGAGCCGTAGCCGGGGGCGGAGCGCATCTCGAAGTGCAGGTGCGGGCCGCTGGAGTTGCCGGTCGAGCCGGAGCGGCCGATCCGCTGGCCGCCGGAGACCTGCTGGCCGGCCTTGACGCCGAGCGCGGACAGGTGGGCGTACTGGGAGTAGCGGCCGTCGGTGTGCTTGATGACGACCTGGTAGCCGTAGGCCCCGGCCCAGCCGGCCGACTCGACCGTACCGGGTCCGACGGCCTTGACGCTGGTGCCGGTCGGCACCGGGAAGTCGACGCCCGTGTGGTAGCCGCTGGACCAGGAGGATCCCGCGACGCGGTAGGAGGTGCCGATGCCGGCGTCGACGGGGGCGGTGAAGGCGCCGCCGCCCGAGGCGGGCTTCTGCTCCGCTGAGACGGGCTTGCCGGCGGGCTTGGCGGCCGGCTCGGGCTTGGGCTTCTCGGCGGGCTTGGACTGCTCGGGCTGAGGCTTGGGCTTCTCGGCGGGCTTGGACTGCTCCGGCTTCGCCTGCTCGGGCTTCTGCTGCTCCGGCTTGGGAGCGGCCGGTTCCACGGGCTTGACCGGCTCGGCGGTGCGCGGCGGCTTCTCGGGGTTCTGGGCGGGCGGGGCGGTGGTGATCCTCAGGGTGAGCCGCTGGCCCGGGAAGATCAGGTTGGGGTTGCCGCCGACGGTGGACCGGTTCGTCTCGTACAGGGCCTGCCAGCCGCCCTCCACGTGCTGTTCGGAGGCGATCGTCGAGAGGGAGTCCCCGGGGGCGACCACGTACGGGTTCGGCAGGACGGAGGTGCCGGTCGGGCGGGGCATGGTGACGGGCGTCGGGGTGGTGGCCTTGGTCGGCTGGACCAGGTCCTTGTGCGCCTGGGCCGAGGGCTTCGCGGCCGGTTCGGCCGACGGCTTGTCCGAGGACTTGGCGGCGGGCTCGGCCGCGGGTTTGGCCGCGGGCTCGACCGCCTGCTTCGCTGGGGCCTTGGCGGCGAGGACGGGGGCCGGTCCGCTGCGGCTGAGCCCGGCCTGGGGACCGCACGCGGGCCAGGCCCGGGGGCCCTGCCCCTTGAGCACCTTCTCGGCGACCGCGATCTGCTGGGCCTTGGTGGCGAGGTCGGCGCGGGGGGCGTAGGCGGTGCCGCCGAATTCGCGCCAGGTGCTCTGGCTGAACTGGAGGCCGCCGTAGTAGCCGTTGCCGGTGTTGGTCTGCCAGTTGTTCGTGGATTCGCAGGCGGCGACCTTGTTCCAGGTGTCCACGGAGGCGGCCTGCGCGTCCGTGGCGCCGATGAGGGGGAGCGCGATCCCGGCGCCACCCGCGGTGACGACGAGCGAGGCCCGGTTGATGCTGCTCGGCTGGTACCGGCGGTGCCGGCCCCGTCGTACACCCATGGGAGCCCCCTAAAAGACATCAGGAACCGCACAACCTAACGGCGGCCCGATGAGCTGACAAGGGCGACAACCAGCCGTAGGGCGGAGTGAGTTGACGATCGCACAGCTCTGGGGCCGGGGTCCGGCGAATGCGTGGATCCACGACGGGGTCCCGGTCCGTCACGTCCCCGTTTTAGGGGACATTGAGGGGGATTGACCCTTCCGGAGCGCGCTGCGGATGATCGTTCCATTCCCCGTTCCAGCCGGAAGGATTCAGGAGCCGACCATGAGCATCCGCGAAGATCTGATCCTTGAGGACACCACTCTCCGCGATGGCGAACAGACCCCGGGCGTCGCCTTTTCGAAGGAGACGAAGACGAAGATCCTCGACGCCCTCATAGCCGCCGGCGTCACCTCCGTCGAAATCGGCATCCCGGCCATGGGCGGTGAGGAACTCGACTTCATCAAGTCCTGCGTGGACCGCCAGGACGAGGCCCGGCTCGTCGTGTGGCACCGGGGCGTCAGGGAGGACGTCGAGCGCTCGATCGACATGGGCTTCAAGGCCGTGCACATCGGCCTGCCCACCTCCGCCGGGCACCTCAAGGCCAGTGTCCGCAAGGACCGCACCTGGCTGCTGGCCACCGCCACGGACCTCGTGAAGATGGCCAAGGACCGCGGGGCGTACGTGTCCATCAGCGCCGAGGACATCGCCCGCACGGAGATCTCGTTCCTCCAGGAGTACGCGGGCGTGGTCCACGAGGCGGGCGCCGACCGGCTGCGCCTGTCTGACACCGTCGGCCTGCTGGGGCCGGAGGCCTACGGCGAGCGGGTGGCGGCGGTGGGGGCGGCGGCCCCCATCGACACCCAGTGCCACGCCCACAACGACTTCGGACTCGCCACCGCCAACACCCTCGCGGGACTCAAGGCCGGAGCGCGCTACTTCCACGTGACGGTCAACGCCATCGGCGAGCGGGCCGGCATGGCGGACCTCGCCCAGGTCGTCGTGGCGCTGAAGAAGCTGTACGACCGGGACCTCGGCATCGACCTGACCAAGCTGAAGGAGATCAGCCGGCTCGTCTCGCGGGCCGCCAAGCACCCGGTGCTGCCGTGGCAGCCGGTCATCGGCGACAACGTGTTCGCCCACGAGTCGGGCATCCACGCCAACGGCATGCTGCGCGACACCTCCACCTTCGAGCCCTTCCCGCCCGAGCACGTGGGCGGCGAGCGGCGCTACGTGCTGGGCAAGCACTCCGGCCGCGCGCTGATCGCCTGGGCGCTGGAGCAGCAGGGCATCGAGCCGCGGGAGGAGCTGCTCGGCCCCTGCCTGGACGAGGTGCGGCGGCAGTCCATCCACACCTCCGGCGCGGTGCCCCCGGAGGACCTGGCCGCCATCTACCGCAGGGCCCTCTCCCAGGCCGCGGCGGCCTGACGGCCCTCCCCCGCCCGCCGGCCCGGTGCCCCTCCCCCTTCCGGCACCGGGCCGGCGGCCCCGACGAAGCGAGAAGGGTCAACCATGCACGACTTGCTGCGCTCCCTGCCCCCGTCGCACGGAGCGGGCCGGTACGTCAGCCTGGCCGCGGCCGAGGAGAACGGGCTCACCGGTCTCGGTGCCGCGCCCCGCAGCGTCCGCGTCCTCGTGGAGAACGTCCTGCGGGCCGCCGTGAAGAGCGGTGACGGGGCGGTGACGGCGGCGGCCATGGCCTCGTCCGCCGCGCTGGTCTCCGCCTGCGCGGGCGCGGGGCCCGAGGAGGAGATCGTCTTCAGCCCCACCCGGCTGGTCCTCCAGGACCACACGGGCGTCCCCGTACTGTCGGACCTCGCCTCGCTGCGGTCCCTGATCGCCGAGCGGGGGCTCGATCCGCGCCGCGCGCGGCCCGTGCTCCCGGTGGACCTGGTCGTCGACCACTCCGTCGAGGCGAACGCCTGGGCCCGCCCCGGCGCGCTCGCGCTCAACATGGCCCGCGAGCACGAACTCAACCGCGAGCGCTACCGCTTCCTGCGCTGGGCGCAGCGGGAGATCGGCGGGCTGCGGGTGGTGCCGCCCGGCCGGGGCATCGTCCACCAGATGAACCTGGAGCACCTGGCCAGGGTGGTGATGCCGGACGCGGACGGCCTGCTCGCCCCGGACTTCGTCCTCGGCACCGACTCGCACACCCCGATGGTCGGGGCCCTGGGCGTGCTCGGCTGGGGCGTCGGCGGCATCGAGGCGGAGACCGCCCTGCTGGGGCATCCGGTGTCGCTGCTGAGCCCGCCTGTGGTGGGCGTACGGCTGACCGGCGCGCTGCCCGTCGGGAGTACCGCCACGGACCTGGCCCTGACCATGACGCGGTTCCTGCGGGAGACCGGTGTGGTGGGGCAGTTCGTGGAGTTCTTCGGGCCCGGTGTGCGCACCCTGTCCGTCCCGGACCGGGCGACGGTGTCGAACATGGCGCCCGAGTACGGCTGTACGGTCGCCTACTTCCCGGTGGACGCGTCGACGCTGGAGTACCTGCGGCTCACGGGCCGGCCGGAGCACGACGTCGCCCTCGTGGAGGCCTACACCAAGGAGCAGGGGCTGTTCGCCCCGGCGGCCGGCTCCGCGGAGCCGCTGTGCGCCCGGACCGTGGAGTTCGACCTGTCGTCGGCAGGGCCCAGCGTCGCGGGACCGCGCAGGCCCCAGGAGCGGCTGTCCCTGAAGGAGGTGCCGGCCAGCTTCCCCGACGAGGACGGAGACCGGTCCGGGCGCCGGCGGGCCGGCGGGCTGCCGGACGGGGCGGTGGGCATCGCCGCCATCACCAGCTGCACCAACACCTCCAACCCCGAGTCGATGGTCATCGCGGGGCTGGTGGCCCGCAAGGCCGTCGCGCGGGGGCTGAGCGTGCCGCCCTGGGTCAAGACGACGCTGGCCCCCGGATCCCGTGCGGTACCGCGCTACCTGGCGGCCGCCGGGCTGCTGACCGGGCTGGAGCGGCTCGGTTTCGCCGTGGCCGGCTTCGGCTGCACCACGTGCATCGGCAACTCGGGGGGCCTCGCGCCGGCCGCCGAGGACGCGGTGCGGCGGGACGGCACCCGGCTCGCGGCGGTCCTCTCGGGGAACCGCAACTTCGAGGGCCGGATCCATCCCGACGCGGCGGCCGCCTACCTCGCGTCGCCGGCGCTCGTGGTGGCGTACGCCCTCGCGGGGACGGTACGGACCGACCTGAGCGCTGAACCGCTCGGGATGGACGCGAGCGGACGCGGCGTACGGCTGTCGGACCTGTGGCCCTCGCCGTCGGAGATCGCGGTCGCGCTCTCGCACGTGACCGGCGAACACTTCGCGCCGGAGCGGGAGACCCTGTTCCGGGGCGGCCGCGAGTGGGAGGAGCTGGACTTCCCGCAAGGGCCGGTCTACGACTGGCCGGCCGGGTCCACGTACCTGGTGCGCTCGCCCTTCTTCGACGACACCGGCCGCAGGGGTACGGCCGATCTGCGCGGGGCCCGGGTCCTGGTCTTCGCGGGCGACTCGACGACCACCGACCACATCTCCCCCGCCGGAACCATCGCGGAGGGCTCCCCGGCCGGCCGGCACCTGGCCGGCGCCGGCATCGCGCCGGCCGACTTCAACTCGTACGGCTGCCGCCGCGCCAACCACGAGGTACTGGTCCGCGGGGCCTTCGCCAGTCCGGGCTTCCGCAACGGGCTGACCCCCTCGCACCCCGGCAGCCACACCCTGCACCTGCCCGGCGGCGAGGTGACCAGCATCCACGAGGCGGCGTCCCGGTACGCCGCCGAGGGCACCCCGGTCATCGTCCTGGCGGGCCGTGACTACGGGTTCGGCAGCTCGCGCGACTGGGCGGCCAAGGGCCCGGCGCTGCTCGGCGTACGGGCGGTGCTCGCCGAGAGCTTCGAGCGGATCCACCGGAGCAACCTGGTGGGCATGGGCATCGTCCCGCTCCAGTTCCGGGCCGGGCACGGGCCGAAGCAGCTGGGGCTCACGGGCCGCGAGTCCTACGAGATAACCGGCCTCGAAGGGCTGCGGCCGCGCGGGGAGGTCGTCGTACGTGCCCTCGGCCCGGCGGGGCGGCTCGTCGCGGCGTGGCGGATGACGGCCCGCGTGGACACCGCCCGGGAGCTGGACTACGTACGGCGGGGCGGGTTCCTGCGCGCCGTCGCGGCGCCGCTCCTCGAAGCGGCCCCCGCCGCCGGCGGGCCGGGGGCGGCGTCGTGAGGATCGTCGGGATCGGCGGCTCGAACCGCCCCGGCTCGACGGCGGAGCGGGCGCTGCGGGCCGTCCTGGCCGAGGCGGAGCGGCTGGGGGCCCGGGTCAGCCTGCTGGCCGGCCCCGATCTGGTCATGCCGTTGTACGACCCCGGCGGGGCTCCGCTCTCGCCGGCGGCCCGGCGGCTGGTCACGGAGACCGCGCGGGCCGACGGGGTCGTGCTGGCCAGCCCTGCCTACCACGGCGGTATCTCGGGGCTCGTCAAGAACGCCCTCGACCACCTGGAGGAACTGCGGGACGACCCCAGGCCGTACCTGAGCGGCCGGGCGGTCGGCTGCCTGGCCGTCGGCCAGGGGCATCAGGGCGCGGTCGTCACCCTCGGCGCCCTGCGCACGGTGACGCACACGCTGCGCGGCTGGCCCACACCGCTGGGCGTGGCCCTCAACAGCTCCCGGACCGGCCTGGGTCCGGCCGGGCGGTGCGAGGACGCGCACGTCGAAGGGCAGCTGAAGGGCGTCGCGGAGCAGGTGGTCGACTTCGCCCGCATGTCCGCCAGCCATCCGATCACCATTCATTCCTGAGGAGTCATCATGAACAAGCGGGCCATGCTGCGCGAGGCGATCGCCCGGGACGGCGAGCTTTCCCTGGCCGCCGGCGCCCACGACGGACTGAGCGCGCGCCTCGCCCAGCGCAGCGGCTTCCAGGTGCTGTGGGCCAGCGGGCTGGGCATTTCCGCCTCGCACGCGGTACCCGACGAGAGCATCCTGACGATGACCGAGTTCCTGGCCGCGGCACGCGTCATGAACGACGCCACCGACCTGCCGGTGCTCGCCGACTGCGACACGGGGTTCGGCGACGCCCGGAACGTGGCGCGCATGGTGGAACAGTACGAGCGGGCCGGCATCGCGGGGGTCTGCGTCGAGGACAAGGTGTTCCCCAAGCGGAACTCGCTCGGTGACGGTACGCAGCACCAGGAGACCGTGGAAGGCTTCGCCGGCAAGATCCGGGTGGCGAAGAAGGCGCAGCGCACCCCGGACTTCGTCTTCGTCGCGCGCATCGAGACCTTCATCGCCGGGGGCACGAAGCAGGACGCGATCGAGCGGGCCGACGCCTACGTGGAGGCCGGCGCGGACGCGGTGCTCATCCACTCCAAGTCCCGTGACGGCGCGGAGATCCTGGACTTCGGCCGCAGCTGGCGGCGGAGGGACGTGCCCCTGATCGCCGTGCCGACGACCTACCCCGAGGTGGACGCCGCGCAGCTGCGCGGGGCCGGCTTCTCACTGGCCGTCTACGCCAACCAGGCGCTGCGGGCCTCGATCACGGCGATGGCGCAGAGCTTCGCGCACATCTCGCGGCACGGGTCGACCCGGGCTCTCGAGGAGGAGATCGCCGAGCTGCGCGAGGTCTTCCAGCTCCAGGGCTGACCACCGCCCTCCCCTCACACGAAAGGAGTACGGGCCCTCATGAGCGAGTCGCAGAGGCGCCAACTGGTCCTGGGCGCCTACCTGTCGTACGGGACGGGCCACCACGCCGCCGCCTGGCGGCATCCCGACGCCGTGGCGGACGGCGCGCAGAACATCGGCCACTACGTCGCCCTCGCGCGGTCCGCCGAACGCGGGCTGTTCGACTTCATGTTCCTGTCGGACACCCCGTCGGTCTTCAACGACGACCGGGAGGGCTACGGGAGCCGGGTGGTCGTCTTCGAGCCGATGACCCTGCTGTCGGCGCTCGCGATGGAGACCACCCATCTCGGGCTGGTCGCCACGGCCTCGACGACGTACAAGGAGCCGTACAACGTCGCACGCGAGTTCGCGTCGCTCGACCTGCTCAGCGGCGGGCGGGCCGGCTGGAACATGGTGACCTCGTCCAAGAGCGAGGCGGCCGGCAACTTCGGGCTGGACGAGCATCCCGAGCACGGCGACCGCTACCGCCGGGCCGCCGAGTTCTTCGACGTCGTCACCGGGCTGTGGGACAGCTGGGACGACGACGCCTTCCCTCGGGACAAGGAGCGCGGGGTCTTCTACGACCCGGCCCGCCGGCACGCGCTGGGCCACGAGGGCGCGCACTTCGGGGTCCGCGGCGAACTGAACGTGTCCCGCCCGCCGCAGGGGCACCCGCTGGTGGTGCAGGCCGGGTCGTCGCCGGAGGGGATGGAGCTGGCGGCACGGACCGCCGAGGCGGTGTTCACCGCCCAGCCGGACCTGGCGGCGGCGGTGGAGTTCCGCCGGGACCTGCGGCGGCGGCAGGCGGCGTACGGCCGGGTGGACCGGGACGTGCTGGTGCTGCCGGGCCTGTGCCCCTTCACCGGCGCCACGGACGAGGAGGCCCGGGAGAAGTTCGAGCGGCTGCAGCGGCTCATCCATCCCCGGCTGGGCGTGGCCATGCTCTCGGACCTGGTGGGCGGGTTCGACCTGTCCGGGTACGACGTCGACGGTCCGCTGCCCCCGCTCCCGCCCTCCAACGGCAACCGGAGCCGGCGCCTGCTCATCGAGAAGCTGGCGTCCGAGGGGCTCACCATCCGCGGGCTCTACGAGCGGCTGACGGTCGCCCGGGGGCACCTGGTGCTGGTGGGCTCGTACCAGCGGGTGGCGCGGACGATGGCGCGGTGGCTGGAGGCCGGCGCCGCCGACGGCTTCAACATCATGCCGCCCCATCTTCCGGGCGGACTCGACGAGTTCGTCGACCACGTCGTGCCCGAGCTGCAGAAGCTGGGCGTGTACAAGGACCGCTACGCGCAGGGCACCCTGCGCGAGAAGCTCGGCCTGCGGCGCCCGCCCTCGCGCCACGCACCCGGAGCCGCCGCTCCGGGGCACGTCAGCCCGTCGGACCACGGAAACAGGTGACCTGGCATGGACACGGACAAGCAGAAGTTCGACACCCTCGCCGACGACTACGACCGGCACCGCCCCCGCTATCCCGCCGCCCTGCTCCAGGAGCTCGCCGGACCGGCGGCCGGGCGGCCCGGGCTGCACGTCGTGGACGCCGGAGCGGGCACCGGCATCGCCCTGGAGGGGATCGTCCCCCTCCTCGGCGACGGCGCCCGCTACGAGGCGGTCGACCTGTCGTCGGACATGGTGGCGCGGGGCCGGGCCAAGTTCCCGTCCGTGGCCTGGACGGTGGGGCCGGCCGAGCCCTTCCTGGAGCGGGCGCGGGAGGTGGACCTGGTCATCGCCGCCCAGTCCTTCCAGTGGATGGACCGGCCGCGCTTCCTGCGCGCGGCGCTCGGCTGCCTGAATCCGGGCGGCCGGGTCGCGATCATCCAGAACAACCGGGACTTCGGGGCCAGCACCTTCCTGGACGCGTACGAGACCCTGCTGGAGGAGCTGAGCCCCGGCTACAGCCGGCACTACCGGGCCTTCGACTTCGCGGCCGAGCTGCGCGAGGTGTTCGCCCCCGCCGGCGGCACCGTCGAGGTGCGGACCGCCGACTGGACGACGGCGGTGGCGGCCGAGGACTTCGTCGGCATGGCGAAGTCCTCCACCCAGGTGCAGCGCGGCATCGAAGCCCACGGGGAGCTGCTGCTCGACCTGCTGCGGGACCTCGTCCGCCGGCACGCCGACGAGCACGGCGCGCTGGCGATCCCGTACCACAGCGAGCTCTTCACGGCGCGCACCGCGCCCGCCGCCCAGAGTCGTGGGTGACCCCACCGGCCTGAGGGTGGCGGCGGCCGGCCCGGCGGACGTGCCGGGGATCCTCGCCGTGCTGGCCGCCGCCTACGCCCCCTACGCGGGGGAGTTCCGGCCGACCGCGCTCGGCCGTACGGCCGGGGCCGTGCACGGCGAACTCCCCCACTGGCTGGTGGCCCGCACCGGCGGGCGGGCCGCCGGCTGCGTCCTGCAGTACCCCGAGGACGGCTCCTACACGTTCTGCTTCCTCGCGACCGAGCCCGGGCTGCGCGGCCGCGGCATCGGTTCGGCACTGGTCGACGCGGTCGCCCGCCGGGCCGCGGCGGCCGGCTGCCGGGAGATCCGGATCGCGCTGCGCACCAGTCTGGCGGCCAACACCGCCTTCTTCACCAAGCGGGGCTTCCGGCGCGTGGCGCCGTTCCGGCCGGACACCCACGACCTCTACCAACGGAACCTGGAGGCTGAACCATGGGCACCGTGATCGTCCTGGGATACCGCGAGGGCATCGCCGAGGCGGTGGCCCGCCGCGGCCTGGAGGCCTTCCACCTGGTGGTGAAGGAGAAGGGGGCGCTCCGCGGTACCCGCTTCGCCCGGGTCGCGGACCTGGAGGACGCCCAGGAGGTCCTGCGCGTGGTGCTGGGTGCCGGACTGCACGGGGTCGTCGGTGTGGTCACGGGCCACGAGCAGGGCGTCTTCACCGCCGCCCTGCTCCGCGAGCACCTCGGGCTGCCGGGCGACCGCGACTGGGCCCGGACCCTGCGCTTCCGGGACAAGTACCTCCAGAAGGCCGCCCTGCCGCCCGGCGTGGGCCGGGCCCGCTGCGTGTACGTCGGCCCGGACGCGGCGTACGGGGAGCTGGCGGACGGGCTGGGGGCCCCGTTCGTCCTCAAGCCCGCGAACGGCGCCGGCTCGGTCGGTGCGGCGCCGGTCGGCTCGGAGGCCCGGTTCGCCCGGCACCTGGCTCCGCTCCGCGGGCGGGCCGACGCGGCGTGGGTCGCGGAGTCCTTCGTGGGCGGCCGGGAGTTCAACGTCGACGGGGTCTGGTACGGGGGCAGGCTGCTGTGGTGTGCGGTCGCCCGGTTCCACGAGCGGCCCATGAACACCAACACCGGCGCCGTACTGGCCTCGCAGGTGCTCTCGCGGGAGGAGAACGCCCCGTTCCCCGACCGGGCGGCGGAGCTGGCCGAACGGGCTCTGGGCGGGCTGGGCGCCCCCGACTGCGTCTTCCACCTGGAGGCCTTCGAGGACGGCGGCGAGCTGGTGTTCGGCGAGTGCGCGATCCGCACCCCCGGCGCCCACCACCCCGAGATCGTGCGGCTGACCCACGGCGTCGACCTGTACGACCTCACGGTGGGCCTGGCCCTCGGGGAGGACCCGGCCGCGCTGCTCTCGCCGAAGCCGCCCGAGGCGTACTTCGGGTACGTGTACCTGCGGCGCTTCCCGGGAGTGGAGCTGACCCGGGCGGACTTCGAGAAGCACTTCGCGTTCCACGAGCTCCACTACCCGGACGGGCCCCCGCAGGGCCGTACCGGTTCGTACGGCCGGGCCGGCCACGCCCTCGTGTCCGCCCCCGACAACGCCCGGCTGGGCGGACTCATCCGCCGGATCGTCGCGTTCAACGAGACCGGCCGTGTCTGAGGCCCGCGCCCGCACGCGTGCGCGCACCCGTGCCCTCGTACTCAGCACCGGCAAGCCGCTCTTCGACGCGGCCCGCGCCGCCTTCGCCGACGAGATCGAGTACCTGGACCTCGCCGTGTGCCCGGCGGGAGAGCAGCCCTCCGCCGCGGCGCTCACCGTGCCCTCCTTCGACCACGACCGCGAGACCCTCGGCATCGTCGACCGGATCATGGCGAGGACTCCGTTCCGGTACGTCCTGGCCACCTCCGAGAGCAACGTCGCGTTCGCCGCGTTCCTGCGCGGCAGGTACGGGCTGCCCGGCCTGGACTTCGAATCGGCCCTGACGGTGACCAACAAGTGGCGCATGAAGCGGTCCGTCCGGCAGGCCCTGCCCGCGCCCCGCTGCTGGCTCTCCGGTGACTTCGCCGCCGCGCCGCTCGGTTCCCTGCCGCGGGAGGTGGTCGTCAAGCCGCTGTCCGGCTCCTCCGGCAAGGGGGTGCGCCGCCTGCCCGCGTGGGAGGCACGCAGGCTCGCCGTGGAAGCGGACGGGCTCTTCCTCGTCGAGGAGGCCGTCGAGGTGGACGCGGAACTGCACGTGGACGGGGTGGTGCGCGGCGGGGTGCTGCGCGCGGCGCTCGCGTCGGCCTACGACCGGCCGGTGCTGAGCGCCGCCGGGACGACCCGGGCCAGCCTGCACCTGCCTCCCGGCGATCCCCGGCGGGAGCCCGCGCTCCGGGCGGCCGAACGCTGCGCCGCCGCGCTCGGCGTGCCCGACTTCGTCTTCCACCTGGAGCTCTTCCGGGCGGCCGGCGGGCTCCTGTTCAACGAGATCGCCCTGCGCCCGGCCGGGGGCGGGGTCGCCGAGTCGCTGCGCCTGTTCCACGGGGTGGACCTGTGGGCGGAGTTCGTACGGATCCAGCTGGAGAGGCCGCCGGGCGAAGGCGCGCCGGGCGGTGCCGGTCCGGGCGGGTTCAGCGGGGTGATCGGGGTGGCCGCGCCCGTCCCGGGGAGCGGCCGGCGCGTCCCCGGGGACCGCGAGCTGCTGGCGGTGCCGGGGGTCGTGCGGGTCTCTCCCGGCAGCCCGCGGGCCGCCGCGCAGGCGCGGCTGGGCAGTTCCTGTGCCTTCTCCCGGCTGGCGTTCTTCTCGTGCCCCGACGAAGCGGCCGCGCACGCCGCCGTGGCCGGCGTCGACCGGCTCACGGCCCGCTGACCCCCGACCACTCCCACACGACAGGCCGTTGCCCATGCCGCCCTCCGCCGAGCCGCCGCCGCGGCTGCTCGAACCGCTCCAGTCCGCTGCGCCGCGCCGCCCCTCGCGCCTGCTCTTCAGCCTGTTCTTCACCCTGTCGTCCTTCGCCGAGGGCGGGCAGGCGGTGGTGCTGCTCTGGCTGACGTACGAACTGACCGGCAACGCCTTCCTCATCGGTGTGATGGTGGTCCTCGGCTACCTCCCCGCGGCGGTACTGGGGCTGCTGTTCAGGAGGTCCGCGGACCGGGGGCGGGCCGGCCGGGTCGCGCGGAGCACCAATTCGGCGCTGTCCCTGGTGTCGGTGCTCCTGGCCGTCCAGCACCTCGTCTCCGGCGGCAGTACGGCGCTGTCCGTCACCGTGATCGCGGTCAGCCAAGTCGTGCTTTCCATCGCGAAGATGTTCAACAAGGCGGCCCTGAACCGGCTGGTCCGGGGGGCGTTCGAGCGGGAGGAGGCCAAGCGCCTGCTGGCGGCGTCCCAGTCGGCCTCGCTGGCCGGGCAGGTCTGCGGCGCGGGGCTGGCCGGGGTGGCGCTCGCCCAGGGATGGATCACCCAGGGGCTGCTGTGCGCGGCGCTGGCGTACGCGGCGAGCGCGGGCGCCCTGGCCCTCGGCACCCGGGGTTGTGAGGACCGTGCGCAGCCGCGCCCGGACGCCGGGGAGCCGGCCGGGGGCGGGGAGCGGGCTCCGGTGCCCCTGCGGTGGAGTCCCGCCCTGGTCGGCGTACTGGTGTTCTCGGTGCCGAGCAGCGGTGCGCTGCAGTTCCTCAACACGGTCCTGGTGCCGCTGGCGGGCTCCGTGGCTCCCGGACGGCCCTCCTACTACGCCCTGTTGAACATCGTGACGATCGCCGGGGGCTTCCTGGCGGGGGTGCTGCTGTCGACGGGCGGCGTCTCCTCCCGGCGGGTGCTCGGCTGGGCGCTGCCGGTGACGGCCGTCCTGGCGCTCGCGCTGGCGCTGGTGGACACCGCCGCCGTGGTGGCGGTGGCCGCGTTCGGCCTCTCCCTTGCCGTCACCTGTCACGTCATCTGCATGCAGGTGCTGACGAACCAGGTGCCCGGCGACCACGAGGTGGGCCAGTTCGCGGTGGTCCGCAACGTGGTGGCGTCGCTGGCCAAGGCGGCGTTCTCGTTCGCCGCGGGTGCGCTGGCCGGGGCGTGCGGGGTGGGCGTCGCCTTCCTCGTACTGGCGTGCTGCACGGCGCTGTTCACGGTGGTGTGGCTGGTGCGGCGGCCGGAGTGGGCATGAGGCCGGGCGCGGCGGACCGGCGAGGATCTTCCGAAGGAGAGGGTGGCATGGTGTTCGACGGCGGGCGCGTACGCGCCGAGTTCGCCGCGTGGCTGCGGTCCGGGCGCGAGGCGCTCGTCACGGGTGGTGGTGGCGGCCCTGGTGACGCCGGCAGGGTGGAGGCGCTGCGGGCGCTCGGGCTGGACGACGCCGGGCTGAGCGCGTTCACGCGGGCGCCGCGCGTCCTGGTGAGCCTGCCGCACGCGAGCCCGAACGTGTTCTTCCCCCGGGCGGGCGTCTCCTGGTACGTGCGCCACCTCCAGCGCGCCGATCCGTCGGCCTTCCACCTGCGGGTGGCCCTGACGCACGTGAACTTCTCGGACCTCGGGTGGCGGCCGTACGCCTGGTGGTTCCTGGACCGGGACGGCGCACTGGCCCGGGAGACCCTGTTCACCCGCAACAAGAAGGCCAAGCACGTGGCCGTCGCCGGGCAGCCGCCGCTGCGCGGGGTGCCGGAGCGGGCGGTCGGCGTGGACCGGGAGGCGGCGGGGCTGGCCCTGCGGGGGGCCGACCGCGCGCTCTCGTACCTGCTGCTGATGTCGGCCGTGGAGCGGGCGGCCGGGCTCGCGGTGCCCGGCCGGACGCTCTACCTGCCGCTGAACCTGCTCGTCGCGTTCTTCCGCGACGCTCCCGCGGGCGGCGGGGCGGGCGGGCCGGAGGGCTGGCCGGCCGCCCTGTTCGGGCTGCGGACCGGGGCCAGGAAGCTCGACGGGGCGGGCAGACCGGCGGACTGCGAGCGCGTGGACGAGGCGTTCGTCCTCGACAACTCCTCCAACATCGCGCTGCTCTCGCCGCTCGGGTGCACGGGGGTGGTGGGCGGAGCGAAGATGGCCGGCTACTGGGGGGAGATCGAGGAGCGCGTCGCGGGGGCGGGCCGGCTGAGCGGCGTGCCGGTGGCGGCCCCGGGGCTGCTGCGGCTGCCCGAAGGCGTCGCGTACGAGGACCACGTACGCCCCTCGGCGGGCCTCGCGGCGGAGCTGGCGGCCGCCGGCATCGGGTACGCGCAGGGGATGGCGGTGGCCGAGCACGGCGCGTTCGCCGAGGAGGCGGACCCCTTCCGGTGAGCCCGGCCGCCTGCCGCCGGCGCCGGCCACCGGCTCCGGCCCCCGGCAGCCGGCCGTCGGCCGTCGGCGTCAGTTCCGGCCGGACACCATCGCCGCCCTGACCAGCTCCGCCTTGTTGCCCAGGGCGAGTTTGGCACGGACGCGTTTGACGTAGGTGTCCACGGTGTGGCGGCTGATCCCGAGGCGGCGCGCCGCCTGGTCGTGCGTCAGCCCGTCGGCGACCAGGCGCAGCACCTGCCGCTCGCGCGCCGACAGGGCGGCCGTCGCCTGCGCCCCCGGCCGGGGCGGCGTCCGGGCGCCCAGCGCCGCCAGGTGCACGGCGGAGGCCAGGGCCGTCGGTTCCGACCGCTCGGGCAGGCATGCGGTGACCCCCGGGCACGGCTGCTCGCTGACGGCCGCGCAGAGCAGCAGGACGCAGGCGGCGCTGGGCGCGCCCGCCCCGGCCGGGGAGGTGGGCCCGGGGGGCCGGTCGGTGACGAGCACGTCGAAGCGGTCGGGTAACGGCAGGGGAACACGTGGCGGCGCGTCGGCTTCCGCGCTCAGCACGTGCACCCGCATGTCGGGGAATTCGGACAACGCGTGACCGACCGCCCACGCGATCAGCGGGTGTTCATGCATTACAGCGACGTCATACATCGTGACCTCACCTGTCGTTCGAGGGGAGGCGATCATGCACCACGCCGCTTGCCGTCACCTGTCCTTCCGGCCGCCACTCCTTGCCGTCCGCTGACCGTCCCCTTGCCGTCCGCTTGCCGTCTCCTTGCCCTCCCCTGGCCGTCCGCTGGCGGGATATGGCTGTCGATCTCCGTGCGGCCCCTCCGCCGTGCCAAGATCACAACCGGATGGTCCGGGCATTTCGTCCGCCCGCAGCCTCCGGCAGGCGGCCGCAAGCGCGAGAACGGTTGGGATGACATGGACGCAACTCGGACGCCGGAGCGGCCGTTCATACCGGACCCGGCCCGTCCCGCCGGGCTCCTGCTGCGCGTCATGGGACCCATGTCCGTACGGCACGGCGGGACGGACCTCCCCCTCGGCCCCCCGCGCCGGCGCGCGCTGCTCGCGCTGCTGCTCGTACGCCTGGGCCGGGTCGTGCCGACCGAGCAGCTCATCGAGGAGCTGTGGGGGGACGAACCGCCCCGGCAGCCCGCCGCCGCGCTGCAGAGCCACGTCTCCCACCTGCGCCGCGTCCTCGACCCGGCCGCCGCCCAGGGCGCCGGGTCGGTCCTGCGCCACCTCGCCCCCGGCTACGTCCTGCGGCTGCGCCCCGAGCAGGTGGACGTCGGCCGCTTCGAGCAACTGGTGGCGTCGGGGCGCCGGTTGCTGGACCGCGGCGAGCACCGCTCCGCGCGGCTCCGGCTCGGCGAAGCGCTGGAGCTGTGGCAGGGCCACCCCTACGGCGAGTTCGGCGCCCATCCGCAGCTCGGCGACGAGGGCGCACGGCTGGAGCAGGTCCGGCTGTCGGCCGTGGAGTGGTGTGCCGAGGCCGGGCTCGCCCTCGGCGCGGCCGAGGAGGTCGCGGCCGGCCTCTGCCAGGAGGCCGCCCTGCACCCGGCGCGGGAACGCCTCGTCGGCCACCTGATGACCGCCTTCTCCCGCCTGGGGCGGCAGGCCGAGGCCCTCGAACTGTACGAACGGACCCGCGCCCACCTGGCCGTCGAGTTCGGCGTGGACACCGCCGCCGGACTCCGGCGCGTCCGCGACGCCATCCTGCGCCAGGAGCTCGGCGACGGCCCGCCGGCGGCCGCGCACCCCGCCCGGCCCGAGCCCGTCTCCCCCGCGCCGACACCCCCCTCCTCCCCTTCACCCTCCTCCCCTTCGCCCTCCTCCCTCTCTTCCCCCTCCTCCCCCTTCACCGGCCGGGACCGGGAACTGCACCGGCTGGGAACCGCCGCCGCGCGTGCACTCACCAGCCACGGGCACGTGGCCTGCGTCCTCGGCCCGGCCGGCGTGGGCAAGACCCGTCTGCTGCTGGAGCTGGCCCCGCGCCTGGAAGCCGTCACCGGCAACCCGGAAGTGGTCTGGAGCCACTGCTTCCAGGGCGAGGGCGTACCCCCGTACTGGCTGTGGACCCAGGTGCTGCGCCGCCTCTCGGTCACCCGGCCGGACGCCTTCCGCGCGGCGTCCGAGCCCTTCGGCGCCCTGCTCGCCCCGCTCATGCCCGAACGCTCGCAGCCCGCCACCGGGCGGGGGCCCGACGCCGACTGGGCCCAGGCCCGGTTCCTCACCCACGACGCGGTCAGCGAGGTCCTGCTCACCCTGGCCGCCCGGCGGCCCCTCGTCCTGCTGCTGGAGGACCTGCACTGGGCCGACACCGCCTCGCTGGAGCTGCTGCGGCTGCTCGCCGTACGGCGCCAGGGCAATCCGCTCAGCATCGTGCTGACCGCGCGCGACGCCGAGGCCGAGTCCGACGCGGCCCTGCGCCACGCCCTCACCGAGACCCTGCGGGGCCCCGGGACGGAGACGCTGCGGCTCGGCGGCCTCTCCCGCAGCGCCGTCGCCTCCCTGGTGGAGGCGCAGGCCGGACCCGGGGTGCGGGCGGAGGTGGTCGAGGCGCTGCACCGGCGCAGCGAGGGCAACCCGTACTTCGTGAAGCAGCTGCTCTCCCTGCTCGGCGGTGACGTCCGGCGCCTGCACGATCCGGGCGCCGCGGACGTGTTCCTCGCCGGCATCCCGATGGGCGTGCGCGAGGCGCTGCGCCAGCGCTTCACCGCGCTGCCGGAGCCGGTGCTGGGCGTACTGCGGCTCTGCGCGGTCATGGGCACCGAGGTCGACACCGACCTGCTCCACCGCACCGCCGCCGAGGACGGGCCGGTGGCCACCGCCCTCGACGCGGCCGTCCGCGCCGGGCTGCTCGAAGCGGACCCGCACGCCCCGGACCGGCTCCACTTCACCCACGCGCTCGTCCAGGAGACGCTCCTCGACGAACTCCCGCACGAGGAGCGCGTCCGGCTGCACGCCTGCGTCGCCGCGGGCCTGTGCGCGCGGGGGCACGGGCAGATGGGGGAGGAGGAGACCGAGCGCCTCGCCCACCACAGCTGGCACGCCGAGGATGCGCTGCCGGCCGGCGAGGTCCTCCCCCGGCTGCTGCGCGCCGCCGAGCAGGCCGAGCAGCGCCTCGCGTACGAGCAGGTCGAGACGTGGCTGCGGCGGGCCGTCGGGGTGACCGGACGGCTGCCGCCCGGCGACGACGCGACCCCGGCCCTGGAGCAGCGGCTGCACGTCCAGCTCGGCCAGGTGCTGGCCATCACCCGCGGCTACGGCGACGCCGAGGCGGAGGCGCTGCTCGGCCGCGGCCGCGCCCTCAGCGCCGTGACGCACACCCCCGAGGACCCCTCGGTGCTGTGGGCCCTGTGCGCGTCCCTGCTGGTCACCGGGCGGTACGACGACTCCCGCCGGTTCTCCGGCCTGCTGCGCACCATCGCCGGGCGCACCGGTCACCCGGTGGCGGTGCTCGGCGCCGCCTACGGCGAGGGCATCGTGCTGCACGTCCGCGGCCGGCTGGCGGAAGCCCTCGCCCAACTGGAGGAGGCGGTGGAGGCCGCGGACCGCTTCGCGCGCGAGGGCCACTCGCTGGCGCGTACGTTCCAGCACGATCCGCGCGTCTCGTGCCGCTCCTACGACGCCTTCACGCACTGGCTCGCCGGCGACCGGGCGACCGCCACCGAGCGGCGCCGGCAGCTGCTCCGCCTGACCGCGTACGAGAGCCGGCCCTCCGACCGCGCCTTCGCCCTCTACGTGGACGCGGTCCTGGCCGCCTGGGAGGGCGACGTCGGCACCGCCCTGGCCTGCGGCGGCGAGGGGGCGCGGCTGGCCGACGAGCACGGCCTGCGCTACTGGAAGGCCATGCTGCGCCTCCCGGAGGGCTGGGCCCTGACGCACTCGGGGCGCGAGGCGGAGGGCATCGCCCTGATGCGGTCCGCCCTGGCCGCCCTGCGCCCTTCCCGGACCCGCCTGCGGCTCCCCCTGCACCTGGGCCTGCTGGGGCAGGCCCAGCATCACGCGGGCCTGCGGGAAGACGCGCGGAGCACGCTCCGGGAGATGCTCGCCGTCGTCGAGCACCGCCGCGAGCACGCCTACCTGAGCCCCGCGCTGCCGTCGACGCGGCTGCTGCGCGACCTGCCGGACTGAGGCGCGGCCGTCAGCTCAGCGGCCCCGGCTGCGGGATCGGCGCGGGCCCGGGCGGCGGGGGTACCGGGTCGGGCTCGGGGAACGGCGGCGGTACGGGAGGCACCGGGCGCGGCACGGGCCCGGGGTCCGGCAGCGGCGGGAACGGGGCGGGGGCCGGCTCGGGGTCGGGCACGGGCGGCTGCGTCTGCTCAAGGTTTCGCACCATAAGGCCCACCTTCCCCCGATCTCAGCCGGTACGCCCCCCGGCGAGCGCGGCGGCCAGCCCCAGGGCCGGGCTGGCCAGCACGGGCACCCGGGTCCGCACGAGCCCGGCGGCCCCGGCCATGGAGGCCTGCGCCAGCACGATGACGTCGGCACCGGTCACGCCGTCGGCGGCCGCCGCCACGACACCGAGGTACCCGCCCTCGTCCCCGGCCTCGAACAGCTCCCAGGCCCCGGGAACCACCCGGCCGCGCACGTCCCCGGCCCCCTCTTCCAGGAGCAGGTCCCGGGTCGGCGCCAGGGTCGACTCCAGCGCGGCCAGAACGACGATCCGCGACCCCGTCGCCACGGCCCGGGCGGCCATCGGCCGGTCCACACGCAGCACGGGAAACCCCAGCTCGGGGGCGAGGGACTCGGCGACGGCCCCGATGGTCGAACAGGTCACCAGCACGGGCCCTGCGACCCCCGCCAGCACCTCCCGCACCTCCGCCCGCACGCCCTCCGGCCCCACTGCCCGGGCCCGCTCCAGCAGCCCGGGCCGCACCACGTGCCGCAACACGGCACCGGGGTGTCCCCGCTCCCCCAGGGCATCGAAAACGGGCACGTGCACCGGTGAGGTGTGCAGCAGCGTCAGCCCGCTCACCAGAGATCGGCGTCCTGCTCCAACTGCGCCCTGGCGGCCTCGACGACGGCCGCCGGGGCGGCGGGCGCCTGCTCGGGATGCCGCCCGGCCCAGGCGGCGGCGTAAGGACAGAGCGGCACGACAGCCACCCCCTCGGCCTCCGCCATCCCGTAGAACCCCTTCACGAGCTCCCCGCCGATCCCCCGGCCCTCGTGCCCGGGCTCGACGACGGTGTGCACCGCGACCAGGGCGTGGGGCTCCGCGGCGAGCACGAAGTACGCGATGAACCCGACCACCCTGCGGTCCTCGACGGCCAGCAGCCGCCCGGCCTTCCGCTCGTCCACCAGCTCGATCGCCACGGCCCCACTCCCTCAGCTCAGACGGCCACCGAATGGGGGCCGCGCTCCTGATCCGTCCCGGGCACCGGCGCGGACGGATCCGCCCCCAGCTCCACGATCCGGTTGTCCCCGTCCACGTGCACCACCCGCGGCTTCAGCACCCGCGCCTCGGCGTCCTCGACCTGCGCGTAGCTGATCAGGATCACCAGGTCCCCGGGATGCACGAGATGCGCGGCGGCCCCGTTGATCCCGATCACCCCGGACCCGCGCTCGCCTTCGATGACGTACGTCTCCAGCCGCGCCCCGTTGGTGATGTCCACGATGTGGACGAGCTCCCCGGGCAGCAGATCGGCGGCGTCGAGCAGATCGGCATCGACGGTCACGGACCCGACGTAGTGCAGGTCCGCCTGCGTCACGGTGGCCCGGTGGATCTTGGACTTGAACATGGTGCGAAGCATGCGGAAACTCCCGGTTTTGTCTGCTCCCTGCCCACAATCCGCGGGTCAAGGGCGGTCTCCGGAGACTACAACGATTCGCATGTCCGGTCAGCTTTCCCCGGGTCTTTCAGGACTTCGAGCACATCGGAACGACACCGTTCGAGACACCACGGCTTCAAGGTCAGTGGTTCGGCCCCCGTCGTTCGCGGCGTACCGCCTTGCATCCAGCCGTCCGGCGGGTTCTCGAAGACGTGGCAGCGCGCGAAGAAGCACGCAAGGGCCACCCAGCCTGCCCTCGGCACCCCGAGCCCGGCGACGCCCGAATTCTCCGCGAAGCACGGCGGCCGGGGTTCCCGTCCGATGGAATGAGTGCCGTGACAGATGCTCTGGGTTTCACCGAGGAAGACCTGCACCGACTGGCGGGGCCACGCTCCTTCGAGCGGGGACTCGGCTATGTGTCCGCAGTCTCACGGCTGGAGATCGGACAAGAAGCGATCTCCGCCGCCGTCGACGGAACCGACGCCTACGAGGTGCGGCTGACCGAAGACGAGGACGGCGGGCTCACCGGCTGGTGCGACTGCCCGTACGGCCAGGACCGCAACTTCTGCAAGCACTGTGTGGCGGTCGGCCTGACCGTCCTGAGGCAGGCCGGATCCGTACCGCAGCAGCGGGCGGCCGCCGCCTCGCGGACCCGGCTGCTGGACGGCTGGCTGGAGTCCCGCACACGGGAGGAGTTGCTCGCCCTGGTACGGGAGCAACTCGCCGGCGACCGTGAGCTGCGGCGCCGCCTGGAGTTGCGTGCCGCCTCTGGCGGCGAGGACACCGGCATCGTCCGGGAGCGCATTCTGAGCCTCCTCGACACCCGCGCATTCGCCCGCTACGGGTACGTCGAATACGCCGACGCCCACGCCTACGGCCGGCAGGCGGCAGAGGCCGTCACCGCACTGCGCGCGCTGACGGCGAGCGGCCGGTCGGCGGACGCGGTGGAGGTGGCCCGCGAGGCCTTCCAGGCTCTGGGCCGCACGTGCGGCGAGATCGACGATTCGGACGGCCTCATCGGGGAGGTCGCCACGAGGCTGGCCGAAGCTCATCTGGAGGCCTGCCGCACCGCCCGGCCCGACCCGGTGGAGACCGCCGAGTGGCTTGTGCGGTGCCTGCTGGACGAGGTGAACGACGCTGCCGACATCGACCTCTTCGACTACCGCGAGGTGCTCGGTGACCCGGGCCTGGCCCGTGCACGCGCGTTGGTGGTGGCCGCCTGGCGGGCCAACCCGAAGGGCTGGTCGGAGAAGTACCTCATGGAACGCCTCCTGAAGGCCGAGGGCGGAAGTGTGGACGCGCTGGTGGAGGTCCACGCGGCGGACCTCGCCCCGAACGGCCACACCCACCTGGTGATCGCCACCGAGCTCGAAGCGGCGGGCCGCACGGACGAGGCCCTGGAGTGGGCGGAACGCGGTCTTCAGGAGACCGTCTCCGGATGGGGACCCGACGACGATCTGGTCGCCTTCCTCTGCGAGCGCTATGAGCGGGCCCACCGCCTGGCCGACATGGTCGCGGTCCGCCGGAACCTGCTGCGCGCCCGTCCCTCGCGGGCCGCCTACCGGCATCTGCGTACGGCGGCCCGCGCTGCCGGAACCTGGGAGGGTGCCGAACGCGCGGACGCCCTGAAGGTACTGAGGGCCGTCGCCCAGCCCAAGAACGGCCGCGGGTACAACGGCTCCGTGTTGGTCGACGCGCTCATGGACGACGACGACCTCCAGGCCGCCTGGCAGGCAGCCACCGACGGCTACGCCGACCAGCGGCAGTGGCTTGCCCTGGCCGACCGGATCCGCGACCGGCGACCGGCCGACGCCCTGACCGTCTACCTCCGCTGGATCGAACCGCTGCGCCAGCAGACCGGCGACAGCACGTACGAACGCCTCGCGGAGCTGCTGCTCAGCGCCCGCGCCTGTCACCAAGCGCTGGGTTCCGAAGCCGAGTTCGCCACCTACCTGGCCGCCCTGCGCACGGACCAGAAACGCAAGCGGAAGCTGATGGCCATCCTCGACCAGCACGGTCTCCGAACCCGCGAACGCTGAGCCGGCAGGGTCAGAGCGCCGAAGCTTCGCGCTGTTCGGACTCGGTCCGGAGCAGCACCTGCGCCAGAGCGAGCACCTTCCGGTTCCGGCCAGGAGGGCGTCGGCCGTTCGCCGAGAATTCGCGTGAACGATCGCAGGGCCGCCCCGGGTCGCCTCGCTCCGAAACGGCCCTTCGGCGGGTGGCGCGACCGGAGGATCCGCCGCCGGCGAGCCACGCGGCCGCGTCCCCTCGGGCGGGGGACGCGGCCGCGCGTGCCGGGTCAGGCCAGGCGTCGGGCTGCGAGGTTGCCCAGTCGCGGGGGCTTGGGGAGCGGGTTCTCCTTGGGGACGTACATCAGCAGGTCGACGTCGAGGCTCTTCCCCGCTTCGATGAGGTGGTCGTCACCGGGGGTGTCCAGGACGAACCGGTGGTCCTGGGTGGACTTGGTGACCTTCGCCCCTCCGGTCTTGACAGTGGAGCCCGGGACCTCGTCGAAGAGGATCCGCCACTTCTTCACCGGAACGGCCTTGCCGGGCTGCGACTCCGTCTTCGTCAGCTTGGCCGTGAGCGTCACCCTGAAGCTGTAGACCCACATCTTCCTGCCGTCGATCGATTCCTCCCAGGGGTTGTCCTGGCGGAGCTTCTGATCGACCTCGATCCCCTCGTACGCGGGGTCCACCCTCTGTTCGGTGACGTCGCCCCCGGCGTCCCGGATGTCCAGCTTCTCGACGTCGATCTTCCCCCGGCCCACTTTCTCGGCGGTCCCGACGCGAGCGCCCTCGATGGGCTTTTCCCGCGTCGAGGCCCGCAGGTCGAGCCGGTAGACGTTGCCGGCGTTGTCGAAGGCGTAGAGCCGTCCGCGCTCCTCGAAGAAGACGGCCGAGTAGCTGGCGAACCCGGAGGCACCGGCCTGCGCCACGGGGAAGACCTTTTCCTTGAGCACGACCTTCTGAGGGTTCTCGGCCGGGTCGGCGAACAGCAGGGCGCCGTTCTTCCCGTCGACCGCGTAGAGGCGGCCGTCGACGGGATGGTAGGCCCAGTCGTACCAGCCGCCCGTCCCCGGAGGGTTCTGCACGGTCGCCGTGACGGGGCTGGCGGTCAGGTCCAGTACCGCGCCCTTGGACCTGGGCAGGCCGCTGATCACCATCTTCTTGCCGTCCGGGCTCACGGCGCCCAGCACCCAGTTGTTCTCGGGCAGGCCGGCGACCTTCTGCGGGTGACCGTCTTCGCCATCGGGTCGATGACGAGCAATGTACTGGACTCCTTCCTGCTCATCGCGTAGAGAAGGCCGTTGGACCAGTTGTAGGCCAGGGCGTCGTACCCGTCGTTGTACGGTGCCACCGCCGTCTTGGCCACATCGCCGGTCAGCACGTCGAAGGTGTACAGGTTGGTCGGGGCATCACCGATCGCCAGGTAGGTGAAGCGGTTGTAGCGCTTTGCCGTCATGCGCGGGCTCCTGTCTGCGGGGAGGACTCGGGCGGTGGTCACAGGCCCACCTCCAGTAGGGGCGGTCCACGCCCTCGGAGCACCCGCGAAACCCGGCGTGTAAGCCATCCGGACGCCACAGTTCACCGCAGACACCGCACGAGGCCGAGTGTCCGAGACGTGCCGGCGCGTTCACCATCGCGGATGAGTGCGGGGCCGCCAACCGCCCTGTCCTGCGGTGGCCCCGCGTGGCGGTCTCGATGAGGCTGGTTGAATTCGGCTCTGGCCGTGATTCCGTGAAACCTGCCCATGACGTGGGTGATCGCAGCGACGGAGTCCACCTTCTGGACCACACGCATTCGCCCGTCAGGGGGAGATGGATCATCCGCAGAGTCGATCCAGGCCGGTGGGCTGCCCAGACACAGTGAGGGCATGACAACCCACACGACGCACATCGATACAACGGCGACAGAACGGCCGGTTCCCCGGTGGGCAGCCGCTACAGCCCGTGCGATGCCCCTGGTCGCACTGCCTGTCTGCCTATGGCGTCTGCCCATCGCCTTCGGCTACGGCATGGGCGGCGAGGTCCTGCCGCCCTCACCCTGGAACATCCCCTACGTCGTCGGACTCAGCGTCCTGTCCGAGGCATTCGCACTGCTCAGCTTCGGCTTGGTCCGCCGGTGGGGAGAGGTCGTGCCCGCCTGGATCCCCAAGCTCGGCGGCAGACGCATACCGCCCTTCGCGGTGATCCTCCCCGCGACAATCAGTGGCCTCTTCTTCACCGCCCTGATGGTCCATTGGGTGTTCGGGGCCTTCCGCCTCGGCGGTGCCGACGGCTTCCCGTACGCCGAAGGCTGGGACGTGCTGGCGATGACGGTCAGCGGCCTGTTCACCCTCTGGGGTCCCCTGCTGCTGGCCCTGACGTTCGCGTATCACCGCCGCCGTCGCTCTCACCGTGCGACCGGCTCGCGCCGAACGCGACCCGGTCGGCGGTAAGGCCTCAAGGGCCCGGAACGATGCCTTCACCTGCACCGGGCCGGCCGTGCCGCGGGGTTTCGGCCCGCCCGTCAGTCGAAGTGGTTCTCGGGACCGGACCCCTCGCGGACGGTGTCCAGGGTGAAGCAGTGGAAGCCTCCGCCGAACAGTCGGCGGTGCCGGTGACGGACCGGCACCACGGTGAAGCCGTGCTCCTCCAGCGTGCGGATGAGTTCCGGGCAGAGCGCGTTGACCATGACGGTGTCCGGGAAAAGCGAGAGCACGTTGAGGTCGATGAACGGGCTGGTCAGGACGAGGTCGTCGGCCTCGTAGTCGGGGAACGAGTTCAGGTCCGGCTTCGGCGGGAAAATGATCTTCCAGCGGCGCAACGGCTCCGGCAGCCGGGGGACGAACGAGGGGTCCCGAACCAGCAGGACACCGGGCCGCAGGGCCAGCACGATGCTGTCGAGGTGGTTGTCGGCGAGCCGGTACACGCGGTGCAGCCGGAAGCGGCCGGCGGTGTGCCGCCGCAGCCACTCGAAGCCCAGTTGGTGGTTCTGCGTGGAAACGTTGACCAGCACGTCCTGTCCGAAACGCACGCACTGCGCGGCATCGATCATCATCTCCGTGCCGACGTCCAGCCGCGAGGGGTGCGGGTCGGCGATGTACTGCATGGAGGCGGTGGTCGAGCCGCTGACGTACGAGGTGTCGAACGAGCGGTCCGTCATGACCGGGCGCGGCATCACCGTCCATCGCGCGCCGCGTCGGAAGTACTCGTAGAACAGCGGCTTGAGGTGGTGCGATTCGAAGTAGCGTGCACGGACCTGGGGCGGGGTCTCGATGATCTCCTCGCCCAGGACGAGCGTCTGGTCACGGACGTTCAGCGCGGGCATCACCCCTGCTTCCCAGGCGGGCGTCCGCACCGAACCGGCCGCCGTCAGTGGCATGGGCCGGTGCACCGTGACACCGCCCTGCCGCAGGGCGTCCGCCATGCCCTCGATGTCCTCGTTCAGCTCCTCCACGTACCTCTTCTTCACCTCCCGGCGGACGCTGACCGCACCCGGTGCTCCGTAGGCGGGGCTGTAGAAGGCGCCGTGCGCCTCGTCGTGGAAGAAGAGACGGAAGGAGAAGTCGAGTTCGTGCGCGTCGTGGTTCAGACCCGAGCCCAGTACGACCTCCTTCAGGGGCGACCACTCGTCGTAGCTGTTGACCACCGGACCGGTCCCGACGCCGGGCCCGGGGTCCTCGAGGGGTTGATCCCGGCTCTGCCGGGTGTCACGTGTTCCGGCCGTACCTGTCACTGCTCGCGCTCCTCGTCTTCCTGGGCCGCCGTCCTCATCGCACCCGCACTGCGGGAAGCGGCCCGCTGTGGTGGTCTTCGCTCTGGCGCAGTGGTTCGCTCACCCGCTCCGCCACCGCTCCGTACCGCTCACCGCCCGAAAGTGCGGTTCATCTCGGCGATCCGCCCTGCGTGGTAGCGGATGCTGGGGTGAATGGCACGGGCGTCCGGCGGCAGGACGTCCGCTTGCGCCCTGATCCTGTCGGTCAGTACCGGCTGGTCCGCCCCGGTGAGCCGCAGAACGCCGGCGGTGACACCGGCCGCGCCCAGGACCCGCAGCGTGCCCGGCACGTCCTTGAGGCCGTTGACCTCCGTGCCGTCCGGTCCGAGCACCGCGGCCAGCCGGGTGCCGGAGCCCAGCAACGCGGCCGCGCCGCCGGGGTAGTCGGCCTCCTGGCCGATGGTGTAGACGATACGGCTGAAGGTGGAGGGGCGGCCCTGGAGATCGGTCGTGCCGAACCGGCCCGTGGTGGTGTAGCGGACGGTCACGGGCAGGTCGGTCGTACGAAGAGTCGGTTCCCAGACCGGCAGGGAGAAGGCCCCGATGGCCGGCAGGGTGTTGCGCCGGTTGAAGCCGCCGCTCACGAAGCTGAGGTCCCTCTGGATCTCCGCCTTCCGGTCCGGGGCGGCCGAATCCCATTCGGCGCGCAGCCCCTTGGGGTCGAGGGCGCCTTCCGGCCCCTTGGGGTAGTCGGCACCGAGTCGCGCCGCGCGGGCGCCCCAGGTGACCCGGCGGGTGACGTAGTGGGCCTGCTCGACCTCGGAGGCCCCGCCCGCGCCGCCGCCGACCACGAGCAGGTCGTCGTCCGGACGGTAGTCGGCGCTGGTGTTCTGCCCCCCGAACTGGACCCGGTGTGCCCGGACGAGGGCGTCGAGGCGGCCCAGCGTCTGCGGCGGGAGGGCGGTGCGGTCGACGGGCTCGCCGCTCGCGGTCACGGTGACGGCGCCGGTCACCGGGTGGACCGAATAGGGGGAGTCGGGGTCGGTGACGATCCTGGGGTCGCGGTAGCCTCCGGGCCGGAAGCCGAGCCGGGCCCGCAGGCCTGGATCCAGACTCGCCGGGTCGACGGCCGTTCCGTCCGGGGCGTAAGCCGTACGGGTCTGCGGATCCACCGAGTGACGGGACTCGGGGTCGATCACGCGGCGTTCGGTGGGCCGGCCCAGGGGATCGAGCAGGAACGGCTCGTACAGCCTCTTCGGTGTGCCCTCGACGTTCTGCACGCCGAGCAGCCAGCTTGCGTTCGCGGGCAGCTGCCCGGTGTACGGCTCGCCCTGGGGATCGAGGATCCGCGTGTCACCGGCAGGGCCGAACGCCACTTGGTAGCCCGTACCCGGATCGGCGAAGGTCCGGCCGGCCAGCTGGTCGCCGACCGCCTGCGGGATCCTGGGCGGGCCGAGACCGGTGGCCAGGTCCAGTGAGCGGGCGTACAGGGTCCGCCGGTCGCCGGTCGTCAGGCGGTACCGGGCTCCGGCAGGCCAGTTGGCCGCGGCAGACCCGTCCGGCCGGGCTTCGATCCCGGTGACGTCCGCCTGGTACGTGGGCATGCCGGCCAGGGCCCGGGCCACACCGACCGCCCGCCCGAAGGCGGTGGACATCACGAAGTCGTTGCGGTCCTCGGCGAAGTCACCGGGCTGGAAGGGGGCACCCGGCAGCTCGTTGTCCATGGCGGGCTGGGTGAGGCGGAACTCCCCGAGACCGTTGACCACTCCGTAGCCCGCGGCCACCGTCAGGACGGGCGGCACATCGCCGCCGGCACTCGCGACCGGGGGCAGCGTGAGGTGGTCGACCGTGGCCGCCCAGCCACCGCCGACGATCACGTGGGGGATGACCGGGAGCTGCGGATGGCGCGCGTTCAGGGATTTCGTCAGCTCGGCGTCCGCGGCCGTCCGCTGGGCGATCACGCCGTCGGCTTGTTCGCGCAGCACGCGGCGTTCGCAGTCCCGTTCGACGCGGATGTCCTTCAGGCTCGCCTGTGATCCGGCTTGGCGGGCCAGTTCGAGCACCTTGTCGACAGCGGTCGCGGAGCCGGGCGACAGCGCACGGACGGAGGCGGCTCGCGCCGCCGCGGCGGCCGTGCCGACCAGCGGCGTGTTGCCCTCCACCCGGTGCACGGGGCGGGCCGGTTCCTCGTCGAGCAGGCCCATCGCGACGGCGGAACCCAGCGCGGTGGCCTTCACCCGGGCCGTGGCGGTGGGCAGTTGGTCGCCGAGGATCCTCAGCGCCGCGACCCGGCCGATGTCCCTGGGGCTGAGCGGGATGCGGCCGGCGCTGTCGGCGGTGGTGAGCACGCCCTCGTTCAGTCCGCTGGTGACATCGGGCCTCCGGTTCTCCGACCGGTCGGAGACGATCACCGCCGCCTCGGTGAGCCGGGCGGCGACCGCCAGCCGGATCAGGTCGGCCGTCGCCCGGTCGGAGACCCGCACCACGGCCGCGCTCGGCCCGAGCAGGTGCAAGGTCGCCACCGGCGCGTAGGGAAGCGTGCCCGGCATGCGTGCGGGCTCCACGCCGATCGCGAAAGACCCCTGGCCGTCGGGGAGGAGGACCCGGCTCCCCACCACCCGGGCTCCGGCGGGGAGGGGTCCGGTGGCCAGAGCGGCCGTGATGGAGGCCGCCGTGCGGCCCGCACTCGCCGTACCGAGCTCCTTGCCCCCGAAGTCGAGGCCGGCGGAGGCATGGGCGACCGGCCCCGGGGCCGCACATGCCGCAGCGCGTTCCTGGAATTGCGGCGTGCGCGCGTGTGCGCCCTGAGCGGCCGGTCCGAGCGAACCGCCGAGCACGGCTCCGATGCCGCACCACAGTGAGAGCGTCCGCCTGAGCCGTGGGAAGTCGCCGTGCATGGAAGCCAGGTCCTCCTGTCACCATGGGCGGCCTCGGACCACCCGCGTCGTCACCGTGGGGAAGGATGGCAGCACGGGGGGTGAGATGGAGGGGGGAGCTGGAGGAATCAGCTGGCTGATCGTTTCACCGTCGCCCGAATGCCCGCCGTGAGACCCCGGAGTGCGCCGGGGAGCGCCGGAGGCCGCTCACGGTGTGGGCGGCCTCCGGCCGGTTCGCGGGTGGAGTGTCAGTCGCCCGCGCCCGTGGTCGAGCGGTGGCGCCAGAAGGGCTCGCGGCCGAAGTGCGCGGCCGCCGCGTGGTGGGCGCGGCGTTCCGCCAGGTGCCGGGCGAACGCCCCGGCCACCAGCTCCGCGTACCCGGCCGCCGCCGTCTCGTCGCCGTCCACCAGGCCGAGCGCCGCGTGCGCCGCCGGGCGGGCCAGCTCCAGGGCGTGCCGCAGCCCGGACGAGGACAGCGGGTCCACCGACAGCGCCGCGTCACCCGCCGCCACCACGCCCGGCGCCCAGGGCGGTGCGGCGCGGCCCACGGTGGCGACCCGCTCCGCGGCCGGGCCGGGCAGCGGGCCGGGGCGGAGCCGGGCGGCGGTACGCGGCGGCGGTACGCCGGGCGTGTGACCGCCCGCCTCCTGCACCTGAAGCACCGTCAGGCCGCTTTCGTGGGCCGGGCCGGGGGCCGTGTACCACCAGCCGTACGGCACCGCCTCGACCAGCGACCACGGCTGCGCGCCGGCCTCGGCGGCCGGGGCCCGCCACACCGTGCAGCGCAGCCGGTCGACCCGGTGCCGGGCCAGCCGTCCCCGGGACACCGCACCGGCCGTGCCCGTCGCGTCGACCACCACGGGCACGGGCGCCGGACCGTCCGACACGCCGGGTACCCACCAGCCGCCGCCGGCCGCCGGCTCGACCCGGGCCCGGGCCCGCACCACCCGCACGCCCGCCTCCCGGGCGGCCACCCGCAGCAGGCCGTCCAGGACGCGCCGGTCCACCGCCCAGGGCGGCCCGTACGGGCTGAACAGCGTAGAGGCCTCGTCGACCGCCGACGGGTCCGCCCACACGCTCCGGGTGGCGTGCACCGGCCTGGCCAGGGCCGCCGCCCTGCCGTCCACGCCCATGCGGCGCAGCACGGCCCTGGCGGCCGGTGCGAGCTGCTGCCCGACCGGCCGCCAGGGCGTCCGCCCGTCGTGGGCGAGCACGACGCGCGCCCCGGCGGCGGCCGCCTCCCGGGCGACCGCCGCACCTGCGGGCCCGCCGCCGACCACCACGAGGTCGGCGCCGGTCACGCGGGCTCGTTCCCCGTCAGGAACCGCTCCCGTACGAAGGGGTGCCCGAGCCGCGAGTAGCCGATGGCCCGCAGCCGCGTCCCGGGCGGTGCCGAGGCGAGCACCGTGGCGGCGGCGGGCGCCGCCGCGCCTTCGGCGTGCTCGACGGGTGTCTCGGTTCCGTCGGGTGCGACGAGCGCCAGGCTCTCCATCCGCCGCTCACCCGCCGGCCCCTGCCCTGCGGGAGACGATTCGGCCGTTCGCGCGGCCGCGGTGTCCCCGGCGCCATCACCGTGGTGGGCGCGGCTGCCGCGCACGGCGACGGCCGGCGGCGTCACCCGTGCGCCGTCGAAGCGGATGCCCGAATCGATCGCCACGCTGAGCCGGTACGGCAGGGGCTGCGCGCCCGCGGCCGCAGACGTGCCGAGGACGATGTGCCAGCGACCCTCCCGGGCGTACCGCGCCGGCATCACCTCGACGGGCAGGGTCAGCCGCACCACGACCGCGTCCGGGAACACCGTCCCGGTCATGCGGACGTCGTCCTGCGCCACGTCGGACCCGTACGGGGTGACCACACGGACCGTCAGGTCGGCGGGCCGGGGTGTGCGGACGGCGATCTCCACCATCCGGTCCTCGTCCGTGAGCCGGACCGGCCAACCGTGCTCGCCGCCGGGCGGCAGCTCCGCGTGGCCGTACGCGGCGAGGTCGATGCCGGCGAGGTCCTCGGGCAGTGCTCCGACGGCGGTCGGCCGGTCCTCGGCCCACAGGGTCGTCAGCTGGCCGTCGGGCAGCGGATCGACCGTGAAGGCGCCCTTGGGGGCGCGTTCGACCTCCCGGAAGTGGCCTTGCCCGTCCGGCCGCACGAACCCGAGTCTGCTCCAGTAGGCGGGCATGTCGTTCATGTCGTCCGCCCATTTCCGGGTCCAGCCCTGGTAGCCGAGTTCCGGCCGGTCGGCCGGGACGACCTGGTTCGGGCGGGGTACCGGCCACCAGTTCGCGGCGCACGCCCAGAAGTCGGCCTGCCAGGGGATGGCCATGCGTTCGGTGACCGCGCCCGCTGTGAGGCCGGGGGCGAAGCGGAAGTCCTCGTACGGCTGTGCCCAGTTCTTCAGGTCCTTGAAGAAGGCACCGGCTTCGATGCCGGGGGTGAAGGACTCCCCCACGCACGCCTCCAGGGCCGCCCGGTCCAGGCCGCGCGGGGTGACGGTGCGGTGGGGCGGACGGGGCCCGCCGTCCGGCCAGTCGCGGACGAAGGCGCCGTCGCGCCACTTGCGCAGGTCGCGCAGCTGCGACGGCGTGAGCGTGCCGAAATCCTGCCCCTTGCGCTCGTAGCTGTGCACCTGCGGCATCTTCTTCTCGTCCTTGTCGAGCGTGCTCTGGCGCAGCCAGCTGTAGATCTTGCGGCGGGTGTAGTAGCCGTAGATCGGCTCGGGCCAGCCGGAGTGCATGCCGGCGGCCTCCTCGTTGACGGCGGCGATGAAGCGGGCCCGGCGCAGGACGGGTGCGATGTCCTCGGTGTACGACGGGACGGCCGTCTCGTCGTCCAGGGAGAACTGGTCGCGCAGCCGTTCCCAGAGGGTGACGGGGTTGTCGAGGTCGGGTGCGTACTTGGGCGGGGTGACCACGACCCAGGCCCGGGTGGCCGGGATGGGCTTGCCGTTGATGGTGACGACCGCGTCGACGGGGCCGTCCGAGGTGTCGTCCCACCACCCGTCGTTGTTGAACGGGCTGCTGAGCTCCTTGCCCTCCGGGCTCCGCGCGGCGCCGCTTCCGCCGAGCACCAGCAGACGGCCGGTCGACGGTTCGGTGCGGATCTCGCCGAGGCCGACCTCCGCCGAGTGCTGTCCGAAGGAGATCCGCTTCTTCTCGAACACCGCGGTCCGGCCGGGCCGGTCGAGGGAGAGCGCCTGCGGCTTGATGACCAGCTGGTCGCGCGCCACGCCCTTGTTGCGCAGTTCGCCGGTCTCGGCGCCCTGCGTGACGAACTGTTTGGCAGCGGCCTTGAGGTTGGCGAGCCGGACCGTCCACGTGATCGACACCTGGCCGGGCTTGTCGGTCAGTTCGACCCAGCGCTCGCCCTTCTCGTCGTATCCGTAGCAGCGGAAGCGGGCGGCCTGCCGTTTGACGCGGCCCTGGGCGTCCTTGAACTTCCCGTCCTTGGGCTCCGGCGGCACGCCGGGGACCTCCGGTCCGAGGAAGTAGCCGTCGGGGTCCGTGCTGTTGCCGACACGGGCGAAGCCGATGGCGGGGTGGATGCGGACGTGCTTGACGGAGGAGAGGTCCAGCTCGCTCACCGGTCCACCTCCGTCGGCACCATGAGGAACTCAGGCCCGTACTTCGCGGTCCCCGGCTCCCGCACCTGGAGAGCGATGAGTTCGCGCACCCGCTGGTTGAGAGCCACCATGGCGCCGATCGGTTCGGGGGCATTGCCGCCGCGCCGGTGGTCCGACGGAGGGGTCCAGTCGTCCTGCAGCTCCTGGACCATCCTGGTGAAGGCCTTGTTGCAGGCGTCCAGGGCCTTGCGGATCGACGGCCCGGGCTCGCCGCCCCAGCCGCCGCCGGGTACGGGCCGGAGCGGGTGCACGGCGACGCGCGGGATCCGGTCGCCCTTGAACTCCCACTCCTTGCCGTCGACCGGCTGCGGCAGCCTGCGCATCCGCCTGCCGTACCAGTGCTCGCCGAAGCGGTAGTAGTGCGCCAGGTCGGCCGGGTCGTCGGTGCCGGTGGGCCGTTTGCTCGTGCCCTCGCCCTGCTCGGTGATGATGTCGATGGCGTCGAGGGCGTGCTTCAGCTTCCTGACCTCGAAGAGCACGTCGCCGCCGATGCGGCCGGAGACCTGCCTGCCGCCTCCGGGCAGGTTCGGGTTGTTCCGGAAGAGGTCCTCGAACGCCGTCCTGATGTCCCGGTAGAACTCGCCGATGGTGCGGCTCGCGGTGAGGGTGGCCAGCGGCTTGCGCGGCTCCTCGATCTTCATGAAGAGCCGCAGGGCGTCGTTCTCGTCCTCTTCACGGCCCGACACGCCCTTGAGCTGGATGTCGAGGTCCTCCAGGACGTTGCCGGGCAGCCCCTTGGCGGGGTAGCTCGGCACGTTGCGCGCGATGTCGGGCTTGCCGCCGACCGCGACGAGCATGTTGCAGGCGAGGCCCATGTGCAGCATCTCCTGCCAGGCGATGCCGAGCAGGGCGTCGGCGAGGTCGGTGGCCGGATCCTTGACGCACCAGTAGGCGTACAGGTACGGCGGGATGGTCGCGAACTCGATCCGGACGGCGAGCTGGAGACAGTCCTGCAGCCATGCCACATCGCGCCTTTCCTGCGCGAGGAGGCCGGCGACGGTCGGCTCGGCTTGGATGGTGGTGACACTCGTCGGACTCATCGGACTCCTTGGACTCCTTCGTGATGGTCGTGGGGCAGGAACCGGTCCCGGGTGAAGGGGAAGCCCAGTTCCGATACGCCGCTCACGGTCAGCCGCCGTGCGGCTCCGTCAGCCGCGGCGGCGGGGAGGGCGAACGTGCTCTCACCGACCGCGTCGAGGGGCGTGCCGTTCGGCTCGTCACCGGGCACGGAGAGGACGGCGGCGGACACCCGGCCGCCTTCGACGGTGACGGTGGAGCCGTCGGGTGCGATGCCGATGCGGATGTCGCCGTCCGTCCGGGCGGTGAACTGGTACGCGGCCGGCCCCTCGCCCGTGGCCCGCACGTGGACCTCCCACAGCCCCTCGCGGGCGAACCTCTGGGGCGCGGCCTCCAGCGGCAGCGGGCACCGCAGCTCCAGGGCGGCGCATTCACGGGCGACCGGCAGGCGGGGGTCGTCCGCCTCCAGCACGGTGCCGTAGGGGGTCCTCACGGTGACCGCGAGGGCGGCCGGGTCGGCCGTGCGGAGCCTCAGTGTCAGGCTCCGGTCGGCTTCGGTGAGCCGGAGCCGCCACAGGTGGCCGCCCCCCGGGGGCAGGTCGCCGCGCCCGTATCCGACGAGGTCGGCTTCCGCGAGCTGCCCGGCCTGCTGCCAGATCCCGGCGTGCCCGTTGCCGCCCGGCCCGGGGCCGGCGAGGGCGCTGTTCCACTGCCCGGCGGCGAGGGGCGGCGGCGGGACCTCGGGCGGCTCGTCGCGCTCGGCCTCGACGTACCCGTGCCGGGGGTCGTGAACGACGAACCCGAGCCGGTCCCAGACGTCGACCATGTGCCGGATGTTCGCGACCCCCCGCTGCCAGCCCTGGTATCCCGCGCCGGGCACGACGACCTCGTTGGGCCGGGAGACCGGCCACCAGAACGCGCCGCACGCGTAGAAGTCGGCCTGCCAGGGCACGGCCATGCGGGCGGTGACGTCTCCCGGCCCGGTCCTCGGGTGGAAGCGGAAGCCGCCGTACGGCCCGGCCCAGTTGTCGAGGTTCAGGAAGATGCGCCCGGCCTCGATCCCGGGTTCGAAGACGGTGCCGACGCAGGCTTCGAGAGCGGCGCGGTCGAGTCCTCGCGGGGTGATCTCCCCCTGCCCGCCGGCCGGCTCGGCATCCGGACCCCAGTCCCGTACGAAGTCCCCGTCGCGCCATCGCACCAGGGCGGCGTACTGACGGCGGGTGAGGTGCGGTCGCGGCTTGCCCGCCAGCTTGGGCATGGAGTTCCCGACCTGGTCCTTGGGGTTCTCGTACCCGGGGGGCCGCAGCCAGCCGACGATCTTCCGCCGCCCGTAGTGCCCGTAGAGCGGCTCCGGCCAGCCGGCGTGGTTGCGGCCCCCGGCGTCCCGGTTGACGGCCCCCATGGTCCGGGCGCGGCGCAGGACGGGCTGGATGTCGCGTACGTACGACGGCGGCCGGCCGCCGTCCGGGGGGCCCTCCGCGAACAGGTCGGTGAGCAGGTCCCACACGGTGACCGCGTCTTCCAGCCCGGGGGCGTACTTCGGGGGCGCGACGAGGACCCAGGCCCGTTCGGCGCGGATCGGGTCGCGCCCGCGGATGTGGACGACGGCCTCGACGGGCCCGTCGCAGGTGTCGTCGTACCAGCCGTCGTTGTCGGCGAAGTCGTCGCAGGGAGCGCCCGTCGGCGACCCGGCGGCTCCGCTCCCCCCGAGGACCAGCAGCCGCCCCTGCTCGTCGGTCCGTACCTCTCCGAGTGGTACGTCCACGCCCGCGAACGCCCCGCCGTCGAGCCGGTGCCGTTCTCCGGGGCCGCGCAGCGTCCGGGCGCCCGGATCGATGACGAGGCCTCCGGGCTCCGCACCCTTGTTGCGGGGGGGTGTCCCCGGTGAACCGCAGGGAGGCGCCCTTGCGGTTCACCACGTGCACGGTCCAGTGGACGGCGACGAGCCCGGGTGTGTCGGTGAGCTCCTTCCAGCGCTCACCGCGCGCGTCGTACCCGAAGCACCGGAACCGCGCTGCCTGCCGTTTGATCCGCCCGAGCGGGTCCTTGAACCGGCCGCCGCCGGGATCAGGAGGCGCGCCGGGCACCTCGGGCCCGACGAAGAACGCGTCGGGGCTGTTGCCGAGCCGGGCGATGCCGATGGCGGGGTGGATACGGACGGACGTGATGTCGGCGAGGTCCACGCACCCGTTCCTTAACTGTGAGTGATCACTCCGCACTCACGGTAACCGTAGATTTGTCCACTCCTTCGAACCCCGGTTCACGGGCGCGTCGCGATGACCGATCCGCCGCCGGCCGCTCACACGTCCGCGCCCGCTCCCTCGCCGGCGGGCAGCAGTTCGGTGGTGACGAAGGCGGCCACCGCCGCGAGGATGACGATGGGCATCATGGCGGAGCTGCCCAGCAGCAGGACCACGAGGACCACGCTGCTGACCGGCAGCCGCAGGGTGGCGGCCGTGGCCGCCGCCATGCCCGCCGCCATGGCCGGTACGAGGCCCAGACCGGGCATCGGGGCCAGCAGGACTCCGGCGGCGGCTCCGAGGAAGAGGGCGGGGAAGACGGGGCCGCCGCGCAGGCTGCCCAGGCACAGGGTGTACGCGGCCCCCTTGAACAGCATGACGGCGAGCAGCGCGCCCACACCCCAGGCGTGCGGGTCGGCCGCCAGCCGCCCCAGGGTGGTCTGGCCCGACAGGGCGACGTCTGCGGGGGTGCGGCCGGTGACCAGGGCGTACCCGGCTGCGCATGCCGCGGCCGCGACGGCGCACAGGACGGTGCGCGAGAGCACGCCCCCCTTGACGTACGCGGCGACCCGCAGGGCCGCCCTCAGGACCGGGTGCAGGAGGAGGGCGAGGGCGAGGGCGAGGGGTACCGTCCACAGCACGTCCGCCGCGTCCAGGCGGGGGACGGGCGTGGACAGCGTGAGGCCGAGGCTTCCCGTCTCCAGCCCGGTCCAGCGTCCCAAGCCGGTGAAGACCAGGGCCCCCACTCCACTGGAGAGCAGGGCGGGCAGCATGACCGCGAACAGCTGCGGCCCGCCGACCCCCGCCACCTCGATCAGGAGTACGGCCGCGATCAGCGGGTTGCCGAAGATCGCCGCGATGGCGGCGGCGGCACCGGCCGCGCCCAGCAGCGCCGTGCTCTGCGGGGTGGCCGGAGCACGCGTGAGGTCACGGAAGAGCAGGGCCAGGCCGCCACCCAGAGCGATCAGCGGGGCCTCCGGTCCCAGAACGGCTCCGAAGGGCAGGCTCGCGGCCGCAGCGAGCAGGACGCCCGGCAGGGAGGCGGGCGGAGTCCCGCCGGCGTGGAGGCCGGACGCGGGGGCGTGTCCGCCGGCGCCGGGCAGGCGCGCGGCGACCAGACCGACGACGGTTCCCGCGACCAGGAACAGGGGGAGCGCCCACCACCACGGCGGGGCGTCCCGGCCCAGCCCGTGCGGAAGGTCCGCCCACAAAAGGTGTTCCAGTTCGTGCAGTCCCACGAGGAACCAGAACGCGACCAGCGAGACCGGGATGCCGATGAGAGCGGCGAAGGCCAGCACTTTGAGGTAGCCGGGAGCACGGAGGATCTCGCGCAGCCGGTCGGCCTCCTGCGGCTGCCGGCCGCTGCCGGAGCCGGTGGGTCGGGCGCTGGGCTCTGTCATGGCTCGCCTGCTTCCTCGCCCATGGCCGGGCTTGTGGGGACGGCCGCCGAGGGCACGGCGGCACGGTCGTGGGGTCAACTGGTCAGTTGGTAGAGGCTTCTGCCGACGAGCCACAGGCCCAGGAGGAGGCAGGTGACGACGATCGCCGGTTCCTTGTGGTGTTCCAGCCACGCGCGCAGGCGCAGCAGGGAGTGCTGGGCCTGCTCGGGTGAGAACACCATGTACAGCTCCATGGCCAGCAGGGTGGAGGTGGCCAGGAGGCAGAAGGCCGTGAGCGCCAGGAAGGACGCGCCGTGGGAGAGGTCGGCCCGTACGACGGTGGCGGCAGCGGCACCGACCATCCCCCATGGCTGAAGGAGCACGGCGAGGGCTGCCGCGGACCAACCGGTGGCGTTGTGCGTCCGGGAGGTCGTGGACGGGGCGGGAGCCGCAGATGGCCGTGGGGCCGACGACGTCGTCCGGCGGCTCCGGCGGCTCCGGCGGCGCCTGTGCTCGCCGTACCCGGCCAGGCCCGCACCGATGACCAGGGTGGCCACCAGTGCCGCGGCCGACGGCACCGAGCGGGGCGGTGGCGGCCGCCCGTCGGTGAGGAGGAGGACGACCGCCATCACGGCCACGAGACACGCCAGCCAGGCGAGGATGAACACCAGGCCCTTGCGCACCCCCCGGGGTGCGGACACCACCAGCACGAAGGCCATGATGGGCAACGGGAACAGCGTGACCGCCAAGCCGATGAAAAGAAGGTCGAGCACCAAGGCGGCGCACCCCCTCGGAGAGCGGGCGTCAGGCGACGCCCGCGGCTCGGTCGAGTTCGGAGTCAAGAGCGAGTGCTGCGGTGATGAGCGCCAAGTGGGTAAAGGCCTGGGGGAAGTTCCCGAGCTGTTCGCCGGTGAGACCGACCTCTTCGGCGAAGAGCCCGACGTGGTTGGCGTACGTGAGCATCTTGTCGAAGGCGTAGCGGGCCTGATCGAGGCGGCCTGCCCTGGCGAGGGCGTAGACGTACAGGAAGGTGCACAGCGAGAAGGTGCCTTCCGAGCCCTGGAGGCCGTCCGGGGAGGCCGCCGGATCGTAGCGGTAGACGAGGCTGTCGGAGACGAGTTCCCGGTCCATGGCGTCGAGGGTGGAGAGCCAGCGCGGGTCCTTGGGGGTGATGAAGCCGACCAGGGGCATGAGCAGCAGTGAGGCGTCCAGGACGGTGCTGTCGTATTCCTGGACGAACGCCTGCCGTTCCGTGCTCCAGCCGAGGGTCATGACCTGTTCGAGGATCGCGTCCCGTGTGGCGGTCCAGCGGGGCAGGTCCCCGGGCCGGGAGGTGGCCGTGGCCTGGCGGATGCCGCGGTCGAGGGCGACCCAGCACATGAGGCGGCTGTAGGTGAAGTCCTTCCGGCCGCCCCTGGTCTCCCAGATGCCCTCGTCGGGGCGGTCCCAGTTCTCGCACAGCCAGTCGAGCAGGGCTGCGCAGCGCTGCCAGTCGTCGAAGCCCAACAGGTCTCCGGCCGCGCCGGCCTGGGAGAGTCCGTGGACGGCCTCCCCGTAGATGTCCATCTGCAGCTGGTCCGCGGCGCCGTTGCCCACGCGCACCGGGGCCGCGCCCCGCCAGCCCTCCAGGTGGTCGAGGACCTCTTCGCCCAAGTACGGATCCCCGTCGACCCGGTACATGATCTGCAGGGGTTCGCCGTTGGGAGCTCCGCCGTCCCCCACCCGCCGCATGAGCCAGGTCCGGAACGCGTGTGCTTCCTCGGTGAAGCCGAGGTCGCGCATGGCACGCACGGCGAGCGAGGCGTCACGGATCCAGGTGTAGCGGTAGTCCCAGTTGCGCTCGCCGCCCTCCTGCTCGGGCAGGCCCGTGGTGGCGGCGGCGACGGGCGCCCCGGTGGGGGCGTACGTCATCAACTTGAGGGTGATCGCGGAGCGGTTGACCATCTGCTGCCACCGGCCGCGGTAGGCGCAGCGTCCGATCCAGCCGTGCCAGAACCCGCGCACGGCGTCGAACGCCTTGACCACGTCACCCGGGCTCGCGGGCGGTGGGGCCGCGCCGCCCGCGTCGCAGACCGTCAGCAGGACGGCCGCGCGTTCGCCCTCGGACAGGGTCACGGCCGCCCGCACGTCCGTCTCGTCGGCCTCCAGGGTCACGGGGCCCAGGGCTTGCAGGTGCGCGGTGATGCCGGGCCCGTCGAAGCGGGCGGTGGCGCCGTCGTACGTCAGCCGGTGGGACGCCCGGCCGTAGTCGAAGCGCGGGCGGCACTCCAGGTCGAAGCGCACGGTGCCGCGTACCACCCGCATGATGCGCACCACTTGGTGCCGGTCGGTGGCGGTGTGCGGCTCGTGGACTGGCATGAAGTCGATGACTTCGCCGACGCCTTCGGGGGTGAGGGAGCGGGTGATGAGGACTGCGGTGTCGGCCATGTAGAGCTGGCGGGTGACGACGTCGGCGTTGTCCGGCGGTTCGCCTCGGGGACGGCGGGCCGCGTCGGTCGTGATGGCGAAGCAGCCGCCGCGGTCGTCGTCGAGCAGGCTCGCGAAGACGCTGGGTGAGTCGAAGCGTGGTGAGCAGAACCAGTTGAGCACTCCCTCGGACGAGACGAGGGCACAGGTCTGCAGGTCCCCGATCAGACCGTGTTCGGCGATCGGCGGGTAGGGGCGCATCGGCCCTCCACAGGGGTTCCGGGAGCTGCCCGGCCGGACGGCGGCGGCCCGCCGGCCGATGGGGCAGGTGGCCGTGTCATGCAGGCACTGGGACGAAGGGGTACATCGCGTCAGCGCCCGGCTGGACGATGCCGTAGGTGCTCTCCGGCACCTCGTTCCACGCGCCGGGCAGATCGCCGAGGGGTTCGGACACGATCAGGCGGGTCTCCTCGGAGATCTCCCTCAGGAACGCGACGTCGGGGTGCAGCCTGCGCAGTGCGTCCACCCGGCTGCTGTAGAACAGCGACCGGGACGCGTGCGCGCTGGAGTAGCGGAAGGCCCAGATGCTCTCGCCGTCGGTGATGGCGAGCGTCATCTGGAGCGGGAACTCCACTCCGTGGTCGTGCCCGGCGCGTTCCACCGTTCCCGCCATCCGGGCCACGGCGGCCGGCGGGTCCTGGTCCAGGCCGAAGGTGAGGGCCAGGTAGAACATCACCTCCGAGTCGGTCGTCCCCTCGATGTCGGCGTACAGCGCGGGGTCGACGAGCATGGTGAGGTCCCGGCGCATCAGGTGGAAGCCGGAGACCGCGCCGTTGTGCATGAACATCCAGCGGCCGTGCCGGAACGGGTGGCAGTTCGACTGCTGCACCGCCGTGCCGGTCGACGCGCGGATGTGCGCGAAGAACAGGGGGGCGCGGACGTGGTCGGCCATCTCCCGCAGATTGCGGTTGTTCCAGGCCGGGCCGACGTCTCTGAGCAGCGCCGGCGTGGCGTCGTCCTGCGAGTACCAGCCGACACCGAACCCGTCGCCGTTCGTGGTCTCCACACCGAGCTTGGAGTGCAGGCTCTGGTCGATCAGGGAGTGGGCGGGTTTGTAGAGGATGGTGTCGAGCAGCATGGGTGTCCCCGAATAGGCGAGCCATCGGCACATCTGCGATCACCTGGGTCCTTACGGCACGCCAGGAGGGAACTGCGCGTCCCGGCGTGCACGGAGTGACGCCGCTCTTCGAGCTCGCGCGTCACCTCTTCGCTGTGACTGCCGTTGCGGGCTGGGGCAGCCCGGGCAGGGATCGCCGCGGATCCTGCGGGCGACATCGTATGGACCTGGTCCGGCAGTCTCATTCTCGGCTCGCTCTCCGGGGCTCGCCACACGGGGCTATCCGCCTTCGGCCGCCGTCCAGACGAGCGGGTACGTCTCGCCGCCGGTCCGCTCGACCCACCGGAGCCGGTCTTCCACCACGGCACGACGGCACTGGGGGGTACGCTCCGCCAGTCTTCGCAGCATGTCGCGCATCGCTCGCAAGGCCATCGGGGATCCGGCGGCGGCGATGACCACGTCGTCGACGGCGATCCGGACGTACCGGCCCCAGCCGGGCACCGGGACGCTCACCCGCAGCCGTCCCGCGTGGTCGTGGAACCGGCCGACGTCCAGGTCGCGGCCGGCGAGGCGGGTCAGCAGGTCCTCAAGGCGCTCCAAGGCCTCCACGGCCGTGGCCGGATCGTTCACCGCCGGAGACAGGGCGCGGAGCGCGATGTCGGCGAGGAGTCTGAACGGCAGTTCGGGGTCCTGGCCGAAGGTCCGCTCGACCCCCGTCGACAGGGCCGCCCGCAGCTCCGCCTCCGCCGGACCGGGCACCGTCACCTCGGCGAGCACCATGCCCCCCGACAGGGTCGCACCCGGCGCGACCCGGAAGGCGACCGTGGAGTCGTTCTCCCGCGCGACGGCCATGAGGGCCGGCACGTCGATCCCCTGGAGCACGGCCGGCGGTCCGGCCCAGCGGACGGCCACGCCCGCGCCGGTCGCCCCGGACTGCGGGGCGGCGGTCCCGTGCGGGGCGTACGGGTGTGGGTACAGGCCGTCGTGAAGACGGTGTGCGCGGTCGGTGATCGCGGTCAGCGCGTGGCCGAGCTGGATCGAGTGGAACGCCTTCATCTGCAGCGTCCGCATCAGGCCGAGGGCTACCAGAGTGAGGATCATGGCGGCGCACGGGACGAAGACGGAGACGCTCTCGCGGGTGCCGATGGCCAGGCCCGAGGTGATGCAGAAGACGAACACGCCGACGGTGAAGGCGAACGCCCGCCAGACGATCGGCTCGTCGCGGAACAGGCCGAGGCGGGGTGTGAACGTGCTCGCGGAGAACTGTACGACCAGGAACAGCATCGAGTAGATGATGCTGACCAGGCTGACCACGCCGAAGCCGAGGGTGAACAACACGCTGACCACGCGCCCGGCGGCCACCAGGGGACCCGCTGTGACCAGGGGTGACAGCAGGCCCAGCACCAGCCCGGTCACCGCGCACAGCAATTGGGCCAGGTCCCTGCGCAGGGCGCGCGTGGGCCGGTGGAACAGCGCGCCGCGCCGGTGCGTTTCCCGTGCCGCGGGGCGGGCGGGGCCGTCAGCGGAGCCGGGCATCCTGCCTCCTCCGGGGTCGTCTCTCGCGGGTGGCCCTCCCGGCGCCGTCCCGGGGCCGGGGGCGGCCCGGACGGCAGACTCATGGCGCTCCCTGAGGACGACCGAGGCGAAAGGCCGCTTCCCGGTCATTGGACAGGTGGCGCCGCAGTTCCGCGCGTTCAGTCGGCTCACCGTGCGATGCGCCGACCGGGTGATCGCGCGGGCGGCGGTCGGCCGAGAGGCGCGCAGACCGGAAGGCGCGCCGTCCGGCAGTGCTACCCCTGGAGGGTCCGTGCAGCGTCGGCCGAGGAGACCGAGGGGCGACGATCGACCATGACCGGCAACGAGAACACCGCCACCGGACCGACCCGCCGGCCGGCCTTCGTCGGCGGCACCGCCCCCGCGCGGTGAACCCCCGCTCGCCCGCCGAACGGGCCGACCGTGGCCGGGCCGCACGAAACCGCGTCCCGCGCTCGGCACACGGCGTCTGGGAGGCCGTCGACCGGGCCGACCCGGTGGAGATCCTCGAACGGCAGGCCGCCGACCGCGTACCGGAACTCCTTCCGCTCCGCTACGCCCGCATGGCGGCCGGACCGTTCGCCTTCCTCCGCGGGGCCTCGGCCGTCATGGCGGCCGACCTGGCGGCCAGACCCCGTACCGGTCTCACCGTTCAGCTGTGCGGCGACGCCCACCTGCTGAACTTCGGGCTCTACGCCTCACCCGAACGCACGCTGCTCTTCGACCTGAACGACTTCGACGAGACGCTGCGCGGCCCCTTCGAATGGGACGTCGGACGGCTGGCGGCGAGCGTCGCCCTCGCCTCGCTGGACAACGGCCACGGCGACGCGTCGGCCCGGCGTGCCGTTCTCGCCTGCGTGCGGTCGTACAGGACGAACATGCGCCGCCTGGCCGGCCTCGGTGAACTCGCCGTCTGGTACGAACGGGTGGACACCGACGACGTCCTGCCGCTGGTACGCGTGCGCCACCGCGAGCGGGTGCGGGCCGGCCTCGCACGAGCCCGGCGCCGTACCAGTCTCCAAGCGCTCGGAAAGCTCACCGAGGTCGTCGACGGCCGCCTCCGCATCCGTCACGACCCACCCCTGCTCGAACCTCTGGGCACCGTCGACGACGACGCCCTGCACCAGGTCTTCAGGGACTACCGCCGCACCCTTCCGGAGGATCGCCGGACGCTCCTGGACCGGTTCCGTCTCCACGACGCCGCCCGCAAGGTCGTCGGCGTCGGCAGCGTCGGCACCCGCTGCTTCATCGCCCTGTTCACCGGCCGCGACACGAACGACCCGCTCTTCCTCCAGATCAAAGAAGCCACCGCGTCCGTGCTGGAGCCCCATCTCGGAGCCTCCCCGCACGAGCACGCCGGGCATCGCGTGGTCCATGGCCAGCGGATGCTCCAGGCGGCCGGCGACATCTTCCTCGGCTGGGCCACCGGGCCGGAGGGCCGCCACTTCTACTGGCGACAGCTGCGCGACATGAAGGGCTCGGCAGACGTGGCCTCGATGGGCCCCCGCATGCTCCGGGGCTACGCCGCGCTGTGCGGCAGCGTCCTTGCCCGAGCCCACGCGCGCACGGGCGACCGGATCGCGATCGCCGCCTACCTCGGCGGCAAGGACAGCTTCGACCGGGCCGTCGCCGTCTTCGCCGCCCGCTATGCCGAACAGAGCGTCATCGACCACGCCGCGCTCCGCTCGGCCCTCACGGAGGGGCGCCTGCCGTCCGTTCCCCTGGATCCGTGAGGGCCGCGCGGTCAGTACGGCCGCACCTCGACGCGCTGGCCCCAGACCCGTACGTTGCACTCCCCGCCGAAGGTCCAGCTCTCGCCGGGGTTGATCCGGTACCACTTCGACCAGTTCCACACCGCGATCCCGGACGTCGGACCGCAGAGGCCCGCGATGCGGGCCCAGCTCGTTTCCGAACCGCCGGTGCAGTCCATCCAGTACGCCGTGTTCGCGTAGTGCCCGATGCACGAGGCCAGGCTCTGCGTTCCGGCGGGAGCGGCGGAGGCCGTTGTGGCGGGCACCAGGGCCAGGCCGGCGGCGGTGACGGTCGCGGCGGCCAAACCGAGTGCCTTGCTGCGCAGTTGCATGTGTCCTCCCGTTGGACTCTCGTCGGGCTCTTCTCGGACTTGCGTGCAACGAAAGCTAGTACGGGTCCTGGTGGCGTTGGATCCCCAGAAGTCGGGGGTTTCGCCGGGTGAGGCGACGTGGTAACAGACCCGCGTGACCCGATCGAACTCAGGTTTACCCAGCGGCGCCGCGCTGCGCCGGGCCCGGACGAGGATCGAGAGGCTGTGCCTGGGGCTGCCGGATCCGATGACCCTGTTCAGCGGCCTCAACGACATCATCCCCGCCGTCGTCGCGGCGGACGGGGTGTGCGGGCTGACCCTGGACCCGGCCACGCTCATGCACACCGGCGGCTTCCACGAGAAGGGGGTTCCGCACACCCATCTGCCCAGGCTCCTGGACATCGAGTACGGGGAGGAGGACGTCAACCACTTCCCCCACCTGGTCAGGACCGGCCGGCTCGCGGCCGGGCTGTGGCAGGCCACCCACCGGCGCCCGCACGCCAGTTGCCGCTACCGCGACGTCTACCGTCCGACCGGGATGGGCGACGAGATGCGCGTGGTCCTGCGCGGACGCCACACGGTGTGGGGCGCGCTGGTCCTGCACCGGGGCGGTGACCGGGCGCCGTTCGGCGAGGACGAGGTCGCGGCCGTCGAGTCGCTCGCGCCCGCCGTCGCCGAAGGGCTGCGCCGTTCGTACCTCCGCCACGACGCCGCCGCCGCGGACTCGCAGGACCCCGCCGCCCCCGGACTGCTCACCTTCGAGCCCGACGGCGGCATCGACGGGGTCACCCCGTCCGGGCAGCTGTGGCTCGACCGGCTGGGCGGCAGTCCCACCGGGCCGGGCCGGATCCCGCAGCCGGTCCTCCACGCGTCCCGCAGGGCCCGTGCGACGGGCGACGCATCCGTGCGCGTGCACGCCGGGGCGGGCCGGTGGGTGTCGCTCACGGCCTCGCGCATGGACACGGCCGGGCGCGTCGCGGTCATCATCCAGCCCGGCCGCCCCGAGCACACCCTCGGGATCCTGATGGAGGCGTACGACCTCACCGCGCGCGAGCAGGACGTCGCGCGGCTCGTCGTCTACGGCCTGTCCGACCCCGAGATCTCCCGGCAGCTCGGCATCTCCCCGCACACGGTCAGGGACCACCTCAAGAAGGCGTTCGAAAAGACCGGGGCGAACAGCCGGGGCCGTCTCCTGCGGCTCCTCTACTTCAACCACTACCGGCCCGGCGTCGAGAGCGGCCGCGCCATGGGCTCCCTCGGCTGGTTCACCACGGCCGGCCGGGAGAGTGCCTGGTGAACTGGCGTTCTTAGTACGCCAGTTCAGACTGCCGGATGTTTCTACTTAGGTAGACGGCCTGCCTTCTACCTAAGTAGATTGCCGCCATGCCGGACGTGAAGCTGACGTTGCACACGCAGACCCTGCTACGCACTCTCCTCGGCCAGGGCGCCGACACCGGGCAGCGCTCGGTGGTGCTCGCCGAGGGGCTGTACGGGCTGGAGCTGTCGCGGCGCACCGACCTGCCCAACGGCACGCTGTTCCCCATCCTCGAACGGCTGCGCCAGGCGGGCTGGGTGGAGCGGTACTGGGAACAGGACGCCATCGCCGAGGCCGAGGGCCGCCCCCGCCGCCGCTTCTACCGCATCAGCCCCAAGGGGGCCGTCCTCGCCCCTCAGGCCCTCGCCGAGGCGAGCGCCGCGGCGCCGGCGACGTCGCTGCCGGGCCTCGCCCGCCCCGGACTGGCCGGAGGCACCGGTGAGTGACCGCCGTAGCGCCGTGAGCACCGCACGGCCCGGCGGGCGGGTGGCGCCATTCCTTCTCGCCACCGCCTGCGCCGGCCACGCCGCAGGCTCCGCCTCGGGCTGGGGCTCTCGGCAACTCGCCCTCGTCACGGGTGATTTCACGCTGAGCGCCGTCGCCGCGACCGCCGCCGCGGCCTGCCTCCGCCAGGGACGGCGCCACGACGGCCGCTACCGGGCCGCCTGGCTGCTGTTCGCCCTGTCGTTCACGATCGCGGCCCTCGGCCACCTCGTCTCGGGCTGGTACGGGACCGCGCCGGGCGGCAGCACAGCGGGGCCGGACCCCTCCGGCCCGCTGTTCCTGTGCTTCACACCGCCCGCCGCCGCGGGGCTCCTCCTCCTGGCCGAACGGCCCCTGACCAGGAACGGCTGGGTTTGCCTGGCACTCGACGCGTGTCTGGTCGGCGGCTCCCTGTTCACGCTGTACCGGAGCCTGTCCCCGGCCGGCGCCGTCCAGCACACCGTGCTCGCCCCCGCCGGTCCACTGCTGGACACCGCCCTCGTGTGGATGGCGCTCGCCCTGCACGTCCGCCGTTCCGGGGGCGGCCGCCCGGCCGCCCGTACGGCCGCTGCCGCGCTGGCGGCGATCGGGGTGGGTGACCTGCTCATCACGACACCCCTCCACGACACCGCCTGGTTCGGCGGCCCGCTCCTCATCGCGAACGCGCTCCGGGGCTCCCGGCGGACGGACACGGCCGGGGCTCCTCCCCCGCTGCCCGGGGTCCGGACGCAGGCCCGCCCGGTCGGTGCCTCACTGCCCGCGCTCGCGCCGTACCTCGCCGCGGCCGCCTGCACCCTCGGGATCCTCTACGGCGTCCTCGACGGCGGCCGCGTCGACCGCACGGTCCTCCTCGCCGGCAGCGCCGTCGTCCTCGGCCTCGTGGTCCGGCAAGGGATCATGCTCCTCGACAACATCGCCCTCACCCAGGAACTGGCCCGGAAGGCGGCCCATTTCCGCGCCGCGCTGCCCCAGGACTCCGGCGACGTCACCATGACCGCCGAGCCGAACCCGGGCGGGGAAGGCGAAACCAGCGGGCCTGGAGGCACCGACGCACCGCAGGAAGACATGGTCCCGGCGGGGCCCGGGAAGCGGGCGAACGGCACGGGAGAGCCGGGCGGCCGGGTGCTCCAGCTCGGGGCCCTGCTGCTGCCCGCGGAGGAGCGGGCCGAATGGCTGGAGGAGCAGGCCGCCTACCTGGGCGACCTCCCGACGCGCGGCGAGCGGTGGAGATGGATCCTCGGCCAGCTCTTCGCCATGCCCAGATACGCCTATACCGTCCGCAGCGGCCGTGAAAGGGAATCCGCATGACCACTCCGCCCCCGCCGCCTCCGGACACGGAGCCCCTGGTGAGCCAGCGAACGGCCCTGGTGCTGCTGACGGCGGCCTTCATCGGCACGGTCGTCGGCGTCCTCACCGCGCTGTCCACGGGCAATGCCGCCGGGGCCCTGCTCGCCGCCCTGACCGGCTTCGGGGCGGCCACCGTGGGCCTGCACAAGCTGATCGGCCGCTGACGGCGCTCACCGGCCGTCGGGTTCGTGGCGGTCCACCAGGATGAGCGCCACGTCGTCCGACAGGCGGCTTTGGGTGTGGCGCAGGAGGGCTTGGCGTACGGCGTCCAGGAAGGCGTGGCGGGGGTGGTGGCGCAGGGCCGACATGGTGCCGGCCAGGTCGAAGAAGACGCTGTCCCGGTCGCGGGCCTCCAGGACGCCGTCGGTGTGCAGCAGGAGGCGGTCGCCCGGGGTGAAGGGGTAGCTCTCCGTCCGGAGGGGGGGTCCGGTGATGAATTCCTCCAGGCCGAGCGGTGGCAGCGGGGTGCCGGGCGTCAGGGGGCGGACCCTGCCCTCGTGGAGCAGGAGCGGTGGGCAGTGGCCGCGGTTGACGATCTCGATGTGGGGTCCGTCGGGGATCTGGGCGACGAGTGCGGTGACGAACCCCTCCAGGAGGGCGTCCGCTCCGTCGGCCGGATCCGTCTCCGCGTTCGCGCTCGCGCTCGCGAGGGCGGCGTCGCGCCGCAGGGCCGCGGCGCAGTGGTTGATGACCTCCACCAGGTCCTCCTCGTAGTGCACGGACTCCCGGAAGGCGCCCAGGACGACCGCCGCCGCCCGTACGGCGGGCAGTCCCTTGCCCCGGACGTCCCCGACGATCATCCGGACGCCGTACCGGGTCTGGACGGCGTCGTACAGGTCGCCGCCGATCTGCGCGCCCGTCTCGGCCGCGAGGTACATGCTGGCCGCCCGTACGGGGCCCAGCCGGTCCGGAACCGGCCGCAGCAGCACTTCCTGGGCGGCCGCGGCGATCCGGCGGACCTGGTTGAGCTGGCTCTCCCGGCGCGTGCGGGCGGCGCGGCTCGTCGTGAAGCTCGCCGCCGTGACCAGGGACAGGGCGAGGAAATTGGTGTAGACCTGTTGGCCGCCCCAGGCGTGGTTGTGGGTGGCGGTGATCACGCTGACGACCACGGCCACGCCCGCCGCCGCGAGCGTGCCCCTGGGGCCCGTCGTCACCGCCGCCAGGGCGGGTGTCGCGACCAGCAGGGGCCCCGTGTAGACGACGTGCGCGGGCGTGAGCTCGATCAGGAGCACCAGCAGGGCGATCGCGAAGGGCACGCACTCCGCGAGGACGAAGAGGACCTGGTGGTGACCGCCGGCTCCCGGTCCCGGGGGCGAGCGCAAGGGCGCTCTCATGAGTACAGCCTGCCCCTCCCGGACGCGCGGACGCCACTCCGTGCCCCCGGTGCGCCTTCGGGCGGGGCCCGGGCCACCCGAAGGGGCCACGCCGGGAACCCGTCTGCCCCGCTCCGCACGACACCGCCGCGCGCGTAGGGAAACGTCGTGGGGAGTGCAAGGAAGCCCCCGGAAGCCCCCTTCGTGAAGAGGCACGCATGGACGAGGTCGAGCGGTACGAGCGCTACGTCGGCGGCAGCCCGGAGACCGAGCGGCTGGCCTTCGAGCGGCTGGCGAAGGAGCTCCTGCGCGTACAGCTCAAGGTGAAGCGGCGCAGCGGCGCCGCCGCCCTGGAGCGGACCTTCCACGCCAAGGCGGTCCTCGGCGTGGAGAACGGGCGCCTGCGGTTCCGCGACGACCTGCCCGAGCCGCTGCGGACCGGGTTCGCCCGGCCCGGGGCCGAGTACCCGGTGACGGTCCGGCTGTCCAACGCCAGCGGGGTCCGCCGGCCCGACTCCGCGCCCGATCTGCGCGGGGCGGCGCTGCGCGTCGAGGTGGGGCCCGAGGAGGCCCACGATCTGCTGATGACCAGCTTCCCGGTCTCCCACGCCCGCGACGCGCGCGAGTTCGTGGCCTTCGCCAAGGCCATGGCGGGCGCCGAGTCGCGGCCCGCGCAGGGGTTCGCGCTGTTCGTCAAGCTGCCCCTGGCGGTCGGCTGGTCCACGGCGGGCCGGATGCGGCGCAACGTGATCGCGGGAACCAGGCGCACCGTGTCCAGCCTGGCGCTGGAGACGTACTGGAGCCGGGGCGCGATCCTGTGGGGCGGCGCGGGGCCGGTGCGCTACCAGCTGCGGCCCGCTCCGGGCGCCGCCCCGGCCCCGGCGGGGCCGCCGGCCGGTCCCGACGGCCTGCGGCGCGAGCTCGCGCGGAGGCTGGGTGCCGGGGACGTCGTCTTCGAGCTGTGCGTACAGCGCTACGTCGACCCGCGGCGCACCCCGGTGGAGGACGGTGCGGCCGAGTGGAGCGAGCGGGACGCGCCCGTGGTGCCCGTGGCCACGCTGACCGTCCCGCGCCAGGACGTCCACACGGCCGAGGCGCGCGCCGCCGAGGCCCGGGTCGACCTGCTGGCCTTCAACCCGTGGCACACCGCAGAGGGCTTCCGTCCGCTGGGGAACCTCAACCGTGCCCGCAAGCTCGCCTACGAGGCGAGCAGCGCGCACCGTCTGGGCCGCCGCTTCGTGACCGTGGAGCCGCGCCGCAACGCCCTGCTCGGGACCCCGCTGCGGGCCGCCTTCCGTTCCGTGAACCGGGTCGTCCCGTGGCACCGGCTGCCCACCCCGGTCGCGCTGCTGAACCTGATGGCGTTCCGGCAGACGCTGCGCCGGCACAACCTGATCGACACCGAGGCGCACGAGGCGCCGCCCAAGGCCGGGCCGGTGGAGCCGCCCGTGGACGAGGAGCTGCTGGTCAGGCGCAGCTACGACGGCAGCCACAACGACCTGTCGCAGCCCCGGATGGGCGCCGTCGGCGCGACCTTCGGGCGTTCCATGCCGCCGGTGTACCGGCCGGACCGGTTCGACACCCCGAACCCGGTGACCGTGAGCAGGGAGCTGCTGCGGCGCGAGGCCTTCATCCCGGCGAAGTCGCTGAACGTGATCGCCGCGGCCTGGATCCAGTTCCAGGTGCACGACTGGGTCAACCACAAGCGGTTCCCGGTGGGCACCAGGAGCGTCGAGGTGCCGCTGCCGCCCGGCACCGACTGGCAGAACACCCCGGGCGGACCGCGCGAGAAGGTGATGCGCTTCGGTGACGACGAGCCGCTGGACGCGGCCGGGAGCGGGCGGCCGCCGATCGTGTTCGCCGGCGGCGTGTCGCACTGGTGGGACGGTTCGGAGGTGTATGGGGGCGACCAGGCCGTCGCCACGTCCCTGCGCGAGCCCGGCGGCGGCGCCGGGCTGCGGCTGGAGCGGGGGCACCTGCCGACGAGCGCGGACGGCCTGCCGGTCACCGGGTTCAGCGACAACTGGTGGCTCGGCCTGAGCGCCGTGCACACCCTCTTCGCCCGCGAGCACAACGCGGTGTGCGAGGCCCTGCGGCAGGAGTACCCGCACCTGGACGAGGACCGGATCTACCACACGGCGCGGCTGGTCGTCTCCGCCCTCATCGCCAAGATCCACACGGTGGAGTGGACTCCCGCGATCCTCGCCACCAAGACGCTCGACATCGGGATGCGGACGAACTGGGAGGGGCCTCCGAAGAACTGGCTCGACCAGCTGGGCGTCTGGCTGCTGGAGGCGAACGGAAAGGGCGGCATCCCCAGGACCCTGCCCGAGCACCACGGGGCCCCGTACGCCCTCACGGAGGAGTTCGTCACCGTCTACCGGATGCACCCGCTGATCCCCGACGACTACGAGTTCGTCGACCACCGCTTCGGCCGCCGGCTCGACACCCTCGGCTTCGACGACCTCCAGGGCGCCGCGGCGGAGCCGCTCATCCGCAAGACCGGTCTGGTGGACTCCCTCTACTCGCTGGGCATCGCCAACCCGGGAGCCATCACCCTGCACAACTTCCCGCGCTCGCTCCAGGCGTTCCGGCGCGACGGGGAGGTGATCGACCTGTCCGTGGTCGACCTGGTGCGCACCCGCCGCCGCGGCGTCCCCCGCTACAACGACTTCCGGGCCGGGCTGCACAAGCCGCGGATCCGCCGGTTCGAGGACCTGTCCCAGGATCCGGAGACGGTCGCGCGGCTGCGGGACGTCTACCGTTCGGTGGACGACGTCGACACGGTGGTGGGGCTCTTCGCCGAGAACCCGCCCGCGGGGTTCGGCTTCAGTGACACGGCCTTCCGCGTCTTCATCCTGATGGCGAGCCGGCGGCTGCAGAGCGACCGCTTCCTCACCGTCGACTTCCGGCCCGAGATCTACACGCCGCTCGGCATGGACTGGATCGCCCGCAACGGCATGACGAGCGTCATCCTGCGGCACTGCCCCGAGCTGGCGGGCGTCCTGCCGCGCGGGGCGAGCGCCTTCGCGCCCTGGCGCCCGGTCCAGCCGGTCCGCAACCACGACGGCCGCGGCTGAACGGGGAGAGGCCATGTCCGCACCCGAAGGCCCCGGCCGCCGCCACCCCGGCCTGGAAGAGCTGCTCGCCCGGCCGCTGCTGGAGACGGTCTTCGGCCGGCGCACCCACCGGGTCAGCCGGGGGGCCTCCGTACCCGCCGGGTCGATGAGCTACAGCTCCCCGCACCGGCCGCGGCCGCTGGACGAGCTGGAGGAGGCGGTGCTGATCGCGCTCACCGGCTCCTCCGGGCTCACCATGCCCGACCGGCCCTTCGAGGACCCGCGCGACCACAAACCGATCATGGCGAAGCCGAACCTGAACATGACCGGGCGGACCGCGGGCAGCCCCGACAACGCGCAGGCCACCCACTTCTTCATGATCAACGACAGTGGCACGTACTACCTGCGCAAACTGCCGCCCGCCCCGGGGCGTCCCTTCGACCCGGACACATTGGTCGAGCGGGCGCGCCTGGCCAAGGTACGGGTACTGGACCACCGGCTGGACGTCGCCGAGGGGATGCGCGACTTCCCCGCCTACCTCGACTCCAACCGGTTCCTGTCCAACCTGCCGGGCACCACCCTGTTCCTGCCGGTGGTCGACCTCTCCCACCAGTACGTCAACGCCCTGATGTACCTGCTCACCCAGCCCGACGGAGCCCGGCCCACCCTCGTCGACGACCGCAACTTCTACCGCCCGGCCGGGGTGCGCAAGTGGGTCGAGAACGGCTTCCTCAACCCCGGCATCAAGATGCCGCTCGGCGCCCTGGGGCCGATGCGCACCCAGATCGAAGCCGACCTGCTGCTCCAGAACATGATGCTGGTCGCGGACGCGATGGGGCTCGGCGCCTGGATCCACGCCACGATCAGCCCGCAGATCATGCTCGGCGACCCCAAGTTCTCCCGCGCCTACGGCCGGATGCTGGGCTTCGACTTCGTCACCCCGAGGTTCCGCCCCCTCGACGTCCTGCGCTGGCAGGTACCGCTGCCGAAGTACGCGGCCCTGCGCGCCCACCCGGTGGGACTGCGGGCCGGCGGCGAACACCTCATCAAGGCCGCCTGCCCGCCCCACTACCCGTCGATGGCGGAAGCCGTCGACTCCGTCGTCCGGTCCAAGTTCGGCAAGGACGGCGTCTACGCGGACAAGGAGCTCTTCGGCCGCGTCTACAAGGACGACTACGCGCAGCGCTACCTCGCGGAGGCGAGCGAGTACGACCGGCAGGTCATCGACTGCGCACGGGACATCTGCGTGTACATCCACGAGACCCACGGCCGCTTCCCCGCGCACACCGACGCCATCCACGTGCCCGGCGTCTGGCTGCAGACGCACCACGTCGAATCCGAGTACTACGACCGGTTCTTCCGGGGCGGGCTAACCGAGGCTCACCGCCGGCACGCCGCGCACTGGGACGGGTAGCCCCACCGGAAGGGAGAGGCGATGAGGGTCTACGAGGCCATCGTCAAAGGGCTGGAGGGCATCGGGGTGCGGGCGGCCTTCGGCGGTGCCGGGGAGAACGCGGCCGGCCTGATGCTGGCGCTGAAGCACTCGCGGCTGATCCGGCCCGTCATCACGCGCCACGAGCAGGCCGCCTCGTTCATGGCCTGCGGCTACGCCATGTACACCAACAGGCTCGGGTTCTGCTTCGCGACGGCCGGGCCGGGCGCGTTCAACCTGTTCTCGGGGCTGGCCGTGGCCATGTCGGACTCCTATCCCGTCCTCGCCGTCTCGGGGTACGCCTCGATGGAATGGCGCGGATGGGGCTCGCTCAACGAGACCTCGGGGCTGAACCGCACGCCCGATTCCCAGGCCATGTTCGCCGCCACGACCAAGAAGTCCTTCCTGCTCACCGATGCCGCCGACACCTGCGACGTCCTGGAGGAGGCGGTGAACACCGCCTTCGAGGGCAGGCCCGGACCGGTGCACATCCACGTACCCGAGAACCTCACCCACCGGGGCGTGGAGGTACGGAACTTCCGGCCGGTCGGGCTCGACGTGGCGCCGGTGCTGCCCGATCCCGCGCGGGTCGAGGAGATCGCGGACGTACTGGCGGACGCCCTCGCACGGGGCCGGCGGATCGTCGCGCTCGTCGGCTTCGGCGCGGTGCGCAGCGGGGCGGGACCCGAGGTCAAGCGGCTGATCGAACGCTTCCGGATCCCGCTGCTCACCACCCTGGACGGCAAGGGCATCGTCTCCGAGGGGCATCCGCTCGCGGTCGGCGTCTTCGCGGACAGCGGCCACTCCAGTGCGTGGAAGGCCTTCCGCGAGGCGGACGTGGTGCTGTGCGTCGGCAACTCCCTCAACCAGCACGCGACGTTCAACTACCGCCCGGACCTGTTCGAGGGCAAGGTGCTCATCCACGTGAACATCTCCGAGGGCGAGTTCCGCAAGGCCTACCCGCCCGACCACGCGCTGCTGTCCGACGCTCGGCCGGCGGTGGCCGCGCTGACCGACGCGCTGGAGCGGAGGGTCGGCGAGGTCCCGCCGGTGGAGGTCGACGGGCGGGACTACGAGGCCCGGCACATCACCCACCTGACGGGAGGGATCCACCCGGGGCAGCTCGCCCAGTCGATCGGCCGGATGCTGCCGCCGCGGGGGGTGCTGCTCGCCGACGCGGGGGCCCATCTGGCGTGGCTCGGGTACTACGTGGAGCTGGAGGAAGGGCAGAACTTCCGCAAGGCCGGCTCCTTCGGGCCGATGGCCGGACACGTCAACGGGGCCATCGGCCTGAAGGTCGCCCATCCGGACCGGACGGTGGTCGTCGGCTGCGGCGACGGGTGCTACTCGCTGTCCGGTTTCGAGCTGATGACGGCCGTGGAGAACGAGATCCCGGTGATCTGGGTCATCTTCAACGACGGGCAGTTCAAGCTGATCAAGCTCTTCCAGCTGGTCACGTACGGCGAGTCCGCGCTGGTCGAGTTCCGGAACCCGGACTTCGCGGCGTACGCGCGCGCGTGCGGGGCGGAGGGCTACCGGGTGGAGACCCTGGCCGAGTTCGAGGAGGCCTTCCGCGCGGCCCTGGCCTCGGGCCGGCCCGCGCTGATCGACGCCCGGATCACGCGGTGGGCGGTGCCGCACTACAGCCCGTCGCCGGACGGGGTGATCGCGGGGCTGGTGGAGACGGTGGAGGAGCGGTTGCGGGACGCGCTGGACTGAGGGGGCGGGCCCTACTTCGGCCGGGAGTCGCTGCCGGCCAGGCTGCGCCACACGCCCACGACGATCGCCAGCTGGGCGGCCAGGTAGGCGACCTGCGTGGACAGGCCGCGCAGCTGGTAGACGGACAGGAGCAACGCGACGCGACTGGGCCAGAACTTCATCTCCTCGCTGAAGGTCGCCATGTCCATCCAGATGCTGGTGAGCGTCAGGACCAGCAGCATGAGCGCGACGTGCAGGAAGACGTATCCCAGTTCCGTGTCGGTGATCTGGGTGATCAAGGCGCCGACGCAGATGGGGATGGCGTAGGCGGCGGTCAGGCTCAGCGCACGGACCGGGCTGCGGCGCCCGGGCAGCAGACGCCACAGCGCCCCCAGGGCCAGGCCCGCACCGGCCCATGCGACCTGCCATGCGAGGAACTTCGCCGCGATCTCCAGCAACCCGTTGGGGCTTTGGAACGTCGCCATCCGGATACGGGGGTCCCCGAGGTATCCCAGCCAGACCAGAGCGACACTGGCCGGGAGCCCGAAGCAGAAGGCCAGGCGCGCGGCATGCTTGGCGTTGTCCCACCAGTCCTGACCGGGTCCCCAGCTGAGAGCGGTGTCCAGCACGGAGATCTGGGCCGGCGGACGCCCCCGGCCCCACCCGTCGAACAGCCATGCATGGATCCCCTCCAGCTTCGTCTCCAGCTCCTCGCGTTTCAGGCCCCCCTCTCCACGGCCACGGTCCAAGTGGTAGATCTGATGATGCAGGTTGCGGAATTCATGGGCCTTCACAAGCAATAGGTTTCGACGCCGCCTCGTGCCCAGCCTCCGAATGCAGAACTGCTCCCCCGTTCGCCCCAGGACGGAAACCCGCCGACCGGCCGCGACCACGGCATACAGGGAGGCGACCATCATCAGGAGCCAGAGACCGAACAGCACGTTGGAACCGGCGAATTCGACCTGTCTCAACCCCACGGCCAAGGCGAAGACCGCGGCGGTCAGAAGGAGATCGGCATCGGCCGGCCCGATCGAGATCCCTTGATTCCCGTCATCAGGCCGCTCTCGCCGAGCCTTGACACGGAGGTGCAGCAACGCGACGAGCGCGAGACCCGCCAGCAGCCAGGCGTAGGCGTAGACCCACGTGAGACCGATGTAGGCGGCCTCCTGTACGAATTGGAGCCGCTTTTCGTTGCGGACGGTCCCGGACGGATCGATGAGCCAGTAGGCGCGCCGCCATTGGCGCTCGCGCGTCCACCAGCAGGAGGCGACGAGGGCCGCAGCCGCAGCCGCCAGCAGAGCCCCCACTGCCACCGTGCAGCGGACCGGCGCCTTGTCCCACGCGGCGCTCCAGGAGCGCGGAACCAGGTCCCCCTCCCGCGCGAAGCGCCAAGCCCAGGCCGCCATCGCGGCGAACCACAGCCACAGCACAGCGAGCGCCAGCAGCACGAACCCGACGAAATGGGGAGTGTCGGCCCGCGGCAACCGGACGGCGACGACCAGCAAGAAGCCGAACACCGCCACGCCTGAAGCGGTCACGATCACGGCCCAGGCCTGACGGCGTTCGCTCCCCCCGCCCTCGACTCCGGGCTTCTCCGCGGTAGGGGAAGGCTCGATGCGACACCACGGTCGGGCCACACACACCAGAGCAAGACCAAGCGCGATGGCGGCGAGGTAACGCCAGGACTGACTGAGCGCGGCCGGGTGCGACGTCGACAGATACAGCGCCACCACTGCCCCGGCGCTCAAAACGACCCAGAGCAGAACCACCCGGGCGAGGACGCTCCGCCCCTGCGGCCCGGACGGAACGGAGGCTTGCGCTCGCGCGGTGCGGTAGACGGCCAGCACGATCAAACCCCAGGTGAACACCCACCAGGAGGCGACACCCGCCCATCCCAGCGACCCCCACCTCTCACCCACGTTGAACGAGCGCTGCCAGGGCGGATCCACATAGACCTGTACCCAGACGGGCTTTGGATCGGACCATACCAAGCGGACCGAGTCGGCAGATGCCACCTTGGGAAAGATGTCATGGGCTTCGAGCCCCTTCAATTTGACCTCGATCTGCCCCCACTTGGCATTCAGCAGCGCCTTGGGCGGCAGAAGATGAACGACCCATTTTTCGCCCTTCGGATCGACGCCAATATCCCATGGACCGAGCCGGAATCCTCGATTCTGTTCAATCCAGGCAGTCGCCTCATAATCCACGGTGACCGTTTTGCCCCGCACCAATACCAGCGGATCACGGTAACGCCACTCGCGATTCCGAGGTTGTTCGTCATCGTCACGCAGCAGGCAGCGCATGGCCGTCTGATATTCAAGCGATGCCTCGCTGCTGGCCAGAAATCCGGCAAGAGGCCACTCATCCGCCGAGACACTGACGGTCAAATTCGAGGTCACCTGGGCGTAAATACGATCGTGGTAATCGAAATCGATCTTGGCAGACACGTTGCGGGCTTTCAGCCGGTCCCTGTGGCAGGGGTCAGGGACCGCTCCGCGCGCCTGTGCCACTCCTCCCCACCCCACGACCACAGCCATCAGCAGGAGGAACAGACAACACCACCGGGTTTTCACGATCGCGCCCCGTCCGCCGCATCGCCTCGCTCAGCACCCCGTCATGGGACCCCTATCACGCCCCGGGCCCCGTTCCATCCGGACACGCGGGCCGTGAAACCCCGCCCTCACCCGCCCGGCCGCCGCCATCCGGATTGCAGAACACCGGTCGACGGCCGAGGATGGGATCGGGGGTTCCTGCCCACGATCCACGGGACGTGTCATGACCCAGCCGAAGGAAGCCATCGCAAGGAAGCCGCTCCCCCGCTTCGAGGAAGCCGAAGGTCTGCGGCCCTCGGACGCGGCGTTCGTGCGGGACCTCGTCGAGGTCCTCGACAAGCACGGGAACCTGGACCGCTTCGGCCTGTGCCTGCTGCACGACCACTTCCCGCTCGCCGCCGACGAGGTCATGGTCGAGACGAACGACCCCGCCGCACGCACCCTGCACGCCCACGTGGAGAAGCGGGACCGGACGCGCCACGTCAAGCCGTCCCAGTGGCGGTTCGCGCCCCACGGCACGGAGCGCCCGGAGGGTGGCCCGTACCAGGTCGTCATGCTGTGCGACCCGCTCGACCTGTGTCCGGGGTGCGAGGGCCACTGACCCTGCGGCCGACCGGATGGCCTTGGCCGACGGGCCGTCTGGGGCCGCTCGGCGCGGGGTAGTACCGGATCGTGCTGCTTCTGCCTGCCGACCACCGCGGCCTGCGCGAGCGCTTCGCCGCGGAAGGCTACGTACCGCTCCCCGGGCTCGTACCGCCCGACCGGCTCGTGCTGCTCCGCCGCGAGGTCCGGCGCCTCGAATCGATGGCGGAGCACCAGGACCGCGAGGGTCCCCGCCCCATGACCACCCTCGGCGGGCGGATCATCGCCGAGGAGTCCGATCTGATCCCGCGCGTCTACCACGACCCGGCGCTGATCGAGCTGGTGCGCGCGATCTCCGAGCTGGAGGCCGTGCCCGTCGCCGACCCGCTGGAACGGCACGTGATCGACATCCTGCACCGGCACGACGACGCCCACGGCGAGCACACCCACGGCCACCCGCTGGCCCTGGTGGTGTTCTCCGAGGCACCCGATTCGGCCCGGGACGGCGGGCTGCTCCAGTACGGGCCCAGGGGCACGGCCCTGCCCGCAGCGGCGGACGAGGTCGCGCGCCGGGCCCACCACCGGCCCGGCGACGGCTATCTGCTGCGCGCCGACACCACCGCCCACCAGGTGACCGGGCTGCGCCGGCCCGGGCTGCGGCGGGTCGCGCTGAACTTCGCCTACACCACGCCCGACCGGCGGCCCGCGGCAAGATAGCAGCCCCCCGAGGGCTCGCCCGGATGTTTATCCGATGGTGATGGTCCTTCCGCAGCGGCCCCGGACGGGGCACTAGCGTCCCGTGGCACCCCAGGAGTTCGGGTGCGCACCGCAGGGCGCCTGCCGCCGCTGCCGCCCCGCTCCTCCTGCCGGCCCACGGAGCGAGGAGGCACTGTGCTGTCATTGCGACGGCGATCCGTCAGCGGCTTGTCGGTGGCCACGAGATACACGATCGGGAGCGGTCTGGTCATCACCGCCCTGGCCGTCACGCTCATAGCGCTGCTGATCCCCGTGTCGAAGTTCGGAGACCGGGCCTCGGCCGCCGCGGCGGGAACGGCCGCGCGTCCGGGTACCGAGGACGACGGCGCCGGGACCATGAGCACGGCGTACGGCCCCCTGTCCGCCGCCGACCGGGACTTCGTGCGCAAGGTACGGCTGGCCGGGCTGTGGGAGCTGCCCGCGGGCCGGCAGGCGCAGCAGCGCGGGACCCGGCCCTCGGTGCGCACCGCCGGGATGCACCTGGTGGAGGGGCACACCGAGCTGGACCGGCAGGTGCTCCAGGTCGGCCAGGCCCTCGGCATGGACCTGCCCGACCAGCCCAGCGCCCAGCAGCAGGACTGGCTGGACCAGCTGACGAACGCCCCCAACGCCGAGTACGAGCGGCTGTTCATCCAGTTGCTGCGGCGCGCGCACGGCAAGGTGTTCGCCCTGCTGGCGCAGATCCGGGCGCAGACCCGCAACTCGATGGTGCGCTCCCTCGCCACCTCGGCCAACGCCACCGTGCTGGACCACATCACGGTCCTGGAGGAGAGCGGGCTGGTCGACTTCGACTCCGTCTCCGACGCGAGCCCGGCGCCCGCCTCCCCCACCCCGGTCCACCACAAGGGGGCCGCGCCCCCTCAGATGTCCGACCGACGAAACGAAGTGAAGTGATCGCATGAGTCACAAGGGCCACAGGCGCCCCCGGTTCAAGCTCCTCGCGGTGGTCTCCGCCCTGGTGCTGGGCGGTGGCGGGGTCGCCGTCGTCGCCGGCAACGCGAGCGCCGGGCAGGACGGCCGTTCGGGGCAGGTGACGGCCACCATCGACTGCCCGGACGTGGGCGACCGGCTCACCTCCGTACCCGACCAGGCCAGGGGCGAGGTCGACGAGAACCTCGCCCAGCTGGACGTCCAGGTGGCCGACGCCTACCGTCAGCTCGCCTCCGGGCAGGTGCAGGGCAAGACGCAGAAGGAC